>NZ_JAENWM010000104.1 GCF_016650035.1 Clostridium sp.
GGATATAGATGTTAGACATTACTATAGCCAAAACAAGGGAATAAAGCATTACTTTTGTAATACGTATCATGGCAAGTAAAAGCTGTATAAATGCAACAGTCCATATGGCTGGTCCGATGATATCATAAAATGCGATGGTTATATACATTAATGTTAAAAAAGAAAGCCCTGAAATAATTAGCGTAACAAGCTTAGTTTTTAAGTTAATTCTAGATACGACTTCAAATGCTACACCAATAAGTATAAATAGTAAGCTGTTTAATAAGCAAATCTTAAAGTTTTGTGACTGAATTAAATAACGAACGATAAAGTTTACTATCGATGCGAAAAATAATAATACCGATGCGAACATGCTTACCATAATATTTTCATACCTACTTGTCATATTTGAATCCTCTGTTTCCTGTTGGATATCTTTTATTATTCTCGGAATGGTACGTTTAATAGAATTTTTATTTTTATTATTTTTCATATTTTTCATATTTGATTGGCTTCACATCTATAAATTCTAAATAAATTACTATATTTATAAAGTTTGTTCATAGACCCAACATTTAAACTCAACACATTTATAGCAATGATTGGAGTATATAATAACATCTCTTTATAATGCTACACCGCAAGCCAACAATATTGTTGTCACTTCCTTTCTAAAATCAAGCAACTAACTTTCTATTTTGAAAATATAGAGTAGTTATTTGGTTTATATTTTTATAGTATAAAAATAAGAAATTAAATTTTTTCTGTTTTTACAACTTAAATTTTTGTACCATCCCATTTTAATTTTCTGCTAATATCGCTTGATTTTATCAGTATATATGAAGAGGAATTCCATATCTAATAATATGAGATTATTTTTTCATTCAAAGGTCCTTTTTCATTTATAAGTTTTATTAATTTCCCCCTAAATTTCTCCACAATATGACTCTTTATCTAAAAAAATTATTTTTTAACAACTATATCAATTATATTGTAAATTTTACATTTTTTCAATATAAAAGTTGTAGTATTAAAAATTTAAAAAAATAAAGTGAAAGTAACACAATGCCAATTGTGTTACTTTCACTTTGGGGTTATTGACCATTTAAAAATAATTGTAACCATATTTAAAGTACAAATTAGAGTTTCCTAAATTATAATGTTACTTTTTATTAATTTCATTTATATACTGCCATGTTATTCCATTATCTTTTGATTGATAAAAGGCTTTAGATCCTCCATTATAATCTCCATCAGATCCTTGTCCAACTAAATCATTAAGACTCCCATCTTTCTCATAAGGCATTCCAGGTAAATCAAATGGATTATATGTTTCACCATTTTTTAATGCTACCTTTACCCCTGGAAAATCCACTTTTTTATAAGATACTCCTCCATCTTCTGTACGATATAATTGCCCCTTTCTTCCGCCGTTAGAAGATAAACATATAAATCCAAGTCTATCATTCAAAAAAACCATTTCTACCGCAAATCCAAGCGACCCTACGAATGGGTCTTCATTGATTCTGTTCCATGTGCTCCCACCATCAGTAGTGCCTGTTAGCGCATAAGCTCTACTACCCGCTGCAGATCCCGTTATTTCTAAACGATACCCAACTAGCTTTGAAAAATAAAATTCATCTGCAACATCCTCGGACTGATCAGAACTCTTTTTATTGTCTAATGAAGGCTCTTCTGCTTTAATATTATTTAAACTATCTGTTAAATTGTATCTAACAGGAGTAATTTCATTTTCTTTACCTGGTACATATACAGAAACAGTATATCCTATTATTTCAGAATATGAATTAACAGCTGAATTTGTATTCCCCTTCGAATCAATATAAACAATACCATCTGTATTGTATCCAAAGCTTCGCAATCCAGAATAGAGGATACCATACTGCTGTCCAGGCCAGCTGCTCACCGCTATCTTAAGTGGAATTACCTTCATCGAACTAAATAATGGCTCTATTAGCTTATCTTCATTATATTCTACACCCGCATAACCATTTAAATATATAGTTATATTGGCTGACTTATTGCTATTATAACTAATCAAATAGCTTTCTGACTCACCTTTAGCATTTTTTCCATAAAGAAATGTATCAAATGATGTAATTTCTCCATTCGAATCGAAGTTAAGGCTAAAATTATTTACAACATATAATTTTTCAGGCATATAAATCTTTTTATTAATATCTGTAAATATCCCTTCTACACCACTTTCATATATGTTAGTATGTTCAATCTTTACCGTTCTTTTATTTTTTAAATCCCTTAAAACCCATGATAGCTTTCCATTGTAATTTATTGCAGTATGATATATTTTCACTCCGTAAAAACCTGTTATAAGAACTATAATTATTAAAGCGGTGCAAGTCCATCTAGTTTTAGAACGTGAATAGAACTCATGTCTATCTACAATCTGTTGCGATGCAACTGCCGGCCTTTTCACAATTCTAATCACTAGAATTATAAACCAAGCCAAAAAGAATACCATACATCCGAGTAATATAGTTATATTGTTCCTAACTCGTCCAAATCTACATAAAGTATATAATTCATAAAATGTAATCCAATATCTTTGCGTAATTCTTTTTTCCTCTGAAACTTCATTCTCCAACAAACCACCATTTCCTATAATGGTCTTTGCTGATGCAATATTCTCTTTGTCACAAGTAACAAGTACTCTTCCAACTTTATCTCTTACTTCAATTGGCAAGTTACCCCTTAATGCTCTTTATAATAAAGCGGATTTCTTTATTTGATTTGTTATGACGAACTTTAAGAATATTCCGTCATAATAAAAGAAAAATGCATATATAAGTTATTTAGAATTATACTTATACATTTCCTAAACAAATATTTTAAATGCAGAAATAACCACTATAAATAATGTAAATATCCCACCTAAAAACAAGAAATTTGATATTTTTTTGTTTTTCTCAATATAGTTATAATTTGCAATACTACATAAAAAAATAGAAATAGCAGAAACAAATATAGTAATGTTAGGTAACATTGTCATTCCGTTAATCTTTGAAACCACAAGGGTTATTGAAGCAATAATAAGTGAAGATACAGAAATAATTAGTGTTATTCTTTCATTTTTCGTATTATTTTTCATTTGAATCTCCTCCTTATATTTAATATAAATAGTTCTCATAACGTAGTTAATTGCCAAGACGAAACAATTCATTAACTATACTATACAATAAATTGTTGTAAATTCCTTAGAGTGGGTAAAAAAATATATGGATAAGCAAATCATTTCCTGAAATATAACTATCTTTTGCTATATATCAATATTGTAATTCCACCGTTAACAAATTCTATAGTTTATTAGCAGTCATTATAATTTTCTCTCTAGTAGTCATATTAAATTCTCCTTTTATAAGCCAACAATCGCTCTGTACTACACCCTAAAAAGTTATTTCGTCCACCTTATGATAACACACAAAACCGGACTTACTAATAGTGTGAATAGATGCTATATTTGTTTTATCTGTAGAACAAATAGCCTTATAGCCTCTTTCATTTGTAAGATTTCTAATAGTTGATATTATATAGCTGCCTAACCCAAGTCTTCTATAATTTGTTGATACGGTCATACCTATATTAGCATAACCCTCACTGCTAATACTTGGTCTAGTCTCGCCAGTTCCTATAATTTCTCCATTATATCTAAAGGATACAAGTTCACCTTGATTAATTCGCTGAGTAATGTAATATATTAACCAGTCACCAGCCATTCCTATCCCTGTAAAATATGACATAATTTCATCAAATTCATTTATAGTAGCATTGTCCATAACAATCCCATCGAATGGCATAGGTTTAATAATAACTTCCTCCTCATGAAACATATGATCATTCGTAACGATATTTGCAGATTTTTCTTTACACAATGAATAGAATACAGGGTCATTAGAACAGCATAACGCTTTCTTTACGCCATTTTGAGTAATGACTGACTCGAAAATCATTGAAATATCTTTTCTGTTTTTATCCTTAACGTAGAACTGTAGCATGACATTTTCACTATTAGTAGCAAAAAATCCACAAACACCATCTTCATCTTCAATCTCAAAAAAATCACAAGAAGGAATAATCCCCAATTCATACATATCATCCATTGGCGATATTAGATTGTTATTATTATCCTTTAACATCTTATCTATATTTTTCATAGCTACCTTATTAATTTTCATTATATTTTACCTCTCTCCTCGGACCGTCCGTCGGTCTACAAAATTATATTGTCACAACTTTATTAGTATGTCAATTTTTTATTGGTGCAGTGGTCGTAATTTGTGCAAAAGGCCCATTAATAAAAAACGTTTACCATATATTCTCTTGATATTTCTGCAATAACCTATCCATGTTCTTACTTCTTAGCGTCTTCTCATTTTCTATGATAATATAGTATAATATAACTTATATGTATCCAATATAGCATAAAAAAATAATTTGAATTACAACTATAATCTAGAACAAGGAGTTTTGAAATGACAAAAGCACTCATATTGGGAATAATCGCATCATTCTTTTTCGCATTTACTTTTATACTTAATCAACAAATGAATGTTTCTGGTGGTAGTTGGCTTTGGAGTTCATCACTAAGATTTATTTTTATGTTACCAATTTTACTTTTTATTATGATTATGAAAAATCAATTATTTGGCGTAATAAATGATATAATTAAAAAACCTATTCAATGGTTAACTTGGAGTACTATAGGATTTGGATTGTTTTATGCCCCCCTAACTTTTGCTTCAGTATATGGTTCATCATGGTTAGTTGCTGGAACTTGGCAAATAACTATAGTCGCAGGTGCACTTCTGACTCCACTATTTTATAAAAGCGTAGAAACTGAAAATGGAATCGTTAAGATAAGAAATAAAATTCCTAGAACATCTTTATTAATGTCATCTATTATTTTGTTAGGTATATTTTTAATACAGTTTCAACAAGCAAAAGATATTTCTGCTCTAAAAGCACTTATTGGAATTATGCCTGTTATACTAGCGGCATTTTCCTATCCACTTGGTAATCGTAAAATGATAGAAGTTTGTGATAATAGATTCAGTACCTTTCAAAGAGTATTTGGTATGACACTATGTAGTATGCCATTTTGGCTAATTATATCGTTATTTGGCTTATTAACTGTTGGTCTACCAAGTGGAGGACAAGTAGTTCAATCCTTATTAGTAGCTGTTTTCTCAGGAATTATTGCTACAACACTATTTTTTAAAGCAACCGATATAGTAAGTAGTGATGCACATAAATTAGCAGTTGTAGAATCAACACAGTCCGGTGAAGTAATATTTACATTGCTGGGAGGAGTGTTTGTGTTTCATGATAAAATCCCGACACTTATTGGCTTACTAGGAATAATGCTCATAGTTACTGGCATGACTTTAAATAGTCTTATTAAATCCTAGAAATCAGTTCAGAAAATTAAAAATACATATTAGTTCACCATATTCTAACCTTACGCAACAAAAAGTATATTTAACTAAAAATTGTTCTATATAAAAAGTATTGGCAAAGACTCTCCAACTGCCTCACTACAATCAATTATTTACTATAAATTAAAATGACCTAAACATAATTAGTGTATACTCGAAATAAAGTTTGATCAAAGTAGTAATTAAACTATCTTATTTTTAAATATCCTCTTTTTATCTGCCTCTCCTAAATGATAACAAAGCTCATTCAAAAGTAAATTATCAACTTCCTTTTATTCTAAAAGTTATAGTTACTTTCATGAAAAATGAACTCTCAATTCAAGTCTAATTATTATTAATAATACTCTCTTTGAAAAATTACATCTATCTCATTATCATCTGGAATATTACCACTAGAATTATGTAAGAGGGTTAACTTCTGATAATATTGATGTTATATACGTAAGCGGTTAATAACTAGTCACATTGACAGCTATTAACCGCTTATTTTTATTCTTTTTTCTTTAGATAACATTCATTGGGAAGGTTTCACCATGGAAATAGGGAATTAATTGAATCTAGGTCATTTTTAAAATCTACATTCGGCATTTTTTTTTGCTGTTTCAATAATGCTGTATATTATTGCACTTGATTTAGCGCCATGTACAGTGTCGGAGAACAAGGAATTTTTGCGACCAATTACAAAGGACTTAATACTTCTTTCAGCCCTGTTATTACTTAACTCGCATCTTATAACCCAATTAGCCATAGTTTGTCTTGGAATATCTACGCTTAATCTTTCAAATTCCTTTTCTTGACGATACAAGGGCATAGCATTAACGTATTTTTAAGACATAATATACGCTACAGCTGATGGTGAAGCCATACTACCTTTTATAACAGGCTCTGATACTACAGACTTAATAATGTGAGTACCATCACTATATTTCTCACAATCGCGGCATGAATATACATACTGAACATGCTCTACTACCGTTGCCGTAGCTAACCTTCCCCCTACTTCTATTACCAACTAAAGCTATTGGAATTTACTTGCTCAGGCTATACCTCCAATTATTGCAGGCTTTATAACTTCTATAAGTTTAAATTTACCAACAATCTTTGCAGCAGGTAGTACGCTGCTTGCCTGGCTTATATTTAGAATATTCTTTATTAAAGAACAAAATCTCAAAAACACAAGGATTATAGATGTTGCTATAGACATGGATATCCTTCCAAAATAAAAGATGGAAGGGGTTTTCTAAAACCATTTCCATCTTTTTATATATTTACTTTTACCCATTGTAATCTATAGTATCCTTAATTCTTAGCATAATTTATTGCTTCGTAGTATGCATCTTGCAAAGAATTCTCTGCTAAGTTAAGTTGCCTTGATATTTTCGATACCTCATCCCATTGTCCTTTTTCATACAATATAATTAAGTTGAATAATTTTGTATATTTATTATTATTAACTCCATTTAAAGTATCCTTTACTTGGGTTGGCAATAAGAGTTCCTGAAGTATTTGATTTAAAGGTCTATCTAAAAGTATATCTACCATAGATAACATCCCTATTAAATAAGCATTAAAAGAGTTTATTTCTAGACCTATTTTACTAGAAATTAATTCTAAAAACCTTGCTCTTGCTAAGGAAGTTATAACTATAATTTCAGGTTTATCCTCGCCTAAGGTTTGAAAGGTTACTAAATATAACCATTTTTTCACTTCTTTTTCCCCAATCAATGCTAGTGCTTGATTTATTGATTTTATTTCACTTCTGAAGCCATAATTTGCTGAATTTATTCGTTTAAAAAACTTAAAAGATAAAGATACATCTCTTTTTATTAATCTTTCTATACTATCTATATTACAGCTATCGCTGTTAATTTCTTTCAATAATTCAAGATAAATAGCCTTATTTTCTGATATTCTTTTTCCTACAATTATTAAAGGTTTACTAAAATAGTAGCCTTGAAAATATGAATATCCATATTCAACAGCTTCGTTGAAATCCTCCATAGTTTCTACTTTTTCTGCAAGAAACTTTATATCTTTCGATTTAACTTTTTCCATTACTTTTTTTCTTTCATATCCTTTAGTTATTTGAAAATCAACTTTAATAATATCTGCAAATTCTATAAGTTTTACATATTTGCTAGAATAAACAAAATCGTCTAAAGCTATAGTATACCCTTGTGCTTTAAGTTTTCTACAAAGCCCTAATATTTCCTCCGTAGGTTGTATATCCTCTAATATTTCAATTATTACTGATTTTGGTGATAACACTGTAAAAATATCCGATTTTAATATATTTTCAGTAAAGTTAATAAATGCTTTTTTCTTCCCAGTCACATTTTCAATTCCTATATTTACAAAACAGTTTTTTAAAACTTCAATAGTTGCTGAATCACCATCTTCACCTTGATACCTATTGTTTTCACTATTTCTAAATAGTAGTTCATATCCAAATAATCTATTGTATCTATCAAGAATTGGTTGTCTCGCTAAAAAAACATTCACTTTAATCCTCCTAAGGAAATATATTTAATGATTGTCATATTTATAATACACGAAATTATACTTTCCTACAACATAAATGTACTAATATTTACTAACTTATATAATAATAACATAATCGGTTAATAACTAGTCACATTGACAGCTATTAACTGATTATTTTTAATCTTTTTTCTTTAGATAACATTCATTGGTATTAGCCCATTTTTTTTTGCTGTTTCAATAATGCTGACTTAAGAAGTGCATCGGAGCTTTTTAGCCATACCAAAAAGTCTTCCAAACTAGGCTTTGAAAGATTATGATATGCAGAATATCCATCTGTATGCAAATATCCCTTAAAACCTTCTAGGAAATCTTTAGGTCGTTTGCCAGCTCTGTCTGGTTGATACTCATATAAAACTATAGGTGATTGCGTATCTCCACTAGTTCGATACAACCACATATATGAGTTAGATTGTGGTTTCTTACCAGGTTCTTTTAGAACCTGAAGCACAGTTTCATCTGCATGAATATACATACTGAACATGTTCTACTACCGTTGCCGTAGCTGGAATTATTTTTAATTCTCTTCTCACCTTTTTACCCATAATGTGCATAGGTTCACCGCATCCAGGCTATCTTATTTTCCAACATTTTAATTTGATCTTCTTGCGCCTTACAAGTTTCTTCCAATTTATTAATATATTCAGTTTTACTTTGTTTTTTATTCTCTAAATTCATCATACATAAATTACACCATATTATTCACTAAAAAGATAGAAAATAAGTCCTTAAAACCATTGTAATTCAAGGGTTTGTTATATTTTATCTTAACAACTATAAAACTAAGTAAATCAAATGAGCCTTTGCTGGAGGCTATAACCCTATTGAATGAACTTAATGATGCTAAAAAGAGAACTATTCCGAATGATGCGCCGGTTGATTTTATATCAAGCAAATGGAATAAATATGTTTTTGAAAAAGATGGTACCATTAACAGCCGTTACTATGAAATGGCTATTCTTACAGAATTAAAAAAAACATACGTTCCGGCAATATCTCTGTTGTTGGTAGTAGAAAACATAAGGATTTTGTGGAATACTTGGTATCAAAAGAAGAATGGGCATTAATCAAACAAAACAGTACAAAGCTTGCTATAAGTAATAACTATGAAGAATATATTCAAGAAAGAAAAGATACTCTCTTACAGCGTATCAAATGGGTTAATGAAAATGTACAAACTCTTGAATTGGTAAGCCTTCTGAATGGTGAAATACATGTAAAAAGGCTTGGAAAAACACTCCTGAAGAAGCAAATGATTACAGTAAATCGATTTATAAAATGCTCCCCAAAATAAAACTTACTACCAGATGGCCAATACTGCACAGTGGCGATTATATGATGATGCTTTAAGCAGAGCACAGTCTACTCTTATAAACTTTCTACATAAATTATCATTACCTTATAATTGGGGAGAAGGCAGCACTTCATCCAGTGATGGTATGCGTGTACAAATTGGTGTATCATCACTCCATGCTGAACACAATCCGCATTATGGTTCAGGAAAAGGAGCAACTATATACCGTTTTATTAGTGACCAGTATTCTGCATTTTACGCGAAGGTAATTAACACTAATACCAGGGATGCGGTACACGTAATTGATGGTTTACTGCATCATGAAACTGACCTCCAGATTAAAGAACATTACACAGATACAGCCGGTTTTACTGAACAAACTTTTGGTTTATGCCATTTGTTAGGTTTTAGATTTGCCCCCTTTGATATTGTTTCTGATAATTAAAATTATACTGTAAGCATGATATACTGATTTAACCTGCTAGCTTACAAACAACAATTAATCTTTGTGAACCACTGTTTACACATGTGAACAATGTCAGTATTTTATTGCTAGTAGATGCAGAGTCACGCATATCATCTGGCTCTACAACGTGCATATCAATTACTATAAAGGAATACTTACTGCCTTTAATTGACTCTAAATAAACCTTACTTCCCTTGCTTAAAGTAGGTAATAACCCAAAAAACGAATTATCTGCCTCATTATGCCCACCTAAAACTGTATTGCCAATACTGTCAATAGAGGCAGTATTCTCTAATTGGCTAATAGATTTAGCTAGATTATCAACTGTTGCACCATATAATATAGGATAGGATAATGGCTTTTTATTTATAACAATAGAAGGAATACTTATTCTACCTACCATTGCACCTATAACTGGAACTGCTAACTTAGATTCTTTTATGGATAACTTGTCATCTATAAGTTTCTGAACTTCTTTCTTGTCTGCTATCAACTTTTCTGATATGTACTCTTTTTCCTGTTCTTGCATAGTATTCCTATGTACACGCCTTTCATACTCGTACCTAATTGGCACAGATATTACTAATAGTATACCTAAAAATAAACCTGTAATCGCTATTTTCTTTACTGTGTCCATGCTAATCCTCCTATACATTAATTTAAGTAATACTATGTAATTAATACGCCTTAAGGCGTATTAATAGTTGCTATGCAGTCTTTTTCTTTTTGAGTGTAATTAAAGATACTATTATAAGAAATAATCCTGCTAGAGTAGGCACTGCCGTAGTATCTCTACTTCCTGTTTGAGGGTATACTGTAGATGTAATTTCTTTCGTGGTGTCTACAGTTGCCGAAACAGTCGCATCGCCACCTAATGTCAAATCAAAAGTCAATCCTGAGGTACCATCAGATGATACAACTCCATCTTTAGTTGTTACTGCTAACAGTATACCTGGATAACTGGTTAATATATCTTCTGGTATATTAAGAACATGTATTTCATGCCCTACATCTTTGAAGCTAAAATAACCATTACTATCTGTTAACGTTGTTCTAGGATTAGAATGTAAAGTTATCAATACATTAGCTAGAGGAGTTCCATCAGCTAACTTGAGATACCCTTCTACATTAGATATAACTGGTTCCTTTATGACTGGTTCCTCTATAACTGGTTCTTCTACTATTTTGTCTGTCGTATATATAAATGTTATGATAACTTCTGGTACTTCTTCTGTTAAGTTAACATTTGTATGCTTATCACCAACTAATGTATACCCATCGAAAGAAGGGGCAGTTGCTACATTTTCACCTGCTGACAAGTCTGCTGCGACTGAGTGAACTGAGGTCACACCATCTTTTGTTACTTTGGTTATTAAAAAATATCTATTGATTGGAGCTATTACATCTGGTTTATATACTGTAACAGGCACTGTACTAAGTGTACCATTTGATGTTGTAGATGTTATTAATGCAAAACCTTCTTTTACAGCTTTGACTATTCCTGTACTGCTAACTGTTGCTATAGCTGTATCTGAACTAACCCATGTTACTAATTCATTGCCTGCGTTAGACGGAAAAATATCTGTAGTTAATGTAAGTGAATCATCAACTAGTAAGTGTAAAGAATCTGGTGATATACTTATAGCTGTTACCGGAACTGGTAATGGGTATACTGTAACCAAGCAGGTGTCAAATAAACCATTTGCAGATGTTGCTGTTATTTTTACTACTCCTTCGCTGACTGCTGTTATCTTACCTTCGGAGTTTACTGTAGCTTTAGACACATCTTCACTTGAGTAAGTTACTGATTTATCTGAGGTACTTATAGGCAATATCGTCGGAGTTAATACTGAAGTCTCATCTACAACCAAATTTAAAGTGTTTGGATATAGTGTAATTGATTGCGCTATAGTCTCGTAAACAAATGTTACTACAGGATGACGAGGCCACTGAAAAACTATATAAAAAATCGTCATCAAATTAAAGATGGCGATTTTTTTTGTATATATGACTAAAAGGCAAAAAGGAATTTTAAAAGATATGTCGAATAAGTATAGTAGAGTAAAACAAAAGGAGCTAAA
>NZ_JAENWM010000149.1 GCF_016650035.1 Clostridium sp.
CAAAAACACCCAATAAACATTTGAAAATATTTTAATAGAAATTTTTATAGAAAAGGAGAATGTTTTTATGAAGGTAATTGATTTGCATTGTGATACCATTTTAAGGTGTATGGAGAATGAAGAACTCTTTGGAATTGCAGAAAATGAGTTTTGTATAGATTTAAAGAAGTTAAAGCAAGCAGATTCTCTGGCACAATTTTTTGCACTTTATGTGGATTTAAAAGAATTTGAAGATCCTTTTATGTATTGCATGAAAATGACAAATAAATTCTTTAAGGAATTAGAAAAAAATAAAGAGAAAATAAAAATAGCAAAAAACTATAAAGATATGATAGATAACAATGAACAGGGAAAGCTCTCTGCTTTTCTTGCTATTGAAGAAGGAGGCGTTTTAAAAGGAAATATTAATAACCTTAGAAGTTTTTATCAATTAGGAGTAAGGCTTATTACCCTCACCTGGAATTATCCTAATGAAATTGGCTTTCCGAACTGTGAGTCACAATATAGCCTTCAGGGCTTAACCACCTTTGGAAGTGAAGTAGTCAAAGAGATGAATAGCCTAGGTATGATTATAGATGTTTCTCATCTCTCAGATAGTGGTTTTTATGATGTGGCTAAGCTTTCTTCTAAACCTTTTGTGGCTTCTCATTCTAATGCAAGGAGCATTACGTCTCATTGCAGAAATCTTAGTGATGAAATGATAAAAATTCTTGCAGGTAAAGGCGGTGTAATGGGAATTAATTTTGAAAAATCATTTTTAGGAACAGAGCCTTTAAGTAGAGTAGAAGAAATGGTAACGCATATCAAGCACATTAAAAATGTAGGTGGAATAGACGTTATAGCAATAGGAACAGATTTTGATGGTATAAGTGATGGATTAGAAATAGAAAATATTGGACAAATTAATAAATTGATTTTAGGGCTTCAGCAAAATAATTTCTCAGAAGCAGAAATAGAAAAAATACTTTATAAAAATGCAACGAGAGTAATAAAAGATACATTATAAAGATTCTATTTCCTATTCCCATTAATTTAAAGTTAATAATATTAATCAAATTCTTGAATTTCTTTTATTATAGAAGGGAGCGCCTCTAAAATATGATTTGGGTATTTTTGCCCATCACCCCGAAAAGGGGGAATAGTCAAAAACACCCAGATTCATTAACAGCAAGATCAACACCGAAGAAAGCCACAAGTTGCTTTGGAGTAAGAAATTTATCAATATCACTAATTTCAGCTAAAACACAGAAAACTTACTGATGGAATGATACGCTTATTTACGAGTATAGGTAATCACTTACCTCTCAGGAGGGAAACATCTATCTTCTCTATTCAGGAGATATTATATCATGGTGGATTAACTAGTTTAAAGGATCCAAATAATGCTAATTGACAATAATCAGAATTAAGATATGATAAATAATAATCAAATTATAGGTTGTGAACATTAGGTAAGGGACTGAGGATAACATTCGTAGTTATTCTGACTGATTTATTATAAATGGTTACAACTACATTATACGAGGAGGAATGAATTGTATTGCTAGTGAAATTAAATAAAAATTTGCCTAAAATTGGAATTAGACCAATAATTGATGGAAGACGTAATGGGGTTAGAGAATCTTTAGAAGATCAGACTATGAATATGGCAAAGTCTTTAGAGACATTAATAAAAGAAAATTTAAGATATCCAAGTGGCGAGGTAGTAGAATGTGTAATTTCAGATTCTACAATTGGTGGTGTTTCTGAAGCAGCAAGTTGTGCAGAAAAATTTGCAAAAGAAGGTGTTGGAGTTACTATAAGTGTTACTCCCTGTTGGTGTTATGGATCAGAAACTATAGATATGGATCCATTTGTTCCAAAAGCAATATGGGGATTTAATGCAACAGAAAGACCAGGGGCTGTTTATTTAGCAGCAGCACTAGCTGGTCACAATCAAAAAGGATTGCCTGCTTTTGGAATTTATGGTCGAGATGTTCAAGAAAAGGATAACACGAAAATACCTGATGATGTTAAAATAAAATTATTACAATTTGCCAAGGCAGGACTTTCAGTTGCATTAATGAGAGGAAAGTCTTACCTAGCACAAGGTAGTGTAGCTATGGGTATAGCTGGTTCAATAGTAGATCCTAATTTCTTTCAAAAATATTTAGGTATGAGAAATGAATATGTGGATATGTCTGAATATACAAGAAGAATAGAAGAAGAAATATATGACAAAAAAGAATATGAAAAGGCAATGAATTGGGTTAAAGAAAACTGTAAAGAAGGTAAAGATTATTACAGTGCAGACAAGATGGAAAAAACCAGAGAAGAATTAGATAAAGATTGGGAAACAGTAGTAAAGATGACTCTTATTTCAAGAGATCTTATGATTGGGAATCCAAAACTAAAGGAATTAGGTTTTGAAGAAGAAGCGGAAGGACATAATGCAATAGCGTCAGGTTTCCAAGGACAGAGACAATGGACAGATCATTCTCCTAATGGTGATTTCATGGAAGCAATACTTAATTCTTCATTTGACTGGAATGGCATAAGAGAGGCTTTTGTAGTTGCTACAGAAAATGATTCTTTAAATGGAGTTTCCATGTTACTAGGACATTTACTAACAGGAACTGCTCAGATATTTTCAGATGTAAGAACTTATTGGAGCCCTGAAGCTGTGAAGAGAGTGACGGGTAAAGAGTTAACTGGAATTGCAGCAAATGGTATTATACATCTTATAAATTCAGGGTCTACTACCTTAGATGCTACTGGAAAGCAAACTAAGGATGGCAAGCCTGTTATGAAGCAATTTTTTAATATATCAGAAGAAGAGGTTAAGAAATGCTTAGATGCTACTTCTTGGTGTCCAGCTAATAGAGGATATTTTAGAGGTGGCGGTTTTTCATCAAAGTTTGTTTCGGAAGGAAATATGCCTGTAACTATGTGCAGAATTAATATAATAGATGGACTCGGACCAATACTTCAAATTGCAGAAGGATACACTGTTGAACTTGAAGAAGATGTGCACAATACCTTAAATTTACGTACAGATCCAGCGTGGCCAACAACTTGGTTTGCACCAATACTTACAGGTAAAGACGCATTTACAGATGTATATTCAGTAATGAATAATTGGGGAGCAAATCATGGTGCAATTAGTTTTGGACATATAGGAGCAGATTTAATAACTTTAGCATCTATGCTCAGAATTCCAGTTGCTATGCACAATGTAAGTGAGGACAGAATATTTAGACCTACAGCTTGGGGTGCTTTTGGAACAAAAGATAAAGAAGCTGCAGATTTTAGGGCATGTGAAAACTTTGGACCATTATACGGTAGAAAATAAGGGATGGCTTTTGTATGAGGGCTAAGAAATATAGCATTGGACTTGATTTTGGAACTCAGTCTGGGCTTGCAGTGTTAGTTGAAGTTGCTACAGGTAATGAAGTATCAACCTGCGTTATGGCATATAAAGATGGTGTTATTGACAAATATTTACCAGAAACTGATATTAAATTAAAGGCTGATTGGGCACTCCGATAATTATATAGAAATTTTAATATATACTATTAGGGGTAGAGCCACATAGCCATCAAGCTAAGAAAATTCTATAAAAATAAAGCCCCCCCATTTGTAAAAATGTTATTATTTGAAAGATAATAAAAATACATCAATGGGGGGATCTTACAAATGATAGAAGAAAACTTAAAATTGGATAAAGATATGAAATATTTTGCAGCTGAAATTAAAATATGTTTTTCAAAAGAGGAGCTTGAAGAAGTCGCGAGAGAAACGGGTTTTGTGAAAAGAAAAGGTAAAATTAAAGCATGGGAATTCGTTTGTTTATGCTGCTTTATGAATGCAGAGGTTGCGAATAATACACTTGTTACCTTATGTACAAAACTTAGTGCGAAAATAGGGATAGTTATTTCTAATCAAGCATTAGATCAACGTTTAAATGAAAGATGCGTGGAATTTTTAAAGAAGATTTTTGAGAACCTGTTGCTCCAAACAATAACGAATAATACTTGTATACCAAGTGTATGGGATAAACATTTCAAACGAATAAGAATACTTGATTCTACTGCTTTTCAAGTGCCAGAAAGCTATAAAGATATTTATCCTGGATCTGGTGGATGCTCTCAGCCTTCAGGTGTAAAAATACAACTAGAATATGAATTGAAATCCGGAAACCTTCTTAATGTACAAGTAGGAGCTGGTTCGGGAAGTGACAATACTTTTGGGAGCAAAATAAGAGATACTATTAAAGCCGGTGATCTTATTTTAAGAGATCTTGGATACTTCAATTTTGAAGATTTTTTGGATATAGAAGATAGAGACGCCTTTTACATATCAAGACTCAAACCTAATATAGCAGTATATATAGAGAATAAGGATATAGAGTACTATAAGAATGGCTCCCCTAAAAAATCAAGTCTTTTTAAAAGAATCTATATTTCTGACATAATGAAACAGATGGGCGAGGGGGACCGTTATGAAATTAAGGATGTTTATGTAGGTAAGGAAAAGAGCCTAAAAACAAGGCTTATTTTATATAAACTAACAAATGATCAATTGAAAAAAAGAACAGAAAAGTCTGTGAAGAATGCTAAAAAAAAGGGTATAGAAAAAAGTGATAATACTATTGAATTATTAGGAATATCTATTTATATAACCAATATTACAGAAGAAGTTTTAAGCGCAAAACAGGTTGGGTAGTTTTGCCTATCCCCTCCAAAAGGTATGTTAGGCAAATGGAATACCAGTTTAAGGTATTTATTTTAACATTTTTAGAATAAGTGAAAGTTACACAAGCACATTGTGTAACTTTCACTTTCCTTAGTTACCAACGATTTTTTGTATTCTGATATAGAATATCAATTTGAATGTTACTTAATATTAGTATTTGATTATATTATGTAAC
>NZ_JAENWM010000070.1 GCF_016650035.1 Clostridium sp.
AAGTTTAAAGGAAGTGTACATTATAATAAAGTAGTATCTTAGTTATTTAAGATGCTATTTTTTTTATTCTATTTAAGCTATAATCTAAATTAACATAATTAGAACTCGTCTGCCACCGTTTTTAGCGGTTTAGTTCTATATGAAAAAAGCGAATTAACTCAATTAAATATTATACTCATAATCGAAAGTTATTTGAAATATGTTTCAAAACCATTATTTAAAATATATGAACCGTTTGGAACCTGAATTGCCACTAAGCATATATTTAAGCAATCAACACATGATCCCATTGCATTTATTAAACAGAGGAAAATAGTGTAACTATTTAGCAACCCTAAAATATTAAGAATAAAAGGGAATATAACCGATAACAATATCAACGGCATAATAGAAATAATTAAAAATCTACTTTTTTTGATTTTTTCAGTAGTAAAAACAAATCAGATAAAACATATTAATACCCCAATATGTTTTATCTGATTTTAATACATTAGGTATAAAACAAGCATGGAGAAATTCATGTAGTGCCATGAATACAAAAAATATAATAACATATACCAGTGTAAATAAGGTTACTGTGAAAGAAAAGCTAAAGCCTTGTTTACTGTTCAGAAGTTCTTTCAACGGAGGATATAAATAAAATGCAATAAACGTACAAATAGCACCATTTATAAAAATAAATGGTAGTGAAAGTAAAGTTGTTATACCTAAATTAGATGGTTCTTTAAGCTTTGTCCACCTCGCAGCTATTAGTTTGTTGCTTAATTCTTTATCAGTAGGTGGTATTTTTTTCGTATATCTCATCAATCAAACTCCTTTCACAAAATATAAATAATTTTTGTTGCATAATAAAATACAAGTACGACACAAAAAATTTACTTAATTATCCTATTCTATATAATAGAGCTGCAACCCTTTAAAATATATTTCAAAAGCGATATGGCGCGAAATAATTAAATTTCACGACTTTTGTTGTATATGTCCATCTAGCCTATAGCCTCAAATCGAAAGTAACTCAATTACCATTGTGTTACTTTCAGAATTTAACATAGTAAATCTTGCATTATAATTAATAAGGGTAGATAAATCTATATATGACAGTTATTTTAATATTAATAAACGTTTTCTTCTCTAAAATCGGGGGAAAATTAGAAAACTGACACTAAGTAAGTGCCAGTTTTCTATATATGTTTGGGTATCCCCATATTAAGTTCATACAATAACGCTTATATTTCTATGATAATATCTAGGGAGCCTGTTTTATAGCAGTAGTAGCGCACAAGTATTGAATTTCAAAGTAATATAATTTAGCTTGTACACTTTCATTATATACGTAATTTAATTGTACATTAAAATAAGCAATTAGTTACTGATATACAACATCATTATAAGTGTTACCAGTTGGAATATAAACATAACCATATGAAACAGTAACAATACCTAGGCTGCTTGTATATGTTTGCTTTACATAACACACATATTTATCTGCTTGAAAAGCTAATTTACTGTATCTGCTTGAATCAGCTGGAATATATGTTCCTATACTTGTACTATTTGATACTGTAAGTGAACCACCTACTTGCATTTGTGTTTTTGAAATCCCTTCGGTTGTTATACTTGCTGATCCTGTTGCTGATGATGTCTTTACAGTATTAACTACATACTGGCTAGCGTGTTGCCATGATGAAGTAAGATAAGCTACAAAATATTTTGAAGTGTGGTAGTTGATTACTTGAATTTTAGTTTCAGGTGGAATTCCGATACCATCTGGGCTAACAACAGCACTAATACCATTATTAACAGGAATTTTAGTTTTAGTTGAGTCTGAACTTGTACTAGCAAAAACATTAATAGTAGAACCAATTATTAGAAAAAATGACAAAACTAACATTGATACAATTTTGGAAGCTGATTTTTTCATAGAAAACACTCCTTTTTAATTTAATATTTGTTTGAAATTAATACATGTAAATTTTAATAATTATAGTTATAAAAAACATAAAATTATATATTCACCTCTTTTATATGTATTTTATATAAGTTGAAAATAATGTATTATAACAATAATAACATATTTTATTAAAAATGTAACATAATTTTTAATAAAATAGTTACATTTCATTCGACAACTTTCTCCGTGGTTTTCAAAAAAATTATTATAACTAATATCTTAAAATTGGAAATACTACATAAATGAATTTTTATCATTGCTGATGTAGTATAATATTTTTATATAACTATAGGACTATAGGATAAGGGTGATATATATGGAATTTTTAACCACAGGGCAAAAGATAAAAAAAATAAGAAAAATTTTGAATTTGAATCAAGAAGAATTGGTTACAGATGGTATAACAAGACCATTTATTAGTATGTTGGAATCAGGAAAGAGAAGAATAAGTAATAAAAATGCAAAAATATTGGCTGAGAGTTTCAATAAAAGAGCTAAGAAGTTAAATATTGAGTTATGTGTAGATCCAAATTATATATTGAATACTCCTTCTGAAGATGCATCAAAATATTGTTTG
Organism: Clostridium sp.; assembly: GCF_016650035.1. Taxonomy (GTDB): domain Bacteria; phylum Bacillota; class Clostridia; order Clostridiales; family Clostridiaceae; genus Clostridium_AD. The sequence continues at coordinate 2,529 of NZ_JAENWM010000070.1, forward strand.
GAAAAGCTCGCTAATACAAAATATATAGCTGATATTGAGGATATTATTAAAATATCCTCTAAGTTTAACTTAGAGGATATAAGTGCAAAAGCTTATCATAGACTAGGAGATTTATATTTTGAAATTGGTAATTATAGAGATGCCTTTGAAAAATATATAACAGTGTTAGATATTTTTAAAAGTTTTGGCAAAAAGAAATTATACGCAGATTTATATAACATTCTTGGGAAATGCAAAATGAAATTACTTCAATATCATGATGCGTTATTTTATTTTCAACGTGCGAATCATTACTCAATAACATATAGTAACAGTACAATACAAAGATTATCACTTTATAATTTAGGCCTGTGTTTAAAAAAAATTAATAAAATAGACAATGCGTTAATTTATATAAATGAATTTATAACGATGTGTGATAAAGATATCAATTTTAAAGAATATATTTATGCCAATATACTAATATGTACCTGTTATGAAACCCAAAATAATATTGATAAAGCATTGGATGTATATAATGGTTTGATTCCTAAGTTTTCTAACCAACAAGACCCTCTGCTAGCTATGATATATAGCAATTTAGGTTCAATATATTTAAAAAATAACGATTGTGTTAAAAGCCTTGATTACTATAACTTAGCACAAAAAATTAGGACGGATAAAGATGTATATAATTTGCATCGTACTATAATACAAAAAGCAGATGTGTTTATTAAGCAAAATTTTTACGACGAAGCAATAATACTTATAAAATTAGGATTAGAAATGGCTAGTAAATATAATGATTTAGAATATTTGATAAAAGGGAATTACCGATTAGCTCAAGTATATACTAATTTAAATGATTACATTAACTTGGAGAATATATATATTCACATAATTTATTTATTAAAAGATACAAAAAATGATGAACAAATTTTAAAAATATATAATTATATGAGCATTATGTATTTAAAACAGAACAATCTGGATAAAGTCGAAAATTGCTTGAAAATGTCACAAAAAATCCTTGGAAATAGTTACAATTATAGCTTATAATTTATATATAGTAATTTTTAATGGAGGTGAATTTAATGATAAATAAGTTTAAGAAGAATCTAAGCTTAATATTGACTTGCATAATGATTTATTCGGCACTGGTTGTAATTCCTATTAACAATTCATCAGAACTACATAATAAGTCTATATCACAGCCAATTATGCAGCAACCAAATGGTGAAGAACCGCCAGCATTATAGTTATTAAAATCATCTTTAACACAGTAAGTAGTATATTTACTGTAGATTTGCCCACCCAAAAGGGACAGGCTATAAAATGTTATATTTTTGGTATATCACTTTGTTTGTCTATTAAAACATCTATCATTATATTTTTATTTACAATAATTGCAATAAATCAATAGTAGTTTATTGTTTCACTTTGGTTCCATCCATTATTACATAGACCTTAATTGAATTAAAAAGGAGTGTTTTTATAAAAATGAACAATAGAACATTTAAAATTATTGGTAGTATTTTTCTTATTATTTTTATAGGATTAGCAATAATAACAACTTTAAATTATTTCAACAAAAAATCAAACATTAATGCTTTATTTGAATTTAAAGAAGTGGCATATTCTAGTTTAAAGTCGGAAATTAAACTAGAATATGATACAATTAATTTGAAGACAAAAGACAAGGTGTTAATTAATGATTCTCAAAACAAGATAGTATATCTTTTGTTGAGAAACATACCATTAAAGGAAGTTACCTCTAATATAAAAATAAAATCTGATAATTCCAATAAGGCAGATATAAATTTCAATATACAAAAAAATCAGGAATATGCTGAAAAGGATACCACTGTAAGAGTCTATAAATTTAATTATAGTATTTTAAAACTCAACATTATTGATTTACTAATAGACGATAAAATAGTACCTATAGACTTTAGTGCAGAACTATAAGGTTTTCTCCAACATTCACTACAAAAAACAATCTAAGAGATAAAATATAATTTTTTTTAATATTATACACCAATCTAAAAGGCAGCAAAGTCTAAAGCTTTTATGTTTTATACACATCTAGCCTATAGGCTCAAAGTGAAAGTAACACAATTGGTATTGTGTTACTTTCAAAATATCAATATGTGATTAACAAAGCAAACCCAGATCTAATGATCTGGGTTTGCTTGATATTTTTTTCAGACATTAAATTAAATTTATATCATATTGTTGAAGAACAGAAATGATAGTTTTGTTTGGTGGGGACTCTGTAATGATGCCATTAAAATCCATTATATTTGAAAAATTAAAAATCCCATCCATATTAAATTTTTTATTTAATGCCATTAAATATGTCTCTTTAGAAATACTCATAATAGTTTTTTTAGTATTTGCATCTTCAGAAATACTAACACTTATATTTCCATCTTTAAGATCTACTCCACTACATCCTACAAAGGCTTTATTACAACGATAAAGTTTTATTTGCTCAATAGAATGAGACCCAATACTTCCACCTACAACCGTATTATAATCTCCACCTATAAAAATAAAATGTATATTGGAATTCACTGCAATCATTGATGATATTTCAAACATATTAGTAATTAAAGTCATATTTTTATTGCTTTTTATTAGTAGTTTTGCAAGTGTGAAGGAAATAGTGGATGCATCTAAAAAAATGGTATCATTCTCTTTTATTAGATTAAATGATTTATTAGCAATAATTTCTTTTGATTCAGTATTTTTTTCCACCCTGCTATAGAAACTTTCACCTATTACTATAGTACGGTTTATGTTTATAGCACCACCATAAGTTCGTTGAAGTAATTTTCTTTTTTCCAATACTTGAAGATCTTTTCTAATCATACTTTCACTAACTTTAAATTGCAGACTTAAATCCTTAACTAATACTTTCCCATTTTCTTCTAGTATATCTATAATATATTTATACCTTTCCTGAATAAACATAATCTTCTCCAATTCATTCTCTTTTGTTCTCATTATAACAATAACAATATAATAATACAATAAAGTATATTGACAAATCGTAATAGACACCCTAAAATGATATCTAATAGTAATAAATGATATCTAATGGTAATTGCAGAGTGATTTTATAATTTTATTAAGGGAGAGAATAAATATGCCAATATTAGATTCTACAGAAATTAAACGTATAAACATTCCAACTACCAACTTACAAAAAACTATGAAATTTTATATAGATTTAGGATTCGAAACGATTTTTAGAACTTTTAATAAGGATGCAAATGAACAGGTAGCATTTCTTAGATTTAAGGATATCGTAATTGAAACTAATGAAACTTTAAATGTCCTTGGAAAACTAGGATCAACAAAGCACATTTCAATAAACATTTCTAATATTAATATCGCATTTAGAAAATGTAAATGTAGAGGATATAATTTTTTAGTTGAAGGGGTTCAATATATATCTTTTGGAGAAAACAAAATTAGTTTTTTTATATTAATAGGACCATCAAAAGAAACTATAGAAATTTATCAGAAATTATAATTATATTGTTATTCTAGATAATAAATTATTTAAATGGCAATGAGGAGGCAGAATAAATTTATGAAAAAAGCAGTGTTTTTTGACATAGATGGAACATTAATAGACTGTTTTAATGGGTTAACAGATATTACTCATAGAGTGAAAAAAGCAATTCGTATTTTGCAAACTAATGGATATTATGCATTCATTGCAACAGGTAGACCTTATGCATTTTTAAGTGAATCTTTGTTGGATTTTGGATTCGATGGTTTTATTCTTACAAATGGATCCCAAGTAAAAATCAAAGATAATCTTATTTATAAAGAACCACTTGATAAAGATTTTATAAAGGAAATAGCTAATAATTTTGAACAACTTAACATTCAATACATGTTACAAGGAGAAGTATATTCATATATGAAAGAATATTGTAAAGAATTTTATTCTTTTTATGATAGTTTAAGTATTTCTAGAAAGTACTTAAAAATTAACTATGATATTGAAAATGTAGATACCTATAAAATTGAAATGCTCTGCAAAGATAAAAAAGGTATAGATTATTGTTTATCATTAGGAAATGATAATTATGATTATATTCATAATGTAAAAGAAAACTCTTTTGAGCTTTATTCAAAAATAAATACAAAAGCTACAGGAATCTTAAAAGCATTAGCTTATTTAAATATTTCAATAGAAAATAGTTATGCTTTTGGTGATGGGAAAAATGATATAGAAATGTTATCTACAGTTGGATGTGGAATAGCTATGGGAAATGCTAGTGATGAAGTTAAAAACTATGCAAAAAAAGTGACTGATACAGTACATAATGATGGAATAGCTTTAGGAATCAAAGATTATATACTATCACTTTAACTATTGCCTTATCTAAGAGGCAGAATAATAATGATAAAATGAATGAAAAATGTTAAAAGTTCGTGTTATATCAACCTAAAGTTCGTTTATTTTATAGTGAGGTCATGGAAGCTAGTTATATAGCCAAAGTTCTCCTTTCGGATAAAAAACGAACTTTTATAATGTGTAAGTATCTTTTGATTTGTAAAATATATACAAAGGTATTTGTGTTATTTTGTTGAATTTTAATTTTAGAAAGAAGAATATATGCAACTAAATGTTGGAAATTAAACTAGGTCAGTTATATTGATCTTTTAAATTGTTTCAGGCTTATGCTATAAAAAATAGTACTTGTTAACAATACGGTAAACTGATAGTTTAAATGTAAACTTAGGGGGGGAAAATTACAATGTTTGAATCAGGTGCAGAGTGTTTGAGAATAGATTTTCATTTACATACTGAAAAAGATAAGGAGTTTAAATATACTCAAAATAGTTTTTGTAGTGATTATATTGAAAAATTAGAAAAAGAGCAAATAAGTATAGGGCTTATAACTAACCACAATAAGTTTAATCAATCTGAGTTTAAAAGTCTTAAGAGTGAAGCCAAAAAAAAAGGAATCTTTCTTATTCCAGGAGTAGAATTATCTGTAAAAGAAGGCCAGAATGGTGTTCATACATTAATATGTTTCAATGAAGATGAGTGGCTCATAAATGGTAATGATGATATAAATAATTTTTTAAATCAAGTATTTACGGGAATAGAAAATAGAGAAAATGAAAATACAAGATGTAATGAAGATATAATTAATACAATAAAAACATTAAATAAGTTTAATAAGGATTACTTTATTATTTTAGCTCATATAGAACAGTCAAGTGGTTTTGTAAAGGAGTGTGGTGGTGGTCTTATTAAAAGTTTAGCAAATCATCCAGAATTCCAACAAAAAGTATTAGCTTTTCAGAAATTAAGAACTAGAGATAACATAGAAAAACTTAAAGAGTGGATGGGCTATGAAATAGCTTTTGTAGAAGGATCAGATCCCAAAAACGTTGATGAAATTGGGAAAGGACTTAAATGTTACATTAAATTAGGTGCATATTCTTTTGATGCAGTTAAATTTTCTTTACAAGATTATAAATTTAGACTAAGTAAACAACCACAAAGTATAGGCCATGCATACATAAAATCAATAACTTTAACAGGCGGGAAACTTGATAATACAACAATTTATTTTTCAAGTGAACTTAACACATTAATAGGCGTAAGAGGCAGTGGAAAATCTTCAATACTTGAACTTTTAAGATATGGATTAAATTTAGATATTATTGAAGATAAGAAATATAAAGAAGGACTTATAGAAAACACATTATCTTCAGGGGGCATGCTTAGTATAAATCTTATAGATAAGTATGGAAAAGAATATATAATAAAACGTATATTAAATGAATCCCCAAGTGTAATGAATTGTAATGGAGATGATATTAATGTGTCGTTAAATGCTCTTATTAATAATCCACTTTATTTTGGACAAAAAGATTTATCACAAACTAAGGAAGGATATGAATTTAATCTTCTAGACAAACTATTAGGTGATAGTCTATCAGATGTAGATGATGAAATATCTAATAAGGATGCTGATTTAATTGAGGCGATATTATCTTGGCGAAGCATAGAAGATATTGAATCTAAGATAGACGATTTCAAAAATAAGAATTCTGATTTAGAACACAAGTTAAAAATTTTTACAGAAAAGGGGATAGCTGAAAAACTAAAAAAGCAGACCACATTTAACACAGATAAAATCCAGATTGATAAAGTAGAAACACAATTAACCACTGCATATACTGATTTTGAAAAACTAATAAATAAAGATCTATTGACAAAAATGGATGAATTAAAGCATTATAAATCTGAATATAATCAAGATTCTTTTGACCAAATCGATATAGAAATAGATGATTTCAAATGCTTAGTAACAGATTTAGTTAATAAAGGTTCTGATGCTAAATCCATCATAGGTGTGATTGAACAAATCAAAGAAAAATTAGCAGATGATACAAAAAATTTAAGAGAAGAATTTGCTGATATTAAAAGACAAATAGATGAACCTAATTTAAAAGCTGATGATTTTGTTCAATATTCTGCTTCAATTATTGAAAATACAAATCAAATTGGTGAGTTAAAGAAAAAGAAAAATGATAAAGAATTATTCGAACTAAGTATTAAGAAGAATATTCGAGAGCGTAATGAACTTTTGCTAAAAGAATTCAACATTTATAAATTGGAAATAGAGAGAATTAATTTTAGTCAAAAAGAACTTTCAATATCTATTGTATTTAAGGGAAATAAAGATGAATTTAAAAATATTCTTAAAAGCAGTTTTAAGGGGACTGGCATATCTGAAACAAAATATCAAAAGCTCATAGGAATTTTTTCTGATTTTGTAATGATTTTTGAAGATATTTATTTAAATGCAGGGAAAAAATTAAAAGAAGTAATTACTGATAGTGAGTATGATAAGATTAAGACTATATTTGACTCTCATCAAGCTGAATTAATGGAGCAAAAGACTCCTAATCAAATTGAAATTAATTATCATGGCAAACCACTTCATAAACATTCTTTAGGTCAACGGGCATCTGCATTAGTTTTATTTATTTTGACTCAAGAAGATAATGATTTGATTATTATTGATCAGCCGGAAGATGATTTAGATAATCAAGTTATATATAAAGAATTAATTAACACAATAAAATTAAAAAAACCAAATATGCAATTTATATTTGCAACCCACAATGCTAATATTCCAGTCCTAGGGGATGCAGAGCAAGTGATTTCAACAGATTACAATGAAAAACAGATAGGTATAATAAGCGGTAGTATTGATGATGCCAGTATACAAAATAAGATTGTTGATATTATGGAAGGTGGTCCAGATGCATTTGAAAGACGAAATAGTATTTATAAGTTATGGAAATTAAAGAATAAAAAATAAGTACCTGCCAACATTTCTCTGAATCACACCAACAGCAATAAAAAGCATACAACATAACGAAAATTATGTTGTATGCCTTTATATTTTTTCCAATACAAGTTAAAGTGTTTTAAGCTTTTGTATATTCAGTAGCATGACATTTAGGACATGGTGGTAAAGTATCAGTAATATCATCTAAAACAACTTTTTCTCCACATGTAGTACAAACATAAGTGCCTTTACCGGGCTTTTGACCAGTTTTATAAATCATTTGAATCACTTCCTTCTATATAGTTAATTCGATAATATCAAATATAATCCTTTATATATACCTATAAATCGTAACCTACAATTACCCTTAAAATGACAAATTCATAGTTTCTTCATTCAAGATAAAAAATGTTATCTTGAATGAAAGAAGAACTGAAATTTTGAAATTTTTTACTAATGATGAAAGACTTAAAATATTATTATAATCCATAGAATAGTAAGGAGCTTAAAAATTTGGTTTCTTTTTTATTTTGTCACTTCAATATTTATTCGAATTTATAAAGTTCGTGTTTAATGTAAAAGGCGAACTTTAGCTATATTACTGCGTTTGAAAAGTACCAACACTAAACTTAAATGAAAAGCGAACTTTTTGTTGATAAAACGCGAACTTATACATTAATTATATTAATGGGTAACAAATAAATTATAGAAAGTTGGTGTAAATAAATGGTGCCATTAACAACGGAGCAATATAAAAATATAATAGAGGTTATGAAGCAAGGATTTAATAATGGAGATAAAGAGTTTCGAGGTAATGATAGAATTGCAACTGCATTAGTAATTCAAGCTAATTTATGTTTAAGGATTGGAGATATATTAAATTTAAGATTGTATGATATAATTCGCGACGGAGATAGATATCGGTTAAATATTGTAGAGGATAAGACGAATAAGAAAAGATCCTTTACCGTTCCTGTTGAAATTTATAATTATATAAAAATGTATGTGCTTGAAAATAATATATCAATTCATTTCTTCCGTTATCTATAGGTAATATATATAATCTTCGAAAATATTTTGCAACTCAAATTTATATTAACAATAATAAGTGTTTTCTACTAATTTCAGAAGGTAACATAACAATGCAAAATTCCTCCATTAAACTATGGAGGCTAACCTTTGTCATAAACTTTTCCTTGTAAGTATATAAGCTGTTGCTTTAATATTTTTGTTTTTTGATAGAAGAAGATTATCTTTGCTACTGTTAATAACGATAGATACCAGTGGGGATTAAATAAAATGAGCCCTGCTCAATACAGAACTCATTTTCAAGTAGCATAGGTCATTTTTTTAAAAACTGTCTAATTTATGGGTTATAGTTCACAATACAGAAATCAACTTTTAGTTGCATAGTCTTTTTTAAAATTATTATTTAGCTAGCCTCAACCACATCAAATTGGCTATTATAAAGATCAGCATAAAATTCACCTTTTGCAAGAAGATCTTTATGATTTCCCTGTTCTACAATATCACCGTGATCCATAACAAGAATTAAATCGGCATCACGAATTGTTGATAAACGGTGAGCAATTATAAAGCTAGTTCTATTTTCCATTAAGTGACTCATAGCCCTTTGTATCTGAACCTCTGTACGAGTATCTACAGAGCTTGTTGCTTCATCCAAGATAAGGATCTTAGGATCTGCAAGGATAGCCCGCGCTATAGTTAGTAGTTGTTTTTGTCCTTGAGACACATTTGATGCTTCTTCATTAAGCAGCATATTGTAACCGTCTGGTAAAGTATGAACAAAGCTATCTGCATGTGCTGCCTTAGCTGCTGCTATAACTTCATCATCCGTCGCATCAAGACGACCGTAACGTATATTTTCCATTATACTAGCATTATATAGCCAAGTATCTTGCAAAACCATACCAAACATTGCACGCAAATCATTACGAGTAAAATCATTTATATTATAACCATCTATCTCTATTGCACCTTCATTGATATCATAAAAACGCATTAATAGTTTAACCATGGTAGTTTTACCTGCACCAGTAGGTCCAACAATAGCAACCTTCTGTCCGGGTTTCACTGAAACAGAGAAATTATTAATAATGATTTTATCAGTAGAGTATCCAAAATGAACATCCTTGAAATCAACTTGACCTTTAACGTCATTGTGTTCTACTGGAGTAGAGGTTTCAGGTACTTCATCCTCTTCCTCTAAGAATTCAAATACACGTTCTGCTGAAGCTGCAGTTTGTTGAAGTATATTAGAAATTTGTGCAAGTTGTGCAAGTGGCTGTGTAAATTGACGCACATATTGGATAAATGCTTGAATATCACCAACTTTAATAGTTCCCGTTGCGGCAAGGTAACCACCGAGTATTGATACTGCCACATAACCTAAATTACCTACAAAGTTCATAAGGGGCATCATTATACTAGTTAAAAATTGTGCTTTCCATGCTACTCCAAATAGCTTATTGTTCATCTTGTCAAATTTATCAACACTTTGTTTTTCTCCATTAAAGGCTTTCATTACAATGTGGCCACCATACATTTCTTCAACATGGCCATTTACGTTACCTAAATAATCTTGTTGCTGTTTAAAGAATATTTGAGATTTTTTTACGATAACTATAACAAGTCCCATGGATAGAGGAATCATTATCATTGAAGCAAGAGTTAATTGCCAACTTATAGTAAGCATCATAATGAGTACGCCCACAACAGTTATAACTGACGTAATAATTTGACTTAAGCTTTGATTAAGAGTCTGACTGAGAGTGTCAACATCGTTAGTAACACGCGATAATATCTCCCCATGATTTGTACTGTCAAAGTATTTAAGAGGCATACTATTAATTTTCTCTGAGATGTCTTTTCTTAATTTATAACTTACTTTCATAGACACATCTGCCATTATAAATCCCTGAATGTAACTGAAGAGTGCACTTATAACGTATAGAACTAGAAGTATAATGATGATTCTTCCTATATAATCAAAATCAATACTGCCTGTGCCAGCTATTTTAGCGAGAGCACCTTCAAATAATTTAGTTGTGACCGTTCCTAAAACCTTTGGTCCTATTATAGTAAATGTAGAGCTAGCTATTGCAAATATTAATACTGTAATAATCGAAAGTTTATAAACGCTCAAGTATTTAATCAGTTTTTTCATGGTGCCTTTAAAATCACGGGCTTTTTCGCCCGCTGCCATTGAACCGGGGCCCATATGTCCGCCCCCTCCTTGCCTTTTAGGAGGACGAGTCTCTTTTTTATTGTGTTCACTCATGATAATTCCTCCTTTGAAAGTTGTGATAGCGCAATTTCCTGATAAGTAGTACAGTTTTCCATAAGTTCCTTATGAGTACCGGTGCCAACTATCGTACCTTTATCAAGAACAATTATCTGCTCTGCATTTTTTATTGTGGATATACGTTGCCCAACAATTAAAAATGTACTAGAGGAAATTTGTGTTTTAAGTGCTTTTCGAAGTAGCACATCTGTTTTAAAATCTAGTGCTGAGAAGCTATCATCGAAGATATAAATCTTAGCTTTCTTTACAAGAGCACGTGCAATAGATAATCTTTGTTTTTGACCACCTGAAACATTTGCACCACCCTGGGATATTTCACGTTTGAATCCTTCTGAATTTTCATTTATAAATTCCATAGCTTGTGCGATTTCAGCGGATTTTTTTATATCGTCATCTGTGGCAGACTCATCTGCATATTTTAAATTTGATTCGATTGTACCTTGGAATAAAGAGCTTATCTGAGGTACATAACCAATATGCGAGCGAAGTTCATGTTGTGACACTTCGCTTATACTTATGCCATCAATAAGGATTTCTCCTCTTGTTATATCATAAAAACGGGGGAGTAAATTTATTAGTGTAGACTTACCTGCACCGGTAGAACCTATAAACGCAGTAGTTTCACCTGGCATGGCTTTAAAACTAATATTCTTAAGAACATCTTCCTCGGCTCCTGGATACTTAAAAGATACATTTTTAAATTCCACGAGGCCTTGAGCATTACTCTCAAAATGTTTAGGGTTTATAGGATCTATAATAGTAGGTTCTATTTTCAAAACTTCGTAAATTCTCTGTGCAGAAACAGAGGCTCTTGGTATCATAATAAACATCATGGACATCATAATAAATGCGAAAATAATTTGCATAGCATATTGCATAAAGGCCATCATATCTCCTACCTGCATACTTGAAGCCGCAATTTGATGTGCACCAACCCAAACGATAAGTAGTGTTACGCCATTCATTATAAACATCATAGCGGGGAATAATGCTACCATTACACGATTTACGAATAGATTCGTTTTTGTAAGGTCAGTATTTGCCTTGTCAAATCTACCTTCTTCAAATTTCTGAGTATTGAAAGACCTTATTACCATCATTCCTGAAAGGTTTTCACGGGTAACTAAATTTAGTCTATCAATAAGTTTTTGAATAATTTTAAACTTTGGAAGAGCAATCGCAAAAATACTCCCAATTAACCCCAAAAGGATTATAACTGCCAGTGCAATAACCCAAGACATAGATGCACTCTTACTAAGAGCTTTCATAATGCCACCAATACCCAAGATAGGTGCATAAATCACCATTCTTATGGCTATTACTAAAACCGTCTGAATTTGTGTAATATCATTAGTAGTTCTAGTTATTAGTGAAGCTGTAGAAAATTTGTCAAACTCTGTACTTGAGAAACTTTCTACCTTCGTAAAGATATCTTTTCTTAAATTTCGTGCAAGTCCGGTGGCGGTTTTCGAAGCCAAGAATCCAACCGCAACAGTACATGCTGCACCAAGTAAGGATAATAAAAGCATATACATACCTACGTTTAGAATATAGCTACTTTGGATTTTATCTGTATCCATTCCAAGGGCATCATATTCCATTTTAATAGGAGCTGCAGTAGCTTGAATAATCATGCTATCATCTAAAGCAGTAAATCTTTTATTCATTTCTTCACTTATTTTAGCACGTTGCTGTGCAGGCAACTTAGCGAGTAATGCAAATAAATCAGTGCCAGCAGGTAATTTTGTTCCGTTAAAAGACATTTCACCACCATTTGCATCAGCCTTCATTTTTTCAATACCAGAAACTGATAAAAATGCTTTTCCAATTATGGGATTTAGCTTATCGATTTCTGTTTTATCAATATCTTTTAATACATATATAGGCTCTTTTTCAAGGGTTTTGTAATCCACAACATATTTATTATAATCAGAACTTGACTTGTCAACCAATATATAATTGTTTGCAACCTCAGTTTTTCCTGTATCACTAATAAATAATGTAAGTTTATCCATTGTACTTTTTCGTAGGGCCTCTGGTACTGCACTTTCAATACCACCTTGCTGTATTCCTTTATTTACAATGTTAGACATATAATCTGGCAGTGAAAGATCAGCCATGGCTTGCACAAATAATAGAATTATTGCAAGAAAAATCATGTAAGTAAATGGCTTTAAATATTTTGATAGTTTAAACAATGTATAATCAACTCCTTATTTAATCGTATAGTAGTATGTAAATCTGTTAATGAAGTTCATTGTTCTTTTGTTTATCCATTAACTGCTCTAATGTATCAAAACCTTTTAATATTGTGTCAATTTCTTCGTCAGTAGCCATTTTCATTATCTCTTCAAAAGTTTGTTCAATTTTACAAAAGTTTGTTTTGGAATTCTTTTTGAATTCAGCACTTATATTTACGTAAACAACCCTTCTATCTTCATTACTTCTAGTTCTTTCAACCAAACCTTGCTTTTCCAGTCTATCTATAATCCCAGATACGGTTGAATTTGATAATCCTATTTTTTCACTTAAATCACTTATTTTCATTTCTCCATCATGGGATAATATACCCATCATCATGCCTTGTGGACCTGTTAAATTCATTTCGTTAAAATGCTGACCCATACTACTTTTTAGCATATGACCTACTCGTTTCAGAGAACGAAATATTTTAATTCCACTACTTATTTCACTCAATTTCTCACCTTCTCCTCTAATAGGTTATCATACGAAAATTCGCATAAGTATATTTCGCATCAATATATTTCGTATACAAAATATATTTTACTGCTTAAATTATTGTTCGTCAACATAAATCTTTAATTGATTGTTAAATATATGTTACCTTCTAATTAAGCTATATAAAGTATAATGAAAAGAGAAGAGACCTAATGCTATAAATGCAATAGATCTCTTATCTTTATAAAATTATTTTTTATTTACCCATATGGGACGCAGCTCCAGAGATAAAAGGAACCAACCAAATAATCCAAACTATTATACTGAATTTATGGAATTTGGATATCATATATTCATTTTTCCGAGTAAGAACAACTGCGGCCCATATAGCATGAATAAGCATTAGGACTATAGCAATAACACCTGTAATTCCATGTAAATTGGGGGATGAGTTTACCACAGCTGAATTACTTGATATACTTTCCATAAGTAATGTACCAGTTGTATCACATACGAGGCCTAATAGGAACAAACCCAAATGCCAAGGCTTAAGCGTTCCTTGAATCTTTTCACCCCATACACCGATTGTGTAAAAGACAAGAGCTAAGGTTATAAAAACAATTGCATAAATTAACATAATATTCATCCTTCGTTTTTTTTATATATTTAGAATCTCATGACCTGCGTTTTGTAAGTTTTATCCTGGTTTGTGAATCATGTTCATATAGTTTTCGAAAAATATCTTATACTAATATAAAGTATAAGATAAAAAAACTGCTATTATATTTTCAAACTATCATATAGCTCATCAAAACTTATAAACTTATTTTTGTTAAGATACATTAAGTTAGAAACAATAAGTTCTGCAAGCTTATAAGAAGAAAGAGTGGAAATTACGTTCCCTTTAGCTTTTTCAATGTCTAACAGTTCACTTATTTTAGTGTATAGAACATCATATCTATTAGTTTCTCTACATTTGTAATCATTACCACTAAGCATAGTCATTTCATAAAATATTGGTATGTAGTTAGCTACAAACATCCCCATTGATACATATATTTTTCTGAATTTTTCTTTGCAAGGTTCCTCTGTAATTTTTAGCTCATCTACTAGATTAGATACTTTCTTCCAATCACCCCTAAAGATCTCTACTACAAGTTTCTCTTTAGTGGAAAAATAATTATAAAAAGTTCCTGTGCCAATGTTACAGCTTTTGGCAAGTTCCCTTATGCTTAATTCTTTAAAGCTTTGAGTTAAGAGAATATTTTTAGCTTCTAAAATTATAGTTTCTCTTAAGTTTTCGATAACTTTGGGCATATTGTCACCTCTTTTATGAACTGTGTTCAGCATAACACTAATATTTTATAATTTCAAGTATAACACTAAAAATAAAAGTAAATTCTATTGAAATTTACATAACCTTGCAGTATACTAAATATGAAAGCGGTAACATATTTAAGAAAATTAATTATGCTCGTTAGTTATTCGGAATTCTGTAAGCGTTTTCCTAAATGTGAGGAGGCCTAAAATGACGGTTACAATAAGTGATATTGCTAAAAAGGTGGGAGTATCTCATGCAACAGTATCAAGAGTTTTAAACACTTCAGGATATGTAAAAGATGAAACAAGAGAAAAGGTTTTAAATGTTATTAAAGAGCTTAATTATACACCAAGTGCTATAGCTAGAAGCCTCTCTACTAGTAAAACAAATACCATTGGGGTTATAGTTCCAGATATAAACAATTTATTTTTTGGAGATATAATTAAAGGTATTACTGAGATTGCTGATCTGCATAATTTAAATATAATTCTTTGCGGCACTGATGAGGATAAAGATAAGGAACTAAAAGCTATTAATGCTCTGAGGGAACAAAGGATTCAAGGACTTATAATAACTCCAACTTTCTACAAGAATTTAAATAATAGTGAAAATTTAAAATCTCTTAAAAAATTAGGAATTCCAATAATATTAATTGATGGTCATGTTGAGTATCTTGACTTTAGTGGAGTTTTTATCGATCACATACAAGGTGCTTATGATGGAACATCTGCTTTGATAGAAGCGGGACACAGAAAAATAGCTATGATTACAGGAGCTATGAAGTCTAGACCTGCAGTAGAGAGACTAATAGGGTATAAAAAGGCCCTACAAGCTAATAATATTCCTATAGAAGATAAATATATATTTTATGGTGATTATTCACATGAGACTACTTATGAAATAACAAAAGAAATATTGAAAATGGATAACAGACCCACTGCTATTTTTGTAAGTAGTAATACTATGATGCTTGGCTGCATAAAAGCTTTTTATGAAGAAAAGTTAGATATACCAAAGGATATGGCCATTATTGGATTTGATAGGGTTGAGGCATTAAATATAATAGGAATGAACATTAGTTTTATTAATGGTCCATCTATCGAACTTGGTAGAATTGGTATGAAGATGCTACTAGAAAGTTTAAAAAGTGTGGAGCCTAGGGAGATTAAAAGAATAACTATTTTGCCAGAGCTTATGTTAAGCGGATCAGAAAAGTATATAGAAAAAAATAAATAAAAAGGGTGGATTAATTATGAAAATTGAGCAATATATTGACCATACACTATTAAAACAGCAGGCAAGTGAGGAAGAAATTATAAAAATTTGCAGGGAAGCTAAAGAATACGGATTCGCTTCTGTATGCGCTAATGCATATTATACAGCTCTTGTAAGTAAAGAGTTAAAAGGATCTAATGTAAAAACATGTATAGTTGTTGGATTTCCACTAGGGGCTACGACTAAAGAAGTAAAAGCATTTGAAGCAAAACAAGCTATTGAAAATGGAGCTCAGGAAATAGATATGGTAGTTAATGTTGGTGCTATAAAATCAAACAAGTATGATGTAGTAAAAGAAGATATCAAAGCAGTAGTTGAAGCTTCAAAAGGGAGAGCATTAGTTAAAGTGATACTAGAAACATGTCTTTTAACTGACGAAGAGAAAGTCAAAGTATGCGTAATATGTAAAGAAGCTAACGCAGATTTTGTAAAAACTTCAACAGGATTCTCAACAGGTGGAGCTACAGTTCATGATATAAAATTAATGAGGGAAACTGTAGGACCTAACATGGGAGTTAAAGCAGCAGGGGCAGTAAGAACGGCTGAAGATGCAAAAGCTGTGATTGAAGCTGGCGCTAGTAGAATTGGAGCTAGTAGTTCTATTGCAATAGTTAGTGGAACTAAAGATTCAGATTCTACTTATTAATTAGTAAATAAATAAAAAAATTAGAGGTGAGATAATATGAGAATGTACGATCTAATAATGAAAAAAAGAGATGGCAGAGAGCTTACTAAAGAAGAAATTGATTTTTTTATAGAGGGATATACAAGTGGTGCTATTCCTGATTATCAAGTATCGGCGTTACTTATGGCTATTTACTTCCAAAAGATGAATAAGAGTGAAACAACGAATTTAACAATGGCAATGGTTAATAGTGGTGAAATAATTGATTTATCTGCTATTGAGGGTATTAAAGTTGATAAACATAGTACTGGTGGTGTAGGGGATACAACTACACTTATACTTGGGCCTATCGTTGCAGCAGCAGGAGTACCTGTTGCTAAAATGTCAGGAAGAGGACTTGGACATACTGGTGGAACCATTGATAAATTAGAATCATTTGATGGTTTCTCAACTACCATGACAATTGAAAAGTTTATGCAAAACGTAAATGATGTTAAAATCGCAATAGGTGGTCAAACCGCTGATTTAGCACCAGCAGATAAAAAGCTATACGCACTTCGTGATGTTACTGCAACTGTTGATAATATGTCTTTAATTGCAGGAAGCATAATGAGTAAAAAAATAGCTTCTGGAGCAGATGCTATAGTGCTTGATGTAAAAACAGGTAGTGGTGCATTTATGAAAAATCAAGATGATTCTTTTGAACTTGCTAGAGAAATGGTTGATATAGGAAACAATGTGGGGAGAAATACTATTGGTGTGATAACTGATATGGACCAACCCTTAGGTTTTGCAATTGGTAATGCACTAGAAGTAAAAGAAGCTATAGATACATTAAAAGGAGAAGGACCGGAAGACCTCACAGAACTTTGCTTAACACTCGGAGCTCATATGCTTGTACTGGGGGAAAAAGCAAAGAATAGTAAAGAGGCAAGGGAAATACTTAAAGATATTATAAAATCAGGAAAAGGTCTCCAAAAATTAAGAGAACTTGTAGTAGCACAAGGCGGAAATCCAGCTTATGTAGATGATCCAACGTTATTTCCATTGCCAGCTATTGTAGAGAAAGTTATATCAAATAAGGTTGGTTATGTAAAAGGAATAAAAGCTGATGACATAGGAAGAGCAGCACTAGTTTTAGGTGCTGGACGTGAAACTAAAGAAAGTGTAATAGATTTGTCAGTGGGGATTGTTCTCCATAAGAAAATTGGAGATTTTGTAAAGAAAGATGAGGCTATTGCAACTATTTATGCCAGTGATGGAGGCAAACAAAAAGTATCTCAAAAAATGATATTAGAGGCATATGAAATAGTAAAAGAAGAAATAAAAGCTAAGCCTTTAATTAAAGGTATTGTTACAAAAGATGGTATTACAAGATATTAATTAAATATTTTAAATTCTCAACTGATTTTAGTAGAGTGTGAAAGTATATATTACTAAAAATGCGTTTGCTTGGCATTAGTAATATATACTTTTTTCTTCTTTTAATTGTAAGCGATGGAACAAACACCGTAATGTAAATTAACCTCCTGTTTGATATACTTTGATAAAGTAGTCGATGGGAGGTTTTATTTTGAGATCCACAGCTGAAGAT
>NZ_JAENWM010000018.1 GCF_016650035.1 Clostridium sp.
GAATTATACACAAAATGAAAAGATTATGTCAATAACAGAAAGAACTTTAGTCATAGGAATCCATATTGCAAAGAATGTTCAGTATGCGAGGGCATTTGACTACAGAGGTATTGAACTAGGAAAAGTAAGATTCTTTGAAAATACAGCTGAAGGTTTTAGGATATTTGAGGATTGGATGAAATCATTGGCCAGTCAGAAGCAAAAAAATAATATAGTTGTTGGAATGGAGCCTACCGGCCATTATTGGTTTAATCTAGGCCACTTTCTAAAGGATTTAGGAGTGAAGCTAGTTCTTGTAAATCCATTTCATGTTAAACGAAGCAAAGAACTTGATGATAATTCTCAAACTAAGAATGACATTAAAGATCCTAAAACAATTGCTAAGTTAGTGATTGAGGGTAGATATTTTGAACCTTATATTCCCGAAGGGATATACAGTGAATTGAGAGTAGCTATGGATATGAGAGAAGGACTTGGGAAAAATCTCAGCAAAATAAAAAACAAGGTGACACAATGGCTTGATAAATATTTTCCAGAGTTTAATGATGTTTTTGTTGATTGGGAAGGTAAAGCAGCATTGATAACTTTAAAGGAATTTCCAACACCAGAAAAAGTTTTATCAACAGGTGTTCAACAAATAATTCTTGCATGGAGAAAAGAAGTTAAACGTGCCGTAGGCAATCAAAGGGCTGTAAGGCTTATAGAGGCAGCTAAGATTTCTATTGGAATAAAGGAAGGTCTTAGGATGGCTGAAAAAGATCTTATAGTTAATTTAGAACAATATGATTTATATAGTAGACAACTTAATCTCTTAGAGTTAGAAATTGAAGAATTGGCACTACAAATACCAGGGGCCAAGGAAATAATAACTATTAAAGGTGTAGGCATAATTACTGCTGCTGGATTCATCGCAGAGGTTGGTGATATTAAAAGATTTACACATCCAAGTCAAATACAAAAACTTGCAGGATTAAATTTAATTGAGAATAGTTCAGGTAAGCATAAAGGTAAAACAAGAATAAGTAAAAGAGGTCGGTCAAGACTACGAGCACTGCTATTCCGGGTAATGATGCCCTTAGTTGCTAAAAACTTAGAGTTTAAGATGCTACATGAACACTATAAAAACAGAAAAGACAACCCGTTGAAGAAGAAGCAATCGTTGATATTACTATGTTGTAAGCTAATAAGGATTCTATACACAATTATGATAAAACAGGTTGAATATAATCCACAAAAACTAATACTAGATATATCAAATCTACAATTAAAGGAAGCTGTTTAGTAAACTTATCCACAATACAACAGAATTAAGACTTATCGTAAACTTATCCACAGCTAATCAAAAGCTTATTCTTAAGTTATAAAGTGTGGAAAACAATAATAACTCATAAAATTTAGTGTTGATCTTTGAAAAAAAGAAACTTGGATTAGTCAGTGTTTATTTCCTCCATAAGGGCATAGACCCGGTATACGAGCATGTACTGACATCCGCCTCTTGGATAAACGGAACGAAGGAATTGAGGACATAGATCCTGTGAGACATAGAAGGGTAAGTTACCAGAGTAATTGCGGATACCCAAAGTAACCATATTTTAACAATAGACAGTCAGTCTGTTAAACTTACCTACCTATGCCCATTTCTTTACAAAAATCATAAATTTATCTAAATCGTTTCTTTTTAACATAATGAAATACTAAGAATGAGTGAGGTATCAAGAGAAAATCAAAGAACATAGAAGAAGGAGGTTATTTATAAGCCGATTTTAACACAAGCCCCAGAGAGTGCATATCCTTTTGTAACAGATATATATGTATCTACTGCCTTAGAAGAGAAGGCTACTAAGGTAGGAGCAGAAACAGTGAAGGTTAATGTTCTCTTTAATAAAGATATGAATAAAGATGTTCAGCCACAAGTAAGCTTTGGACCGGCGTTCCCAATTACAGATTATACTGTTCATCCTGGATATCAGCTGTTCCGCGTAGCAGGAGCACAGGCTTCAGATGATCCATAGCAAGCTCAGCCAAGGCCTCGCAAGGACCCCTGGGGGTAACCCGAATGGTGTCGAAATTAGAGACCATGAACTTTAAGAAGAGTAGAAACAAAAAAACTTGGAGATAGCCATGAATGGGAACTACTGAAATTTATAGAAATATATAATTTCGGTGGTTTTTTCGTTGTTAAAGGCTGATTTAACGACGTTTATAGAATATTAATTAACGTTGTTGGATAAATAATGCATAAGGTAATAAAAGAGGTTATAATATATTAAGAAGAGTGATGTGGAGGAGATATTATAAAACAGTGAAATTTGTACTGAACTTCATAAGTGAGATGTATAAATGAATTTTAATACATAAAGTCGATTGACTTTTGCAAATAGTATGTTATAATTTGATTATAATAGAGTTGGAGGTGTTTTTTATGATAAGGGAAGCCATTAAATATTTAAATAACTGGAAGGATGGAAAACATAGAAAGCCTTTGATAATTCGTGGAGCAAGACAGGTAGGAAAAACATGGATTATGAAGGAGTTTGGAAAAACGCGTTATGAAAAGCTTGCATACATAAATTTTGATAACAATGAACGAATGGAAAGCTTGTTCAGTGGTAATTTTGATATATCGCGAATAATAATAGCTCTGCAAATAGAATCAGGAGTTAAAATAGAATGCAATAATACCCTAATCATTTTTGATGAAGTACAAGAGGTGCCTCGAGCATTAACTTCATTAAAATATTTCTGTGAAAATGCACCACAGTATCATATAATTGCAGCTGGCTCATTACTTGGTGTAGCGCTCCATCCTGGTACATCATTTCCTGTAGGTAAGGTTGATTTTATGGACTTGTATCCGCTTAACTTCATAGAATTTTTAAATGCCACTGGTAATGAAAATTTAGCAAGTCTGTTACAAACTAAAGATTTTGAGCTTATTACAAGTTTTAAAGGCAAATACATTGACCTTTTAAAGCAATATT
The DNA here is from genome assembly GCF_016650035.1 of Clostridium sp. GTDB lineage: Bacteria > Bacillota > Clostridia > Clostridiales > Clostridiaceae > Clostridium_AD. The sequence goes on from NZ_JAENWM010000018.1 coordinate 2,982, forward strand.
ATTATATTGGTGGAATGCCTGAGGTTGTCAGCAACTTTATTGAGACACAGGATTATACAACCGTGCGTGAAGTGCAAAAACGTTTACTAATGGCGTATGAACAAGATTTCTCTAAGCATGCTCCAAATGAATCGGTACCAAGGATACGTATGCTTTGGGCATCCATTCCAGCCCAACTTGCAAAGGAAAATCGAAAATTTGTATATGGTCTTGTTCGTCAGGGAGCAAGAGCAAAGGAGTTTGAACTTTCGATGCAATGGTTACTGGACTGTGGCTTGATTTACAAAGTAAGTCGGATAACAAAGCCAGATATGCCACTTATGGCGTATCAGGATTTTAATGCATTTAAGCTGTATATTTTAGATGTAGGCCTATTGTCAGCTATGAGCGGACTGGATATAAAATCATTATTAGAGGGTAACAGTATTTTTGAAGAGTTTAAGGGAGCACTAACAGAGCAATTTGTACTTCAGCAATTAATAACAAATAAGGATATAACACCTTTCTATTGGACTGCTGAAAAGTCAAATGGTGAAGTTGATTTTGTTTTTCAGAGTGGCATGAATATTATTCCGCTTGAGGTGAAGGCTGCTGAAAATCTCCAAGCCAAAAGCTTGAAAAGCTACTGTTTAAGGTATAATCCAAAGGACGCAATTCGCACATCAATGTCCGATTATAGAAAAGAGGAGTGGCTAACAAATCTTCCGCTTTATGCAATTAATAGTATTTTAAATGTTATAGCAAGTAGCAAGCATTAAATTAGGGTGACAGGCAGAGCGCCAAGATTAGCAAGCTCAGCCAAGGCCTCGCAAGGACCCCTGGGGGTGACCCGAATGGTGTCTAAATTAGAGAGTATGAACTTTAGGCTGGTAGAAATAGAAAAATAAAAAAAAGTAGAAGCAAAAAAACTTGGCGATAGCCATGAAGGGGAACTACTGAAATTTATAGAAATATATAATTTTGGTGTTTTTTTTGTCGTGAAGTACATTTTTCAAGACATCATTTTAATGGTTAAAAAGTATTGTATTATAAAGTGGAAATCATTGTGATATAGTTAGAAAGAGTAGAATAAGGTATAAGAAAGACTTATTTAATACGTAGCTATATTGGCAAGAGATAAATTATTATAGGTTGATAAGGAAGAATGAAGATGTTATAATTAACCTACATAAAAATCAAAATAGTGGTGGTGATTTAGAATGGAAAATGAAACAAAGAAAATGTTTGAAATGTTAATGGGAAAATTAGATACTATATCAGAAAGCCAAAAGAATATGCAAATAAGGCAGGATGAAATATTTTCTGTTGTAAAGGCTATTGAACATAGTAATACTACACATAAAGCGGAGATTGATAATATTATTTATAAAGTTGCACATACAGAAGGAACAATCAATAAGATAGGCAATGTGATTTCTGAAAGCAGAGTTGTAAAATAGCAACAGAGTTTAGAAGCAAGCTCAGCTAAGGTTTCGCAAGGATCCCTAGGGGTAACCCAAATGGTGTTGAAATTAGAGACCATGAACTTTAGGCTGGTAGAAATAGAAAAATTAAGAAAAATAGAAACAAAAAAACTTGGCGGAAGCCATGGGATTGCAACTACTGAAATTTATAATTCCAGTAGTTTTTTCGTCGTTAAGTGGGAGCTGTACACAAAAATTTTAAAGCTCCTAGTTATTATTACCCCACAAAATATTGTTAATATTATTATTGTGGGGTATAATGATAATAAGGGAGGTAGTTGCTTTGAGTTTATTGCGAGATATTATTTTAGAGGAATCCAAAGAAACATTTTAATGCAACAAGAATATGAAACTAAGATTAATGAACTTCCTAAAGGAACAATTGTTATAAAGAAAGTAAGTAATCATGAATATTACTACTTGAAATATAGAGACGGTAAAAAGACTGTTACTGATTATCTTGGAAGAGATGAAAAGAAAATTGATGAGACAGAAAAGAAGATTAAAAAGAGGAAACATTTTCAAAATATGCTTGCTGAGTTAAAAAAGGAAAATATATTAATACAAAAGGTTACAGGAGGATGCGTATGATTGTATACCATGGTAGTAATGTTGTTGTTGAAAAAGAATTTCAAGTTATTCTACAAGTGATTGTCTCTCGCTTGGTACAAATGGTTGCAAAAGAGATGAATATTTCTGATAAAGATGCATTAAATAGCCTTTACTCATCAAAGCTCTATGAAAAGCTAGAGCAAGAGGAGATGAAAGTCTGGCATTTAAGTGTGCCTACTCTTTATAGTCTCTATATTGAAGAAACAAAAACAGGGACAATTGTTTTCCCAGAGGAGGCATAAAAATGGAAGAAAAATTAGATTTTTTAGTATATTGTATAGAAAACTATAAAAATGAAAAAGGTCTGAAAGGCAAGGAAGTTTTAGAGTTTTTTAATAGATATCGTGTTTTCGATTACATTAATGCGAGCTATGAAGCTTTGCATACCACTGGAAGAGAATATATTATAGAAGACCTTAACATTTACATTAATGCAAGGCAAAAGGTTGATTCAGGGGTTGTGTAAGCCACCTAGTAAATGGGGATGCGGCGAGCTAGGCGAAGATGGACCATCTGATGCGGATTTAGTAGAAGAGTTTTCCTCTACTACTCAGAACATGAAAAGATATATTATATTTACAGGGAAATCAAAACCCAATAAGCACTGATATAACAGCGTTTAAGCAAATCAACTTACTAATATCCATAAAATAACATATCGTTTAATTATAAAGTTAATATGTCCGGTTTGTACTAATACGTATTAGCCCTCTTCATATTTTTTTAATAATTTGTAGAATGTGTTCCTTTTAAGTCCTAACAGATTCATAGCTTTTGTTCCTGTTAGTACCCTTGTCCTATACTGGCTATATATTTCAAACCAGTTATTTGGATAACGTATAGCCTTTCTACCCTTATATACTCCATTCGCTTTTGCTATTGCTATCCCCTCACGTTGACGTTGTAACATATTTGCTCTTTCAAAAGTATTAATAGCATTAATCATAGTTAACATTAATTTTCCGGTGGCTGTGTTAGTGTCGATATTCTCTTTGCTGCTTACTAGGTGTATTCCTTTTGATTGTAGCTGCTCGACTATATTTAACAGATCCTTTGTACTTCTTGCTAACCTATCAAGGCTATGGATATATATTGTATCGTCCTTTCTAGCAAATTCTATCATTCTTTTTAATTCCGGTCTATTTGTACCTTTAGCACTAACCTTTTCACTAAACCAATTATCTATATCATATTTCGTTAAGCATTCTAGTTGGCTGCTTTTGTTCTGCTGAGTAGTTGATGTTTTTATATAAGCTATATTCATATAAAGACCTCCTAATAATGTAATTATATACCAAGAGTTTGTTTAGTGTAAAGGACATATACAAATAAATGTTTGTTAATTATAAAAACAACTCTATACAAATACATTTGCAAGAATATAAAATTAATATGTCTAGCTCTGTTAATCTTTGAACACCAGCTTATTATATTAGTGGCCTTTATAATTATAACTAAATTTAACTCAATTCTTACTATGACTTAAATTCTGTACGAGGTCAGCCAAGGCCACGCAAGGGCAGCCGAGTTGTCGATAAAGACCATTGAAATATATAAAATAGTTTTTAGCTCAAAATAACATTTCTTATTTAAGAAAAGTTGCACTTGGTATATAATATACAATATAGTTAATTTAAACTTAGTTTACATTATCATTTGTTTTCAAGGAGGAAATTATGAAAAACAGAATTTTATTAACATCTAAAACTGAGGATAATATAAAAGCACTATATAATTATTATGAAAAGAATATTAAAAAAAATCGACCTGATATTATAGTTGAATATAGTAGTTTTTATAAGTATAGAAACGTGAAAATTCTACACTATCTTATAAGAGCAAGTCAAATGTTAAAGAATTATTCTGTTGTTGTTTCTGATTATACAAGTAGCGTTTTTTCTAAGGCTCGTAATGGCGTTTATATGAGTCATGGGTATGGAACCAAAAAATCTCCAGGGAAAAATGAACTGGGTAATAAAAAAGATATGGATATGTATAAGGGTATCAGAACTAACATAAAAAATGTAGTAACGCTTTCGGAAAGAGACAGCACGTATTTTTTAAGATCTCCTGAACTTGATAAAAGCCCTTACCCAAATTATATGCCCCTTGGATTACCAAGGAATGATATGCTATTTGACGCAGAAGGTATTTCTGCCTGTAGAGAAAAATTTGATATCAAATATAATAGTAAAGATAAAAAAATTCTATTGTTTTGTCCAACTTGGAGAGGATACAAAATAGATAAGGAATTCCCTTTTACTTCAGAAGACTGGATGAAACTTGATAAGTTTATGGGAGAGAATAACTTTAAAATGATTTACCGTCCTCACTATTTTGAGAGATTAATAGAGGATAAAGTTTTTGATGATATGAAGAACATTGTAACCATAGATTTTGATGAACAAATGTCCACTCAAAGTATCCTTGCGGTAACTGATATGCTGCTCACTGATTATAGCTCAATTTATGTAGACTACTTATCACTAAACAGACCAATTTGTTTCTTACCATATGATAAGCTACAGTATGATGAAGTGCGAGGATTAGCTATAGATTTTACCAATAACTTAGATACACCGGGTCCTAAACTCGCGTGCATAGATGATTTAATAAATTATATGAAAGATACTTACAATGATGACAAATATATAGATATTAGAAAAGCTTCACAAAAAAACTTCTATCAGTACTTAGATGGGAATAGCTGTCAAAGGATCTGGGATTTAATATTAGGTTTTGTAGATGAAAAATAGGAGGTAGATATTAATGAATATTGCTATTATACTTGCAGGTGGAAAAGGTACTAGAATGGGTATAGTTGATCAACCTAAGCAATTTATTGATATATATGGTAAACCAATAGTTGTACACACTATTGAAGCATTTGATATACATGAGCAAATAGATGCAATAGCTGTGGTTTGCCTTAAAGAATGGCATGAAGATATAAAGATTTGGACTAGAAAGTTTGAACTTAATAAAGTAAGATGGATAGTTGACGGTGGAGAAACAAGACAGGAATCCGTTTTAAATGGTCTAAGGGCAATTGAGGAAGATGTAAAACCTGACGATATTGTAGTTATTCATGATGCTGCAAGACCATTAATTTCCCATAGGATAATAGTTGGAAACATTGAAGGAGCCAAGGAATATGGTGCAGTAGATACTGTTATTCCTACGTCTGATACTATAATTCAAAGTGTTGACGATAACACTATATCTTCAATACCTGTGAGGAAAGAATTGTACATAGGGCAAACTCCTCAAAGCTTTAAATACTCAACTATATATGATGCTCATAAAAGTGCAGCTAAATCGAAACTTCAAGATTCTACTGATGACTGTAGATTAGTACTTAATTATGGAGAAAAAGTTCATCTAGTGGCAGGAGACAAATTGAATTTTAAAATTACTACAATGGAAGATTTACTTCTATTGAAATCAATAATTAAAATGAGTAAATTGGAGAGAATATAATGTTAACTAGAGGTTTTAAAATAGTTCAATCTAAGAGATTTGAAGTTTACATAGAAGACTTAGAAGTAAATGTAGGAGATGCAGTAGTAAAGATTGATACAGCAGCTGTGTGTAAAGCTGATTTAAGATATTATCTAGGTACTAGAGACGCTCGAACACTTGATCTTAAATATCCAATAAACCTAATACATGAGGCTATAGGAACAATAGTTAAAGATCCTTCCAATACTTTTGAAAAGGGAGATAAAGTTGCCCTAGTGCCAAATATTATGCCTTTAGCCCAGAATCAAGACGAGAGTGAACAAGCTTTGCGCGCAAATAAAAGACTAGGAGAAAACTATTCACCTAAGGCGCTATTTGCATCAAGTACTTATAATGGATACTCTAAGGATTATATTGCATATCCAGCCCGCAATCTTGTTAAGATAGAAAATAGTATTGACTCTAATATCGCAGTGTTTTCAGAACTTATTTCTGTGGCGAATACAGCAATCCGTAGAATAGTATTAAAAGATGAAGATGTTGTAGGTATTTGGGGCGACGGGATACTAGGGTATATATTATGCTGTGTACTCAAACAATTGCATAATGGGCCTATTATAGTGATAGGACATAATAGTGAGAAACTAGATATGTTTGAAGGGGTAGAAACACTCCTATCCAGTGATCCAAGCATTAAAAAGAAAAGCATTAATGTTGCTTTTGAATGTATTGGTGGCATAGCGGCACAAGGTGGAATTGAACAAATTTTGAGCACTGTAATCCCAGGGTCTAAATTAGTTTTAGCAGGAGTATCAGAAAATCCTGTAGAAATTAATACCCGCAAGATATTAGAAAAGGGACTAGCAATTTATGGAGTTACAAGGAGCAACGTAGAAGATTTTAAGGTTGCAGCAAGGTTACTTAAAAAAACGGATTTTAGGTCAGATATTTCGAAACTAATTATAGATGCAGAACCTATCTATGGAATTAAAGATTATTATAGAGTATTCGAGGCAGAAGCAGAAAGCAAGAGGCTTGGGAAACATATTATGAATTTCAAATTTTAAAGCAAAGAGGAATTTAAATGAATATAAAAAAAGCACTTAGAGTAATATTTGTAGATTTTTTAGGGTTATTAATTGGTGTGTTAGGTGGACTTTTGCTACCTAAAATTTTTGATAAACCATCATATGCTTATTTAAAGACATTTACCTTGTATATTTCATATGCAGGGATGTTTCATTTTGGATTTTCAGACGGATTGTATTTAATATTAGGTGGAAAAAATATAACAGACATAAAAAAAGAGAAAATAAAAGGCTATTTCTATACTCTGCTAAAGATGGTAATGATTGCAGAAGTCGTGTTATTTGCTATTTCAATGTTTGTTGTAAAAGATATGATATTCAAATATTTTGTTATCTACATACTACCGTTTCAGGTTGTGTTATTTGTATCTCTTTTATATAGGGCTACAGGTGAGTTTAATAAATACATGGTAATTAGAATAGCTGTTAATGTACTAAATCTAGCTTCGATTCTTACAGTGGTATTAATAATAAAATCCCCACTTGCGTTTATGAGAGTTCAAGTTATTGGATATATGGTTATAGCTATTACTTGTGGAACGCTAATTGTCTTGTCTACTAAAAAGACAGAAAAAATCAAATTTTCAGAAGTGAAATCTATAACAACAATGGGTTTTACTATAATGATAGCAAACGCAGTAAGCCTTCTATTTGTTACTATGGATAGGTGGTTTGTAAAAATAAAATTTACAGTTGATGATTTCGCCGATTATTCCTTTGCGGTTTCAATGTTAAGCTTATTTATTGTTTTAATAAATTCAGTTACAATTTTATTTTATCCATATTTGGCAAAGAATACTGGGAACCCTAAGGTCGTCTCGAAGGTTAAAAAATATATCATATTAATATGTAGCTACGCACCGGCGGGTTTCTTTGTATTGGAATTTATAACAAGAGGCTACCTACCTAAATATGTACCATCCCTAGAAATACTGGGAATTCTAATAGTAGGTATACCATTCATTACCTTAACAAATGTTTTGTATGCAAATCTTTATAAAGTCGGCAAAAGGGGTAAGGAGTATTTAATTGTAGCCACTAAAATGGTAGCATTGGCATTTGTTTTAAATGCATTTGCAGCATATGTATTAAAAGATCCTGTACAAATTGCATATGCTACACTTGTTACATTAGTTGTATGGTATGTATATTCATCAAAGGATTTTAAGGGACTTGAAATACACAGAAATGAAATAATCCATTTTATAGTATATATTTTGTGTTATAGAATAATTAAAATAATTCCCTTCCCACCATTAATTAAAGCGGTTATGTTTATCATTAGTATGTTGATTTCAGAATACATATTATTTAATGGTGAGATAAAAGATATTATGTTGTTGATTTTTCATAAAAAAAACACTGAGTATTAGTATAAAATAAGAGAATCCTTGCATAAGGTATATGCAAGGATTCTTTTATTTTATTAACAAACTTTTATACTAAGTAGGCTTAAAAAACTCAAATCTAATAATCCTGTTTAAATATATGGAATATTATTCAAGCATTTATTATAGACTGATTAGTATAGTACAAGCTGGGCAACAATCTTAATATATAGAAAAAATAAGAGGGACAGGGTGGGGGATATAATGAAGAAGATAAAAGTTATAGTTGGAATAGATAAAGTTAAAACAGATAAAAGTAAACTTAAAAAAGGTGATAAACGATTGATTGCTTGCGGCAAAAATTTTTAGAAGGTTACAATTCGCTGAAAAAATATGTACATGAATAGAGTAACAGCACAGTTTAAAAAAAGTGCCCTTTTAAGGGGCACTTTCCTAAGCTACATCAATTATACTAGTATCAGTAGTAACTACCTTAGCATCTTTCTTGCCAATTGAGTTCCCATTAGCTGATTCAAAGATGTTCTTTGCGATGATTAAATCCATAAGAGCATTTACCTCAGATTCTGTAATAGTTGGAACTCCATCTCCGTCAGCTTTGATATCATCTACAGTTAACGTGAAATACTTACCTTCTGTTTCTGTTAAAAATCTCATAACTAATTTATGCATATCACTTTTCCTCCTTTAAATTATTTGATCTGGATACTTTAAATACGCTTATTCCATAACTAAGTTGACCTCATCTTCTCTGTCTAGTCTGAATAATGGATAAGTTTTGAGACTAGAGATAGCTTCTCCAACAGCAAAAATGTCCTCGTCCACTGCTGCAACTTTTAGATTACTTAATCTCTTTGTTGCATATTTGTCTTTACCTGCGCTGTCAACGCCTACCTTCATAGTAAGTTTTAGCGCACTGGCTACCTTTGTTGATACAACTGCCATTTAAATCACTCCTTCCTTCATTTTGTTTTCATTAAGTATATATGTCCTTTAAAAGTTTTGTGCGAAATTTATTGAAATACATGGATTTATATAAGTGCCTTTAGTTTTTTTAGGGCTTTTTTCTTAAGTCTTGCAAATTGATGGTAACTTTTATCACTATCACAAGCTATTTCTCTAAGGGATTTGTCCAAAATATAGTATTTTTCTATTATTTCTCGCTCTAATGGATCTAGTGTAGCAACCGCCACGTACAATTTTTTCACTTCATCGTATGCTATAACCTCATCCTCTAAGGTAAACTCATAATTACCTGAACGATCCAAGTCTAGCATATCAATAGTGGGAACTTCTCTAAAATGTTTTATCTGTCCTTTTAGAAGTGCTTTATAGTTCATTTTTATGGCATTGATACAATACCCGTTAAAGCTGTTACTACCTAGCTTGTACATATCTATGGCTTTAATAACTGACAAATACCCGTGTTGTACTAGATCTGATGTATCATAGCTTGGGATGTGATATCTTGTAGATTCTTTGAATATGAAATATTTAAACTTTTCTATTATTTCTTCTGTAGCTCCGAACTCTCTAGCTTTAGCCTTTTGAATAAGTTTTTCCATATTGTGCACCACCTTTAATTTATTTAACTCCATTATTCTAAATCATTGTCCATATGTCCTAATAACTTTTTTTCTAGGTCATCAAAATCATAAGTTCTTTGTTCGTAATCGCAGAAACTACCTTTTTTAACGTTTTGAGTGTGATTACTAGTATTTTTACTTACCCACTTTTTTTGATATGCTTTTACTTCATCACAAGTTGTTATGCCAAGACTTATCCAGCTGCTTAAGATTTTAGAAATATATTTAATGGTCCGTGCATCGTATTTTACAGCCTCTTCTATTGCCATAATAATAACTTCGCTAGGCACATGGTTTGTAAACTCTAATATTTTTTCATAGTCTAGTGAAGTGATAGCAGGTACATTTTCTTCGAATATTTTAATTACTTCTTCTATTTCTTTTTTATTTATTACTTCTTCCTTTTTACTTATTACTTCTTCTCTTTTACTTACAAGGACCTTGCAAGCCCCTTCGGATTTTTTTATATTTGTATTTTTCAAAATATTTTCAGAACTATCCTTAAATTTAAAGTTTTCAAAAATTTTATCTACATCTAACCCAATTTCCTGGCATTTGTTAAATAGTACTTTAACAAATGCCTTATTCTTAACTTTTAGTAATTCTTTTTGAATACATTTTACGGTGTTAATACTTCGAGGAACATTGTATTTTATCCAATTAATAACCATAAGCTCTTTGGTTTCATCACAATATAAGATTTTTTTGTAGTCACAGAATCTTTGAATTAGTTTTTCTACAGTTTCTCTGTTGTATCCGCAATCTGTCTCAATAGTTATTTGAGAAATTTCGTAAATTCCAGACTGCGTTGATTTTGGATTAGATATTAGGTACAAATAGAAGTATTTCTCCTCTGGAGTAAGTTCAAGTACAAAGCTATCGCTCCAGAACTCTGTATAAAGCTGTCTATATTTTGCCATTATTTATTCCTCCATTCGTATTAGTTTTAAATTAAACATCAAGTTATTTTTAATAAGGCGTCCAATCTTGATCGTTCTCAGAGAATATATGTTCAACTTTTAGTCCGAAAGCATTAGCTATTATTTTCCTGTTTTCAGCTCGTGGATAGTGTTTCCCAGTTTCCCACTCCCAGTAATTCTTAGGACTGGTAAAGCATTTTTCCCCTGCTAAAAGCTGACTCCATCTATTGCCTACTCTAAAAATTCTAATTTTTTCATTCCAAAGGAGTTTATTATACATTTCTTTAACCATTTTTTACACCGCCATCGTTTATTTTGTAGTTTATTAACTTATTTGTTAAATATATCATAGAAGAATTTATCTGTAAATTGTACAAATGGTCGTAAACAATTACATATTATTACATAATCGATTATTTACTTGTTGCTCCTTCAGTTTAAGGATACATTACCGTTATTTTCGTTTATTTATCAAACCATTTATAGCAAGATTTGGACATCGTTAGGTAACTTTAAGAACTTATTATATGATTTATTTGAAATTACGTAAAATAAAATATATTATATAGTTATAGATGTAATTATGAAATTTTTAAGGAGGAGAACATGAAAGGTGTTATTTTAGCTGGTGGTTCTGGTACAAGACTATATCCAGTAACAAAAGTAGTTTCTAAACAAATATTGCCAATATACGATAAGCCGATGATATATTATCCATTGTCCGTATTAATGCTTGCAGGTATAAAAGAGATATTAATTATAACAACACCAAGAGATGTAGTTACTTTTGAAGAGTTACTAGGTGATGGAAGTGATATAGGGCTTAAACTACAATATGCTGTTCAAGAATATCCAAGAGGGCTTGCAGATGCATTTATAATTGGAGAAAGTTTCATAGGGAATGATAAGGTAGCATTAGTACTTGGAGATAATATTTTTCATGGTTACGGGTTTACTGAAAGATTAATGAGGGCATCACAAAGAGAAGGAGCAACTATATTTGGCTACCATGTAAGTAATCCTAATGAATTTGGTGTTGTTGAATTTGATAAAGATAATAACGTAGTATCTATAGAGGAAAAGCCTAAAAATCCAAAATCAAACTATGCGGTTCCAGGCCTATATTTCTACGATAACGATGTAATAGATATAGCCAAAAATGTTAAGCCTTCGGTTAGAGGCGAAATAGAAATTACAGCAGTGAATAATGAATATTTAAGTCGAGGAAAGTTGAAAGTTGAGCTCTTTGGAAGAGGGATGGCATGGCTAGATACAGGAACTCATAGAGGACTCCTGGATGCGGCTAACTTTGTTTACGCTATTCAAACTAGACAAGGATTATATGTAGCTTGTATAGAAGAGATAGCTTATAGAAAAGGATTTATAGATCGAGAGCAAATTTTGAAATTAGCAGAACCGTTAGTGAAGACAGAATATGGTAAATATTTAATGCAAATTGCTTATGAGGAGTGAAATAATCATGAAAACTTATTTAGTAACAGGTGGAGCTGGATTTATAGGTGCAAATTTTGTTCATTATATGTTAGATAAATATTCGAATATAAAAATTATAAACTTAGATAAATTAACGTATGCAGGAAATTTAGAAAATTTACAAGGTGTAGAAAATAATGAAAACTATTCCTTTGTTCAAGGGGATATATGTGACAAAGAGTTAGTAGAAAAATTATTTAAAGAAAATGATATTGATTATGTTGTGAATTTTGCAGCAGAATCACATGTAGATAGAAGTATAAAAGAACCAGCAATATTTGTAAAAACAAACGTTTTAGGTACAGTAAATCTGTTAAATGTAGCTAAAAATTCATGGAAAACTCAAGGTGGTTTTAAAGAAGGTAAGAAATTCATGCAAGTATCTACGGATGAAGTATATGGTTCCCTTGGAGAAACGGGATTCTTCCTTGAGTCAACACCACTGGACCCACATAGTCCGTATTCTGCGAGTAAAACAGGTGCAGATTTAATGGTTAAAGCTTATTTTGATACTTATAAGATGCCTGTAAATACAACTAGATGTTCAAACAACTATGGACCATATCAATTTCCAGAAAAACTAATACCACTTCTAATAAATAACTGCTTAAGTCATAAAAATCTACCAGTATACGGTGATGGAATGAATATAAGAGACTGGTTATATGTTGAAGATCACTGCAAAGCTATAGATATGGTTATAAAAGGTGGTAGAGTAGGGGAAATTTATAACGTAGGCGGACATAACGAGAGAACTAATATGCAAATAGTTAAAACTATTATAAGTTATTTAAATGAAAATGCTGATAGTGAAATAACAGATAAACTAATAACTTATGTTGAGGACAGAAAAGGGCATGATAAGAGATACGGAATAGATCCAGCTAAAATAAAAGAAGAACTGGGATGGTATCCTGAGACCACCTTTGAAGTGGGAATAAAGAAGACAATAGAGTGGAATCTAGACAATAAACAGTGGATGAATAACATTACAACTGGTGAGTATCAAAAGTATTAGTAGATGAAGAGCTATGGTATGAAAACTTATTAACTGTAAATATTACTTGTGTTTTGTAATCATTATATATATCCTTAGTATAGAGATTTAACAAAATTGTTAAATTAAACACAAAATCATCAAAATAATTTTGTAATATTCCAAATGAGGTGGCAAAGTGAATTTATATTTAAGATTTTCATTTTTATTAACATGTATTTTTATTATAGGGTTACCTTTAATTCCTGAAGGAATTAGGTTTAAGGGTGTGACATATACTAATTTGATTTTAGCGTTAATAATTTTTCTATACATTATTAATTTGGTATTATCTAAAAGTGCTAGAAAAAAATTTACTTATAGTATTGTGAATTTCTTTACTGAAAAGTTGAGTGTGTTTATGGTCATATTGTTGGGTATAATGCTTATATCTACTATTTATGCAGTAGATAAAAAAATAGCATTAAGTGAAAGTGCAAGATTTATAACTTATATATTTGTGTATTTTATTATAAAATATGAGTTTAATAATGAAAAACAAATCAATATCTTATTAAAATGTTATATATTTATTTCTTTTATTTTAAGTTGTATAGGAATTGTACAGTGGGTTACAGGCTTCGCACTGAATGAAACATTTAAAAAAGCATATGAAATGGGAGAAGGGTTAAGGATAACTTCGACACTTTCTAATCCCAATGCTTATGGTGCTTATTTAATATTAATAATTTTTCCAGCAATTATGTTAAGTGTTTATGAAAAGAATAAAAAAAAGAAAATATTTTATATATTACTTTCAATTTTAGTGATTGCTAATTTATTAATGACTTATTCTAGAAATGCATTATTAGGATTAGGATTAGGATTATTAATTCTTACGATAATTTATAGCATTAAGTTGATTTTTGCTCTTGGTGGGTTGGGTATATTAATTTCGTTGATACCTTCTGTTTCTCAAAGAATTAAAGGCGTTGTTGATTTATCTCAAAATGAATTAAGAATTAAGCTTTGGAAAACAGCTTTATATATGATTAAAGAACATCCAATTCTAGGTGTTGGTAATGGAAATTTTGTAACTAGATATAACGAATACGTAAGTAGGTATAAGGAACTTAAATATTACGCATATCAGAATTATCCAACCCATAATTCGTATTTGAAATTACAAAGCGAATTAGGTATAATTGGAATAATTTCTTTCTTAGGAATCATAACAATGACGCTATTTAAAATTAAAAAATTATATAGTACAACTAGGGATAAATTTCATAGACCATTTTATATTGGCGTAATGGCAAGTATGATTGCTTTCCTATTTATGAATTTGTCAGATAATTTATTTTTTACTCCTAAAGCAACTACTTATTTTTGGTTTTTATTAGCTACTGCTGAAGCATTATTGAAACCTCGTCAAGTGAATTTATAAGTTGAATTTAAAAAAATGATTGTCTCATAATTAGGGACAATCCATTTTGTTTTAGAGGGGGATTTCGGGTAACTGAAGGTTGTAATAAAGTGTCTTAAAATATATAATGGTGTATGATGTGTAAACAAAAGTTATAAGTATATAATAAAAATGAGAATCGTATATAGACTGTGTAAATAGGGTTGTTTGGGGGAGATAGAAAGTTGATTACTAAGTATGATGATGAAATGAGGTATTACTGGGAAGGTGTAGAAAATGAATTTTGTTTAGATAAGGATGCAATGTGTAGAGATGGTGTTGATGATACCGATTTTGTAGTTGTAAGATATATGAAACTAAAAATGTTAATTGGAAATATAAAGATAGCCAAACTAATATTGACTGGAGTAGTAAATATATGGTGGTTGTTACATATTGTTATATCGATATATTGTTTTTTTGTATTGTTAAATAAAAAGTTATTTTTAACTAAGGAGACAAACAAAGTTGAAGACACTAAGAAAATATTCATAATTAGTTCCATGGCTTCACTAAAGAATCTCAAGGAGAATTTTCGTGGACAACAATTTAAGGCGATTAAATTTCCATGGATAAAAGTTGGTTTAGATACCCCAATTGAAGTACTTAACTTTTTGAGCTTTTTAACATATAGAGATTTAGTGTTAATTTTATGGAAAAATATATATGTAAAAAAATATTATAAATCTAATTTAAAAGCTTATAATAAATCTATAATTCTCCAAACGTATCACTCTTATAATTGGTTAGCTATTTATAGTGCATTAGAAAATATAAAACCAGAGGAAATTTGGTTTGTAAACCATTATGATAGATGGGCAATTATGTTTGATAGGGTTACATTTATATTGAATAAAAATCAGGTACAACATGGAATACTAAATGAAGATGTGAAGATTGTAAATAAATTGAAAAACATTAAAAAATGTTATTGTTTAGATGATAATTCAAAAAAAATATTTTGCTTAAATTATCATTTAAATAAGCATACAGTATATGAAATCTTTAAGAAGTATTTTGAAACGACAAAAATTTATGATGGAAGACAAATATTATTTATTGGTGGCCCTTATGATTCCAATAAAGAGCTAGAACTTATTAATATGATTAAAGTTAGATTCGTAGATTTCCTTATAATTATAAAACCACATCCTGTATATTCAAGTAAATTTTACGACAGCGTTGTAAATGGAAATGTTGTACTTTATAAGGAAAAAAATATATTCCCAAGTGTTGATATAGTTATCTCTTACCAATCTACATTAGGATTTGAATATCATGATAAAGGTATACCTGTAATATTTCACGATAATATAGCAAATGAAAAAATTATAGCAAAATTGGACTTTATGATAGGGTTTCAAGAAAAGTAAAGACATTGATAATCTTAGACAAAAATTGATCGAAGATAGGGTGAATATATGAAAAAAAAATTAATACCTTTTATAACTTTTATAACGTTACAAATAGTCATGTTGGTTTTATATAAAACAGCTTTTATTTCTCCATTGATATTTACATGTTTTATCTGCATTTTATATGCTGTTTCGTTACCAAAATATCTTTTTTCACCGCAAAACATTATTTTTGCCTATTATTTTTTATGGTATGGATTAGCTCCTGCTTTCGCGCTACGGTTTCAAAGCTATACATTTACAACAAAAGAAGAAAAGCTAGCTTATTTAATGTTGTTTTTTACTTATGGAGTATCCATTGTGTTTCTTACTTTATGCGAGTCTTTTTTTAATGAGCGAGCGCAATTAAAAAAAATACAAAATGAAAACTTTGACAAAGAAAAAATAGGAAAAATTATTAAAGTCAGTGGAATCATTACGTTAATTTCATTAGTAGTATTTATATATGAAACTGGTGGAATTAGTTATTGGATTATGGATTCAAAAATGGCTTTTTTAACAAGACAAGGAGCAGGTGCTATTTATTTGGCTTTCACGCAGTCGCTCATGATATTTGCATCCGCATACGGATGTCTATTATATAAAAATAAAAGCAAATTATCATTTGTGGGTTTTACCGTATTAATATTATTAATGTATCCATTTATAGGTTCAAAAGCAAAAGTAATTTTGATTATTTTTATTGGTTACGGTTTATTTATAATAAACAAAAAAATAATTAGTAAATGGACATTTGTTTCTATAATTTCTTCGACAATTATTTTTTCGATTGGTATTTTTCAGAGAAACATTGGAATGAAATTTGCGGAGTTTCTTCCTTATACATTAAACTATTTCAATACTTATGAGATGTTTGTTACTTTACTTAGAGATTTCAAACCTTCATTTTTGAAGACTTTTTTCTTGCCCTTTAATAAAGTTTTTCTGATATTTGGTAGATATAATACTGTTCCTTTTCATGATATGAGTTCTTGGTTGACATCGATATATTATCCAACAAGCTGGGCAATTGGGGCCACTGAGCAGTGGCCTATTGAAGCGGATTTATATATGAGCTTTTATTTCATACTAGGAATCCCCATTTTATTAGCATATCTCACGTGGATTTCATACGCATTTTATATGGCTAGAAAGAGATATTTATCGTGGGTACTGATTTATATTATGGAGTTTGTTTTTATACTTTCACATTATCGAGGTGGGATACTTATATGGTGGTACCTATATCTAATTCCATTTTATATTTTAGTTATAGTAGTATACGGAAAAATGAATATACCAGTCGATAAATAAAAGACAAAACTATTCATATCAGAATGGAGATTTATTATGAGAAAAACTACGTTTATTATAATGCTAATAACAATATTATCGAAAATATTTGGACTTGGAAGAGAAATAACATTATCATATTTTTATGGCGCCACAAATATCAGTGATGCTTATTTGATTTCTATGACAATTCCAAGTGTGATATTTGGAATTATTGCAGCGGGCTTAGCTGCAGGCTATATTCCTATGTACAATAGTATAGAACAAACCGATGGAGAAATTGAAGCTAACAAATTTACAAATAATCTTATTAATATCGTATTAGTAATATGTTCGATCATAGTTTTAATTGGAGTTTCTTATACAAATCAAATTGTAAAAATATTTGCTTCAGGATTTGGAGTGGAGACAATAGCTTTAACAGCTAGGTTTACAAAGATTAGTTTGCTATCTATATATTTTACTGCGATTGTAGCAATATTTACAGGCTATCTTCAGATGAAAGAAAATTATATTATTCCAGCTTTGGTTACATTGCCGTTGAATTTTTTTGTCGTAATATCAATTATATTAAGTAATAAAAATAATATTTTGGTGCTTGCAATAGGATACGTAGTAGCAACTGCGGCCCAAGTGGTTCTGATGGTACCCTACTTACGAAAAAGCAAGTATAGGTATAAAAGAATTTTTGATATAAAAGACAAGAATATAATTAAAATGGCACATATAGTCACACCAGTAATTCTTGGAATCTGTGTTAATCAAATTAATGTACTGGTTGATAGAACTATAGCTTCACGAGTAACTATTGGAGGAGTTTCAGCTCTTAATTATGCAAATAGACTTAATGGGTTTGTAATTGGAATATTTGTACTATCCATTGTTACGGTTTTATATCCGATGATATCAAAGATGGCTGCACAAAATAATATTAAAGACCTAAAAAAACACCTTTCTGAAGCCATAACAGGAATAAATTTATTAGTTCTTCCAGCAACGATTGGGTCTATGATATTTGCAGTTCCTATTGTTTCAGTTTTATTTGGGCGTGGAGCATTTAACCCTAGTGCTGTATCGATGACATCTTCAGCACTGCTATTCTACTCAATAGGCATGGTGGGGTTCGGTCTGCGCGAGGTTTTATCAAGAGCCTTTTTTTCCTTGCAAGACACTAAAATACCGATGATTAACGCGGCAATTGGTATGGTCTTAAATATTATACTCAATATAATTCTTTCAAGATATTTAGGAATAGGTGGACTAGCTTTAGCAACGAGCATTTCAGCATTATTTACAACAATTTTATTATTCATCAGTTTGAGAAAGAAAATAGGTTCATTTGGAATAAAGCAAATATCTATTTCATTTTTAAAAATCCTATTTGCTTCATCAATTATGGGACTATTATCCAAAATAACTTATAATTTCATAACAAAATCATTTAGTCAAAGCATTTCACTATTAATAGCTATGGTTATAGGAGCTGTATCATATTTTGTAATTATCTACTTTATGAAGATCGAGGGTATTGATGTCATAGTAGGGAAAATTAAAATGAAATTAAGGAAAACAGTGACATAAACTAGGAGGAAAGATATGTTTAATAGTGTTAAATTTATTGTATATGAAGATGTAACAATTAGAGAAGGTTTAAAAAGAATAGATGAGGATGCAAAGGGAATTATTTTTGTTATAGATAAAGATGATAAATTTCTAGGGACTATAACAGATGGTGACATTAGAAGATGGATATTAAAAAATGGAAGCATGGATTCTAAAGTAGCTGAAGTCATGAATAGTAAGTCCGTATTTATTTTTGAAAATGATAAGCAAAAGGCAAAAGAGGTAATGGTAGAAAAATTTATAACAGCAGTTCCAATATTAAACAATGATAGAAAAGTAATTGATATTATCTTTTTACATGATGATGTTAATGATGAAAATAGCTCTGAACTCGCAAATAATTCTGTAGTAATTATGGCAGGAGGTCTAGGGACAAGATTATATCCGTACACTAAGATTTTACCTAAGTCATTAATTCCAATCGGTGATACTCCAATAGTAGAAAGAATAATAAACAAATTCGCTAAGTATGGAGCAAAAGATTTTTATTTGACAGTTAACCATAAGAAGAATATGATAAAATCATATTTCAATGAACTTGATACTGAATATAATATTAGTTATGTAGAAGAGGAGAAACCACTAGGAACAGGAGGCAGCTTATCACTTCTAAAAGGTAAGATAAATGATACTTTTTTTGTATCTAATTGTGATATATTAATCGATGCACAATATGATGATATATTAAAATACCATAAACAAAGTGGGAATAAAGTGACTGTAGTTACTTCAGTTAAAAACTTTACAATTCCATATGGAGTCTTCAAAGTTAATGAAGAAGGCTGCATAATTGAAATTCAAGAAAAACCAGAGCATTCATATCTTGCTAATACAGGTATGTATGTATTAGAACCAGAAGTGTTGAATGATATTCCAACTGGGGAATTTTATAATTTACCAGATATACTTGTAAACTATATGAAGGATAATATAAAAGTGGGTATATATCCAGTAGGTGAACAATCATGGATGGATATGGGGCAATTAAGTGAAATGAAAGATATGGTAACAAGAATAGAGGAAAAAGAAAAAAGCATCAAGTAAAAAAGGAGTGAAAGTTATGAATTTAAAGGGTAAGAAAGTATTAGTAACCGGAGCAGAGGGTTTTATAGGGAGTCATTTAACAGAAAGACTTGTTGAACTCGGTGCGGATGTTACTGCATTAGTTCAATATAATTCATTAAATAGCTGGGGATGGATAGATTCCTTTGATAAAAATATAATTGATAGCATTAGAGTTGAAACAGGTGATATCAGAGAGCTAGACGGTATGAATAGAATTATTAAAGGCCAAGAGGTAGTTATGCATTTAGCTGCTCTTATAGCTATACCTTATTCATATCTTTCTCCAATGGCTTATGTTAGAACAAATGTAGAAGGTACTACAAATGTTCTTGAAGCTTGTAGAATGCATGATGTTGAAAAAATAGTTCATACATCAACTTCTGAGACTTATGGAACTGCATTGTATGTTCCAATAGATGAGAAACATCCAATGCAGGGTCAATCACCGTATTCTGCTTCGAAAATTGGTGCAGATAAGATGGCTGAAAGTTTCCACAAGTCATTCGATATGCCCATAGCGACTATAAGACCATTTAATACATATGGACCAAGACAATCAGCCAGAGCTGTAATACCAACAATAATTTCCCAAATATTAGCAGATAAGAAAGAAATTAAATTAGGTAGCCTTACTCCTACAAGGGATTTTAACTATGTTAAGGATACTGCAGAAGCTTTTGTAAAAATCGCTGAAAGTGATAAGTCCATTGGAGAAGTTATTAATGCAGGATCAAACTATGAGATATCTATTGGGGATACTGTTAAAAAGATAATTAACATAATAGGAAAAGACGTTAAAATTCTTTGTGATGAAGAAAGACTTAGACCAGAGAATAGTGAAGTTAATAGACTTTGGGCTGATAATACAAAGATTAAAGAATTAACAGGCTGGGCGCCTAACTATTCAATAGATAGAGGCCTGGAAGAGACAGTTGAATGGATTAAAAAGAATTTAAGCAGTTTTAAAACTGATATTTATAATGTATAAAATATAACATATTTAGAGATTACAATGAATTGTAATCTCTAAAACCTTATAAAGCGAAAGAGAGGATATAATATGATACCATTATGTATACCAGAAATTAAAGGAAATGAATGGAAATATGTTAAAGAATGTTTAGATACAAATTGGGTTTCATCAGTTGGAAAGTTTGTTAATAGGTTTGAAGATGAATTTGCAGCCTACGAAGGAGCTGAATCGGCAGTAGTTACAATGAATGGAACAGCAGCATTACATTTAGCATTAGAAACCTTAGGGATTGGAGAAGGTGATGAAGTTATAGTATCATCCATGACATTTATATCACCAGTTAATTCAATTAAATATGTAGGGGCGACGCCTGTATTTGTAGATATATGTAGAGATACTTTTGTAATGGATGCAGATAAAATTGAAGAATTGATTACAGATAAAACAAAGGCAATAATGCCAGTACATATATATGGATATGCTGTAGATATGGATAAAGTAAATAAAATAGCTAAAAAACATGGATTATATGTAATAGAGGACGCAACAGAAGCCTTAGGAACAACTTATAAAGGTAAAAAACTTGGAATTATTGGAGATATAGGATGCTTTAGTTTTAATGGAAATAAATTAATTACTACTGGGGCTGGCGGTATGCTAGTTACAAATAATAAGCAGTGGGCAGAAAGAGCAAAATACCTTTCTACTCAAACTAAGACTATCTTAGATAATGGAGCATTTTATCATGATGAAGTAGGATATAATTTTAGAATGCCTAATCTACTTGCAGCAGTTGGAGTAGCCCAGCTAGAAATGGTACCTGAGTATTTAGAGAAGAAAATACAGGCAGCCAATTTATATAACCAACTTTTAAATGATGTTGATGGAATAACATTAATAAAACATGATGATGAGGATGTTAAAAATTGTTATTGGCTATATGCTATATTAGTTGAAGATAGTTATGCAATTTCAAGAGACGAATTATTAAAGATATTAAATGAAAATTCAATAGGAGCTAGACCTTTCTTTATGCCAGTACATGAAATGCCGCCTTATATTGATTGTAAGGCAGGAACTATGGAGGTTAGTAAAGAAATAAGTTTAAGAGGCGTAAATCTTCCTAGTTCAGTTAGTATAACAGGGGAAGAAATAAGAAAAGTATGCAAAATTATTAGAGAAGTTTAATGGAGAGATATATATGAAAAAAATAGTTTTACTTGGTGGAGGCGGTCATTGTAAAAGTATAATTGACTGCATCCAAACTAAAACGGAATTCGAAATTTATGGAATTGTAGATCCTAGTGGAGAAAAAGGGAAGAAAATATACGGGGTCCCAGTGGTAGGAACAGATGATGATTTGATAAGCATATTTAATGCTGGGATTAAATATGCTTTTGTAACAGTAGGAAGTATTGGAGATACGAAACTCAGAAGGATTCTCTATAATAAGGCTAAAGAAATAGGCTTTAAATTTCCAGTAATAATAGATAAATCAGCAATACTTGCTAAAGAGGTAATAATAGATGAAGGAACATTTATTGGTAAAGGAACAATTGTAAATTCAGATGCTAAGATAGGTAAAAACTGCATTGTTAATACAGGCTCAATAATAGAACATGATTGTTGTATTGGGGATTTGTGTCATATAGCTCCAGGAGCAGTCATCAGTGGAGGGGTTGAAATTGGTGAGTGTACGCATATTGGGTGTAATGCCTCAATAATACAAGGAGTAACAATAGGCACAAATACTTTGATTGGAGCAGGGACTGTAGTCATAAAAAACATAGAGAGCTATAAAAAGGTAGTAGGGAACCCGTCTAAGGAGGTTTAAAATGGATAAAAAAGTTTTTATCATTGCAGAAGCAGGAGTTAATCACAATGGGGATATAGAAATAGCAAAAAAACTTATAGATAAAGCAGCTGAAGCTGGAGTTGATGCGGTGAAATTTCAAAGCTTTAATGCGGATAAACTTGTGTCTAAGAATGCATCTAAGGCTGAATATCAAATTGAGAATACAGGGAATGGGGAAGAAAATCAGTATGAGATGATTAAAAAATTGGAACTTAATTATGAGAATCATATTGAACTAATAGAACATTGTAAAAAAAGAAATATAATGTTTTTATCATCAGCATTTGATCTTGAAAGCATAGATTTACTTATAAAGCTAAATATACCTTTATTTAAGATTCCATCTGGAGAAATTGAAAATGTTCCATATCTAAGAAAAATAGCTAAAATCGGAAAAAATATAATACTATCAACAGGTATGAGTGAGATGGAAGATATTGAATTTGCTTTGGGTATACTAAAGAAAGCAGGGGCTGATGATATTACTGTACTACATTGTAATACAGAATACCCTACACCCATGGAAGATGTGAATTTAAAGGCAATGTTAGATATAAGAGATACTTTTAGTGTAGAAGTTGGGTATTCAGATCATACTTTAGGAATAGAAGTACCAATAGCTGCAGTAGCTTTAGGAGCAAGAGTAATAGAAAAACATTTTACATTAGATAGACAAATGGAAGGACCTGATCATAAAGCAAGTTTAGAACCTGATGAGCTAAAATTAATGACCACTTCTATTAGAAACATAGAATTAGCTTTAGGAAATGGTAAGAAATCACTATCTAAATCTGAAAGTAAAAATAGACCAATTGCAAGAAAAAGCTTAGTTTGTTGTGATGATATAAAGGAAGGTCAGTACTTTACAGAAAAAAACATTATTGCTTTGAGGCCTGGTAATGGGATATCCCCAAAATTATGGGACAATATTATAGGGGAAAAGGCAAAACGTGATTTTAATAAGGATGAAATGGTAGAAATATGAGGAAAAAAATTTGTATAGTAACCTCAACTAGAGCAGAGTATGGATTATTAAAACCATTAATGGTTACAATTAAAAAGGAAAAAAAATATGAATTACAAATAATTGCAACAGGAATGCACTTATCACCAGAATTTGGATATACCTATAAACTTATTGAAGAAGATGGATTTATTATTACAGAGAGTGTTGAAATATTATTAAGTTCAGATTCGGCGATTGGTATAGCAAAATCTATGGGACTCGCTACTATAAGTTTTGCAGAAGTATTTAATAGATTAAAGCCAGATATAATAATTATACTCGGAGATAGATATGAGATGTTTTCTGTGTGTAGTGCAGCAGTAGTTTGCAGAATACCTATAGCTCATTTACATGGGGGTGAGACTACTGAGGGAGCCTTTGATGAAGCTTTTAGGCATTCCATAACTAAAATGAGTCACTTACACTTTGCAAGTACAGAAGAGTACAGAAAAAGAATTATTCAATTGGGTGAAGATCCAAGTAGAGTATTTAATGTAGGAGCTATAGGTGTAGAAAATATACTAACACTTGATTTATTAAATAAAAAAGACCTAGAGAAACAAATAGACTTTATTTTAGATAAACCATATGGGTTAGTTACGTTTCATCCAGTAACATTAGAAAACAATACGTCCAAGGAACAGTTTCTAGAGTTACTAAATGCAATGGATGAAAGAAAAGATATGAAGTTTATAATAACTAAAGCTAATTCTGATACTGACGGTAGAGTTATTAATAAGTTAATTGATGAATATGAAACAAAGAATAGAGATAGAATAAAAGCATTTATTAGTATGGGAGCATTTAGGTATTTAAGTGCAATGAAGCATTGCAGTTGTGTGATTGGTAATTCCTCTAGTGGAATAATTGAGGCACCTACTTTTAGAATACCAACTATTAATATAGGAGATAGGCAAAAGGGAAGAATTCAAGCTAAATCAATTATAAACTGTATTCCAACTAAAGAGGATATAGGACATGGACTTAATAGAGCCATTTCAGAAGATTTTTTGAACTCAGTAAAGAATATGAAAAATCCTTATGGAAATGGAAACACAGTGGATAATATTTATGATATTATAGATAGGAATTTAGTTAAAGGAATTAGTTTAAAGAAAGTATTTTATGATATAAGGTAGGGTGGGAGTTAATATATGAAATTTCTAGTAATTGGACTTGGATCAATGGGAAAAAGAAGAATAAGGTTACTGAAAAATTATTTTAATAACATTGAGGTATTAGGGGTAGACTTAAGTGCTGAAAGACGAAAAAGTGTGGGTGAAGAATTTGGAATACAGACTTTTGATAGCATTACAGAAGCTAAGGACACTGGGAAGATAGATGGAGCCATTATCAGTACTTCACCATTATCCCATCATAAAATTATTTTAGAATGTCTAAACAACAATTTAAATGCATTTACAGAAATTAATTTGGTTGAGGATGGCTATGATGAAATAATAAAGTTAGCGGATGAGAAAGGTAGGGTATTATTTTTATCCTCAACAATGTTATACAGGAAAGAAATACAATATATTAAACAAAAGGTTAATGTATCTAAAAGTAAAGTTAATTATGTTTATCATGTAGGGCAGTACTTACCTGATTGGCATCCCTGGGAAAATTATAAGAATTTTTTTGTGCATGAAAAGAGAAGTAATGGATGTAGAGAATTATTAGCTATAGAAATGCCGTGGATATATAAGACTTTTGGAAATATTAGAAATGTTAAAGCAAATAGGTGCAAGAGCAGTAATTTAGAAATTGATTATGATGATACATATCAAATTATGCTAACTCATGAAAATGGTTCTTTAGGCATGATTTCAGTAGATATAGTTTCAAGGAAAGCTGTTAGAAATTTAGAGGTTTATGGTGAAGATATACATATTTTCTGGAAGGGTACACCAAATTCATTGAGTGAATATGAAATTGATAGTAAAGAAGAAAAATTAATTGAAACATATAGTAAAATTGATAAAGATGATAATTATTCAGATAATATAATAGAGAATGCATATTTAGATGAGATTAAGGCTTATATAGATAAGATTAATGGTATCAATAATGAAAAGTATACATTTGAAGATGATAAGTATGTTTTATCTATTATAGACCGAATAGAAGGAGTTTAAAGAATGAAAGTATGTTTTGTTGGTCTAGGATCTATCGGATGTAGACATCTAAGAAATTTAAGCTGCATACTAAAATCAAGGGGCATTGAGCTAATTGTTCACGCATTCAGAGAAAGTAATAAGAGATTGGATGATGAAATTAAAGAGCTTGTTGACAGTACAATACTTAGATTATCAGATTTAGATGATGATTATGATATAGTTTTTATAACAAATCCTACTTATAAACATTATGATTCTTTAAAGAAATTTCTGTGGAAAACTAAGAATATTTTCATAGAAAAACCTATTTTTGATGATAGCAAATGTAATTGGAGAGAACTATTTCAGGTGAAGGATATTAACGCAGGTATATATTATGTTGCTGCACCTTTAAGATATACAAAAGTAATTGAACAAATAAAAAGAATTATAAAGAATAATGAGGTTTACTCTGTAAGGAGTATATGCTCTTCTTATTTACCGGATTGGAGACCTAATGTAGATTATAGAGATGTATATAGTGCACATAAGGAGCAGGGGGGTGGAGTAAGCATAGACTGTATTCATGAGTTAGATTACTTGTTTTACTTATTTGGTTTTCCAGAACATTCTATTAACTTAAGGGGAAAGTATTCAAACTTAGAGATAGATAGTGAAGATATATCTGTTTATATGTTTAAATATAAGGATAAAATAGCAGAGCTTCATTTAGATTACTTTGGAAAGAATAAAGAAAGAAATATAGAAGTGTATACAAAAGAAGGACTTTTTGTTGGGGATTTTTATAGAAATCAAATAATATATCCCAATGGCGAAATAGAGAAATTTAATTCAGATACTAATGATATGTATATAAATGAATTGAGTGCATTTTTGGATATGATAAAAGGAAAAGCATTAAATGAAAATTCTATAGAACATTCAGTTGAAGTTCTTAGATTCGCAGAAGGAGATATATAAGATGAAAATATTATTTACTGTTTGTGGTAGATCTGGGTCAAAAGGGCTAAAAAATAAAAACTTAAAGTATTTTTTAGGCGACCCTTTAGTTTATTATACATTATCTTGTATAGATTTATTTATAAAAAAGACAAAGTGTGAATTTCATTCCGATATAGCTGTGAATACAGATAATGATGATTTATTAATTTTGGTATCTAAAACTAATCTCAATATAGTAGAAGTAAGAAGAGATGAAAGTTTAGGTAAAGATGACACTCCAAAGGTTAGTGTAATAAGGAATAGTCTGGAAGTGATGGAAGAACAGAAAAAGTATAAATATGATCTAATAGTAGATTTAGATATTACATCACCATTGAGGACGTTAAGAGATTTAGAAAATATAGTTAATAAAAAAATAGAAAATGAGGAATCAGATGTTGTATTTTCAGTGGTTGATTCTAGAAGAAATCCATATTTTAATATGGTTAAAAAAGACGGTAATGGTATTATTACGAAAGTAATTAAATCCAATTTTGTGGCAAGACAACAGGCTCCAGAAGTATATGACATGAATGCATCGATGTATGTTTATTCAAGGGAGTTCCTTATGAAAAGGGATGTAATCTCAGTTTTTGATGGCAAAATAGATATAGTTAAAATGAAGGATACAGCAGTACTAGATATTGATAGTGAAAATGATTTTGAGTTTATGGAAATAGTTGCAAATTATATATATAGAGTTAATGATGAGTTTAAAGAGATTAAAGATAATATTAAAAATATCTTATAGGCGAAGAAAAAGTTAGAGAAATACATTGTCTTTTATTGTGTTAGTGGTAAACTAAAGGCATGTGTAATTCATAAATGTAGGGGGTACAAACCATATGATGCAAAGGCAACAAAGAAAGCAAATAAAGAAAAAGCAACAAAGAAAACAAAGGCAAAAGACATTAAGTGTATTTATGGTAGTAATATTTGTAATAGCCGGATTTTTAGTTAGTGTTACATCTAAAGCTGCAGAAACAGATCCTCCAACGATAAGTAATGTTGGAGTGGTAAATACACCGCTACTTGTAGGGGATACTGAGAAATTTACAGTAACTTCAAAGTATGAGGGTAAGGTACAGTATAGAGCATTTCTTTATGATGGAATTTCATGGAAAGAATTTACAAATGGATATACACCAGCAGTGAATGGTAAAACTCCATATGTACTACCTCAAACAAGCCCATTTAAAGCAGGAAAGTACATGCTTTCAGTTTGGGTAAGAAGAGCTGGAGTAAAAGGTGTTCATTCAAATACATTCGGTGACTACGATAACTACTATGCATTGAATTTAAATTGTGTAAAAGCAAGTACAGTTCCGCAAAAGATAGCTAGTGTTTCAGTAGTACATTCACCACTATACGTAGGTGATACTGAGAAATTTACAGTAACTTCAAAGTATGATGGTCAAGTACAGTACAGAGCATTTCTTTATGATGGTGTTACGTGGAAAGAATTCACAAATGGATACACAGCAGCAGTGAATGGTAAAACCCCGTATGTACTACCTCAAACAAGCCCATTTAAAGCAGGAAAGTACATGCTTTCAGTCTGGGTAAGAAGAGCTGGAGTAAAAGGTGTTCAATCAAACACAAACGGTGACTTTGATAACTACTATGCATTAGATTTAAATTGTGTAAAAAAACCTGCACAAGAAATAGCTAGTGTTTCAGTAGACCATTCACCACTATATGCAGGGGATACTGAGAAATTTACAGTAACTTCAAAGTATGATGGTCAAGTACAGTACAGAGCATTTCTTTATGATGGTGTTACGTGGAAAGAATTCACAAATGGATATACGACAGCAGTAAATGGTAAAACTCCATACGTACTACCTCAAACAAGCTCATTTAAAGCAGGAAAGTACATGCTTTCAGTTTGGGTAAGAAGAGCTGGAGTAAAAGGTGTTCAATCAAACACAAACGGTGACTTTGATAATTACCGTGCATTAGATTTAAATTGTGTAAATAAACCCGTAAGTTTAGTTCCACAAGAAATAACTAGTGTTTCAGTAGAACATTCACCATTAGTTGAAGGGGATACTGAGAAATTCACAGTAACTTCAAAGTATGATGGCCAAGTGCAGTATAGGGCATTTATTTATGATGGTGTTACATGGAAAGAATTCACAAAGGGTTATACAACAGCAGTAAATGGTAAAACTCCCTATGTGCTACCTGCAACAAGTCCATTTAAAGAGGGAAAGTATAGGCTTTCAGTTTGGGTAAGAAGAGCTGGAGTAAAAGGTGTTCAATCAAACACAAACGGCGACTTTGATAATTACTATGCATTATATTTAAATTGTTTGGAACCATTTAGAGTGATTAGTATACAGTGATTTTTTTAATGGAAATTGTTATGAATAGAAGAGGAGAGATAGTTTATTAAGACTGTTTCTCTTCTTTTATTTATATAAGGGGTAGAACTAGTAAGGTGAATTTTATTTAAAAGATGTTTAAAAATATAAAAAATGATATAATGAAAGGGATTTAAAAAGGAATATTTGTATTGTATACTGTTTAATTTTTTGTTAATAAGATATAGTCATGAAATTTGTTCAAGATATTATGATATACTAAGTTGTAATAAATCGGGGTTATAGGAAAAAAATAAGGTTAAAATAAAATAAAGAACTTATAAAAAAAGGGTGATAATATGAAGGCTTTAGGAAAGTGGAAAAAACCAATATTGATGTTAAGTGATGCGGTACTAATAAATTTAGCATATATATTATCTATGTATTTTAGATATAATTATAGTGATTTTAGATTCTATTCAAATAACTATAAAAAAACGGCTTTAATTATAACAGTTATCTATATATCCTGTTTTTATCTTTTTAAGCTTTATGAAAGCCTTTGGACTTATGCAAGTACAGATGAATTTATGTTAGTTATTGGTGCATGTCTTACTGCAGATATAGCTACCATGATATTTTTAAGACTTACAGGTCATGGATTGGCCTATGGAGTAAGTATAATAGTATGTGCTTTTAGTATACTTTTTATACTTGGATTTAGAATGTCCTTTAGAATTTATGATAGATTTGAAAAAATGATAAACTCTAATGTCAATAAAGGCGACAAAAAAAGAGTAATGATAATTGGTGCTGGAGCATCAGCAGCTATGGTTATAAAAGAAATGAAAAGTAGTAACCAAAGTAAATATAGTCCTGTAGCTTTAATTGATGATGAAGATTATAAAAAAGGAAAAAGTGTAATGGGTGTAAAGGTCCTTGGGAGTCGATCCGATATACCAGCCATAGCAAAAGCGAAAGATATAGAAAATATACTTATAGCTATTCCAACTATAGAAGATGAAGATAAAAGACAGATTTTGGAATTATGCAAAAAGACAAAATGTAAAATAGAAATTATTCCAGGAATGTATGAAATAATAGATGGAAAAGTCTCTTTAAATCAAATTAGAAAAGTAGATATTGAGGATCTCCTTGGACGTAAAGCAGTACAGCTCGATATGGAAGGTATCTCTAGTTACATTCACAATAAAATTATATTAGTATCAGGGGGCGGTGGGTCCATTGGTTCAGAACTCTGTCGTCAAATTATAAAATTCAACCCCAAACAATTAATTATATTGGATATATATGAAAATAATGCTTATGATTTGCAAATGGAACTTAAGTATAAATACCCTAAATTAGATTTAAAAGTATTAATAGGATCAGTTAGAGATAAGCATCGACTAGATGAAATTTTTGAGAAATATTCTCCAAATATAGTTTTCCATGCGGCAGCTCATAAGCATGTTCCACTAATGGAACAAAGTCCTATGGAAGCTATAAAAAACAATGTGTTCGGAACATATAATATGGCAGATTGCGCACATAGATATAAGGTAGAAAGATTCGTTACCATATCCACAGATAAGGCAGTTAATCCTACCAATGTTATGGGTGCTACTAAAAGAATGTGTGAGATGATAATACAATCTATGGATAAGATAAGTGAAACAAGATTTGTAGCAGTGAGATTTGGTAATGTACTTGGAAGTAATGGATCTGTTATACCACTATTTAATAAACAAATAGCTCATGGCGGACCAGTTACACTTACTCATAAAGATATAACTAGGTTTTTTATGACCATACCAGAAGCTGCGCAACTAGTCCTTCAAGCTGGAGCATATGCTCAGGGTGGAGAAATCTTTGTGCTTGATATGGGTAAGTCTGTTAAGATATATGACTTAGCTTGGGATTTAATAAAACTTTCTGGATTTGAGCCAAACAAAGATATTAAAATAGAAATCACAGGACTTAGACCAGGTGAAAAGCTTTATGAAGAACTACTAATGAGTGAAGAAGGACTTACTAATACTAAACACGAAAAGATTTTTATTGGGAGACCAACATTTAGCGATTTGGGTGAGCTACAGGAGAGAATGAAAGAATTTAAAGAAATCATTGATAATGATAATGTAGAGTTATTAATTCATAAAATAGAAGAAGTAGTTTCAACGTATCATAGAGGCACACCAGAGTGTGTAATTACTGATGATGTGGAGTAACAAACAATAATGTAGGAGGTTCTTATGGACAGATTTTTTGATGTAATATGTAGCTTGTTATTATTATTGATTCTATCACCATTCTTTTTGATTGTAGCTATAATAGTAAAGCTAAATTCTAAAGGACCAGTATTCTTCACTCAGAAGAGAATTGGTAAAAACAATGATTTATTTAAATTTTATAAATTCAGGTCAATGAAGATAGGAACACCTAATGTAGCAACTGATAAATTTGATAATTCGAAAAGTTATATAACTAAAATCGGAAAGATTTTAAGGAAAACTAGTCTTGACGAACTTCCACAATTAATAAATATTTTTAAAGGGGATATGACTTTTGTAGGACCAAGACCTGCACTGTATAATCAATATGAACTTAAGGAAATGAGAACTACTGCAGGAGTTCATATGCTCCTTCCGGGAGTTACTGGCTGGGCTCAAATTAATGGGCGAGATAATAATGATGATTATGAAAAAACAGAATATGATAGATACTATTTAAATAATAAATCATTGTGGCTAGATGTAAAGATAGTGGTTGGAACAGTATTTAAAGTTTTAAAAGCAGAGGGAATTGTTGACGGAGGAAATAAAAAGAGGTAGACCTTACAATTATAAGCATGAGTGGAAAGTAGTTTCTGCTATGAAGGAGAAGATATGAAAATGAAGAAAATACTCATAACAGGAGCTAATAGCTATATAGGTATTTCCCTTATGAGCTTACTAGAAAAGTATTCAGATAAATATTCTGTAGATGAATTGGATATGAAAGACGATTCATGGAAAGCGAGCGATTTTTCAAAGTATGATGTAGTTTTTCATGTTGCTGGAATAGCACATGTATCCACAGATCCTAAAATGGAGGACTTATACTTTAAAGTAAATCGTGATCTTACTATTGAGACTGCTAAAAAAGCAAAAAAAGATGGCGTTAAGCAGTTCATTTTTATGAGTAGTATTATTATTTATGGTGAGAGTAGGAATGTAAATGAAAGAAGAATTATAGATGAAAACACTGTTCCAAAACCAAGTAACTTTTATGGAGAAAGTAAGCTTCAAGCAGAAAATGGAATAAAACCTTTAGAAAATGATGATTTTAAAATTGTTATTCTTAGACCACCGATGATTTATGGGAAAGGCTCTAAGGGAAATTATCCGAAACTCTCAAAGGCAGCTCAGAAATTACCTGTGTTCCCTGACATTGATAATCAGAGAAGTATGCTTCATATAGATAATTTATGTGAATTCACTAGACTTATGATAGTAAATGAAGAAAGTGGAGTATTTTTCCCGCAAAATAGTGAGTATGTTAAGACTTCAGAGATGGTGAAACTTATTGCGCAGGCTCATGGAACGAAAATTAAACTAACTAACATATTTAATCCCTTATTGAATCTTGTAGGACCTAAAATCTCCATATTTAACAAGGTATTTGGTAATTTGGTTTACGCACAGAGTTTGTCTGACTACAAAGAGAATTATAGAATTTTTGATTTGAGACAATCTATTATTGCAACAGAAACGGTTGATACAACAGAATCAGTTGGTACAATGAAAAATAACTAAGAAGGGTGGATAATAGCTTGAAAAAACACATTTTAGTTATAGCGCAGTATTTCTATCCTGAGCAATTTCGTATAAATGATATTTGTACTGAATGGGTAAAAAAGGGATATAAAGTAACAGTGGTAACAGGGATTCCCAATTATCCTAAAGGTAAATACTACAATGGATATGGATTATTTAAGAAGAGAAAAGAAATATATAACGGTATAGAAATAAGAAGGATACCATTAATACCTAGAGGGAACAATTCGATTATGCTTGCTCTAAACTATTTATCGTTTGTTGTATCGGGGTTCTTTTGGAAACTATTCACTGGAATAAAAGCAGACTTTGTATTTATATTTGAAGTTTCCCCAATGACGCAAGCACTACCTGGTGTTTGGTATGCAAAAAAGCGAAATGTACCATGTTATTTATATGTTCAAGACCTTTGGCCTGAAAATGTTGAAATAATTACAGGTATAACAAACAAAAACATTATTGGCGCTATAGGGAAGATGGTAGACTACATATATTCTGGTTGTTCAAGGATTTTCACTACCTCAAATAGTTTTATGAAAGCAATCGCTAATCGTGGTGTTCCTATAGAAAAAATTGAATACTGGCCACAATACGCAGAAGATTTTTATAAGCCACTAGAGAATACGAGCATTGAAGAAATTCCAAAGGATGATGCTTTTAATATAATTTTCGCAGGTAATATTGGCACGGCTCAAGGTTTGGATATATTGCCTAAAGCTGCATCACTCTTAAAAGAAAATCATTTAAATAGAAGAATTCGGTTTAATATTGTGGGAGATGGCAGATATAAAGAATCCTTAGTAGAACTTGTAAAGGAGGGTAATCTGTCTGATATGTTTAATTTTATTCCAAAACAACCCGGAACTCGTATTCCAGAATTTATGGCAGCCAGCGATGCTGCTTTTCTGTGCTTAACAGAAAGTCCATTGTTTTCTATGACTATTCCTGCAAAACTTCAGTCATACATGGCCTGTGGGATGCCAATTATTGCGTCAGCAGATGGAGAAACAGATAAAATAATTAAAGAATCAAATTCAGGCGTTTGTAGCCCGGCTGGAGATGCTCAAAAACTCTCAGAGAAGATAATAGAAATATCTAATGAATTACCCGAGAGATTAACAAAGCTCGGAATAAACGCAAGAAATTACTATGACGGTAATTTTAACAAACAAGAATTGTTAACTAGAATAGATAAGTACTTTAAATAAAATACAATATTGGAGGAGATACATATGTTCAAAAATAAAACACTATTAATCACTGGAGGCACAGGTTCTTTCGGGAATGCTGTAATGAAAAGATTTTTAGACACTGATATAAAAGAAATTCGTATATTTTCCCGTGATGAAAAAAAGCAAGATGATATGAGAAAGTTATATAAAAACGATAAGCTTAAATTCTATATAGGGGATGTAAGAGACATTGCTAGTGTTAAAAATGCAATGCATGGCGTGGATTACATATTTCATGCAGCTGCTTTAAAGCAAGTTCCATCTTGTGAGTTCTTTCCACTTGAAGCAGTAAAAACAAATGTTTTAGGAACTGATAACGTGCTTACAACTGCAATAGAATATGGAGTGAAAAAAGTTATATGCCTCTCTACAGATAAGGCAGCGTATCCTATAAATGCAATGGGTATATCAAAGGCCATGATGGAAAAGGTATTTGTAGCAAAATCAAAAACCGTATCCCCTGAGAGGACACTTATCTGTGGCACAAGATACGGAAATGTTATGGGATCTCGCGGTTCTGTTATTCCACTATTTGTTGAGCAAATAAAGGCTGGACAGCCAATAACTGTTACAGACCCGAATATGACAAGGTTTCTCATGAACCTTGATGAGGCAGTAGAACTTGTAGTCTTCGCTTTTGAGCATGCTCAGGCTGGAGACATTATGATTCAAAAATCACCATCTTCAACTATAAAAGATCTAGCGCAAGCAGTAAAGGAACTATTTAATGCAGATAGCGAAGTTAAAATAATTGGAACTCGTCATGGAGAAAAATTATATGAAACACTTCTTACAAAAGAAGAGTATGTGGTAGCAGAGGATATGGAAGGATTTTTCAGAGTTCCTGCTGATAAAAGAGATCTTAATTATGATAAATATTTTGTTGAAGGAAATCAAAAACTATCTTCAGAAGAAGAATACAACTCACATAATACTCAAATATTAAATGTTGAGCAGATAAAAGAAAGACTATTGCAACTTGACTATGTAAGAGAAGAACTAGCACTTATGAATGCTATTAAAGAATCGACTCAAACTAAATAGTTTAAGAAGGTAGGTGTAAATTATGAAAATTCTTGTTACAGGAGCAAAGGGCTTTGTGGGTAAAAATCTAATAGCAGAGCTTAAAAATAGAAAGTACAATGAAATTTATGAATATGATATGGATACAGAAGAGGCTCTTTTAGAAGAGTATGCAAAAAACTGTGAATTTGTATTTCACCTTGCAGGAGTAAATAGACCAAAGGATGAAAAAGAGTTTATGAAAGGTAATTTTGGATTCACATCTATACTTTTAGAACTATTAAAAAAGCATAATAATAGTGCGAAAGTTTTGATTACGTCTTCTATTCAGGCTGAAAGGGATAACCCTTATGGCAAGAGTAAAAAGGCTGGTGAAGATTTATTATTTAATTATAGTAGTGAAACAGGAAGTAAAGTCTTAGTTTACAGACTACATAACCTCTTCGGTAAATGGAGTAAACCTAATTATAATACTGTTGTTGCTACTTATTGCTATAATGTTGCAAGAGATTTAGATATACAGGTAAATAATCCAGAGGCGGATTTATCACTATGTTATATAGATGATGTTTTAAATGAATTTATAAGAGCATTGGATGGCAAGGAAGCTCACAGAGACGGTTACTGCTCTGTACCTGTTCTTCATAATATTAAATTAGGCGAACTAGCACAGAAGATAAGAGGCTTTAAAGAGAGTAGAATAAATTTAAGTATTCCTAATATGGAAGATGAGCTTACTAAAAAGCTTTATAGTACCTATTTAAGCTTTTTGCCAGAGGATAAGTTTTCTTATGAATTAAAAATGAATATTGATAATAGGGGTTCTTTTACTGAATTTATTAGAACTGCGGAACGTGGACAAGTTTCAGTTAATGTCTCAAAACCAGGAATAACTAAGGGGAACCATTGGCATCATACTAAGAATGAGAAATTTATGGTGGTTAGCGGTGTTGGAGTTATTAGATTTAGAAAGATAGGAACAGAGGAAATAATTGAATATAGTGTTAATGGAGAAAAATTAGAAGTAGTAGATATCCCTACAGGGTATACTCACTCTATCGTAAATACTGGTGAGAATGATTTAGTGACCATAATGTGGGTCAATGAATGCTTTGATCCAGAAAAACCAGACACATTTTATTTGGAGGTATAGAAATCATGAAAAAACTTAAGGTAATGACAATACTCGGAACAAGACCTGAGATAATAAGATTATCTGAAGCTATAAAAGCTTGCGACATATATTTTGATCATATTCTTGTACATACAGGCCAAAATTGGGATTACACACTTAATGATGTTTTTTTTAAAGAATTAGAACTTAGAGAACCTAATTATTTTTTAGGAGTAGTAGGAAATAATCTTGGGGAAACTATTGGTAATATAATATCAGAAAGTTATAAAATATTACTCAAAGAAAAACCAGATGCATTACTAGTACTAGGTGATACAAACAGCTGTCTAAGTGTCATTGCTGCTAAAAGACTAAAGATTCCTATATTTCATATGGAAGCAGGAAACAGATGTTTTGATCAAAACGTACCAGAAGAAATAAACAGGAAAATAGTAGACGTTACTAGCGATGTTAATATGGCATACACAGAGCATGCGAGAAGATATTTAATATCAGAAGGAATAAGAAAAGAATATACTTTTGTTACTGGCTCACCACTTCCAGAGGTATTCCATAGATACATGAATCAAATTGATGAAAGCGACGTATTAGAAAAGTTAGGCCTTGAAAGTGGTAAATATATTTTAGTAAGTGCTCATAGAGAAGAAAACATAGATAACAAAGAAAACTTTAAGAGCATAACTGATGCTCTAAATGCAGTTGCAGAAACGTATAATATGCCAGTTATATATTCAACTCATCCAAGAAGCTGGAAAAGAATTGAAGAAAGTGGAATTGTTTTTCATAAAAATATAAAGCAACTAAAACCATTTGGTTTCTATGATTACAATAAACTTCAAAAAGAATCCTTTTGCGTATTATCTGACAGTGGATCACTGGCAGAAGAGTCTAATATTATGGCGTTCCCAGGAGTTTCAATAAGAACTAGTACTGAAAGACCAGAAGCTATAGATAAAGGTTCGGTAATACTGGGTGGAATAACTCTTGATAGCATAACTCAAGCTATTGAAGTAATAACATTACAAAAGACACTAGGTGAGAAAACTGTTAAAGCACATGATTATACAGATATTAATGTTGGTATGAAGGTTGTTAATATTATTCAAGGGTATACAAGTGTAGTTAACAAGTTTATATGGAGGAAGTAATTAAGAAAAATATGGTCAAAACAATTATGAGTTTCACTTATTATTTAATGAATTGAGGAGAATAAGATGGTAAAAACGATTTTTATAAATGTAACAGCAGCAGAGTATGGCGGAGCTTTAACTATACTAAAAAGTGTACTAACTGACATCTCACAAAAGGATAACACAAATTTGTATTATGTTTTCACGTCTATTGATTTAGATGAATTTGAAACAGATAAAATTAAAATCATAAATACAATTAAAGGCAAGAAGAGTAGGAAGAGATGGGATAGGATGTTATGGGATTTTAGAGGGTTAAAGAAATGGTCTTCTGATAATGACATTTATGCTGATATAATTTTATCATTGCAAAATACTGGTGTTAATTATCTTAAAAATACTTTGCAAATTATTTATATTCATCAATCCTTGCCCTTCCAAACGCAGTATAAATGGAGTTTTTGGAATAAAGAGGAAAGAATTTGTTGGATATATCAAAATATCTACCCTTTTTTTATAAAGCGTTTTATTACTCAAGATACTATTATAATAGTGCAACAAACATGGCTGAAAAATAAGGTATTTGCAAAATTTTTTATAGATAAGAATCGTATTAAAGTAATTCCGCCTAAACTAACACTTCCAAAGGTTGTATTTGAAAAAAATTATGTAAGTAAAGAGGATAAAAATAATATAATATTATTTTATCCTGCTTCTCCATTTATTTATAAGAATCATACTATTATAATTAATAGTCTTATTAAAATAAAGAATGAAAATATAAATTATTATTCAAGATTACGAGTATATTTCACAGCAAAACTTGAGCAACTTTCAAAAGATGATGCGAAAAAAATAATTGATAATTCGCTTAAGAATATAATATTTTTAGGAACAGTAAAGCCATCTCAAATGGTGGAGTATTACAATAAATGCAGTTGTCTTATATTTCCTAGTTATATTGAAACTTTTGGGTTACCGTTATTGGAAGCTGCATCATTAGGTAAAAAAATAATCTGCTCAGATACAAGTTTTTCAAGGGAAATCTTAGATGAATACCAAGGAGTTATATTTTTAAAATATAATAATGAAGATGACTGGGTTAATGAGATATACAATTTAGATAGTTATATTGAAAAAAAATACCAGTATATATATAAGGCTTCAAAAGATTATGACTCGGTATATGATTTATTAGAAAAATATTTTAAATAGTAACAAAAACATCTAACACCTATATGTTATTCATATTGAAATTATTATTGCTAACACTATATAGCTAGTACAAAAAGTACTGAGGTATAAATATCTTCTTTATATAAAATAGGGAGATAAAATGCTTAGTATAATAGGCGAACTATTTTAGAGTAAAGGCAAACAAAGGAGAACAACTCAATGAATTTTCTTTTATCATTTCATAAACGTTTTTGGGTTATTGAAACTATCTGTTTATTACTAATTGGTACTGTAGTTTTGTTTTATTTTCAGATGTTTTCTATGAGTATTGCTCTATCAGAAATAATCTCTATTGGAGTATTTATTGGATTGTTTATTTATCGTGGTATTTATAAACATGATTATATTTTTCCGGCTTTCTCAAAACGTATATTTGGGGCACTATTTATTTTTGGAATTTATTACATTATACTTTCGGGTATACGGTTAATACTGCATTTACCAGTTTTAGATTCATCGTGGTCAATAAGATCAATAATGTTTGGTTCAGCGATTTTTTTTATAATGGATGAATACAAACCAAAAGTAGACTTGCTATTAATTGGAGCAATAATTGTTTTTTCTGCATTAAATACACGGGAATTAATTGATTGTTTTAGATTTTCCGATATTCGCTCATTGAAATTTTTGAATAATATAAATATATATGTCTACGTATGTATTATGCTTATTCCTTTTGCGGTATGGGCAATAAAACAAGGTAAGCAAAAGTCATTACCATCATTTATTTCCACGATTGCATATGCAAATATGGGAACGAGTATGGTTATTGCATTTCTTTCTGGGGGCCGCTTAGGCTGGTTAGTTATGGGAGCGGTAGTGGGAGCATCATTTCTTTTGATATTTGGTTATAAGTGGAATTCATTTAAACTGATTTTATCATTTATGATAGTATGTATTTTTGTTACTATAATTGCTTCATCGCTAAATTTCAAGCAATCTCGTAGTAATGTATATAGATCATTTTCTGTTATTCTAACTAAGATACCTGGGCTATCGGATCATGAATCTGTGGGTAAGAAAGAAGTTATTGCAACTACTGATGCAAGTAATAATATACGGAAAATATACTGGGAGAGGGGATGGAACTTAATAAAAAAGAGCCCTATTCTTGGACCTGGTACATACGGTGTAGCATATAAGCAAATATCGCCTACAGAAAGGTTGCCACAGCCTGCCCATAACTTCATACTTGAAGCTTGGATGGGATGGGGATTGATAGGCTTAATATTATACTTAATAGGTTTGTTTTCTGCCTTTTATTATGTAATAGTGAAATTAAAGAACATTCCAAAGCCAATGCGGTTTTGTTGTCTTATTCCTATTAGTGCATCAATCGTCGTAAGTTTGTTTCAACCTTTTATGCCTTTACTTTTTCCACCAACATATATCATGTGGTTTAGTCTGGGGTTTGCAGCAGTGGCAGATCACTATTATAAGCCCGGAGAAACTAGTAACCACAACTAATTTTTGGGGGATATACATCACAAATTAAGGAGAGAATAACTTTGAAAAAAAGAATATTATTAACATCTCAAACTGAGGATAATATAAAGGCTTTGTATAATTATTATGAAAGAAATATTAAAAAAAATCGGCCTGATATTATAGTTGAATATAGTAGTTTTTATAAGTATAGAAACATTAAAATTCTACACTATATTATAAGAGCAAGTCAAATGTTAAAGAATTATTCTGTTGTTGTTTCTGATTATACAACTAGTGTTTTTTCTAAAGCTAGAGATGGTATTTTTATGAGCCATGGATACGGTACTAAAAAGACTCCAGGAAATAATGAAGTTAATAATGAAAAAACAATGGATATATTTAAGAATATCAGAACTAACATAAAAAATGTAGTAACGCTTTCAGATAGGGACAGTACATATTTTTTAAGATCCACTGAACTTGACAAAAATCCGCTTCCTAATTACATGCCACTTGGATTACCAAGGAATGATATGTTATTTGACGGGGAGTATATTTCTACCTGTAGAGAAAAATTTGATATCAAATATAATACTAAAGATAAAAAAATCCTGTTATTTTGTCCAACTTGGAGGGGTTATAAAATAGAAAAGGAATTTCCTTTTACAGAAGTTGATTGGTTAAGGCTTGATAAGTTTATGGGGGAGAATAACTTTAAAATGATTTATCGGCCCCACTATTTAGAGAGACTAATAGATGATAAGGTCTTTGATGATATGACGAACATTGTAACCATAGATTTTGATGAACAAATGTCCACTCAAAGTATCCTTGCAGTAACTGATATGCTACTCACTGATTATAGCTCAATTTATGTGGACTATTTAGTGTTAAATAGACCAATTTGTTTTTTGCCATATGATAAAGTACAGTTTGATGAAGAGAGAGGCTTAGCTATAAATTTTACTAATGACTTAGATACACCAGGTCCTAAGTTAGAGAACATGGATGATTTAATAAATTATATGAACGATACTTACAATGATGACAAATATATAGACATTAGAAAAGCTGCTCAAAAAAACTTCTATAGTTTCCTAGATGGGAATAGCTGTAAAAGGGTATGGAATTTAATAATAGGTTTTGTAGATAAAAAATAGGAGGTAGATATTAATGAATATTGCTATTATACTTGCAGGTGGAAAAGGTACTAGAATGGGTATAGTTGATCAACCTAAGCAATTTATTGATATATATGGTAAACCGATAGTTGTACACACAATTGAAGCATTTGATATACATGAGCAAATAGATGCAATAGCTGTGGTTTGCCTTAAAGAATGGCATGAAGATATAAAGATATGGACTAGAAAATTCGAACTCAATAAAGTAAAATGGATAGTTGACGGTGGAGAAACAAGGCAGGAATCCGTTTTAAATGGTCTAAGGGCAATTGAGGAAGATGTAAAACCTGACGATATTGTAGTTATTCATGATGCTGCAAGACCACTTATTTCACATAGGATAATAGTTGGGAACATTGAAGGAGCTAAAGAGTATGGTGCAGTAGATACTGTTATTCCTACTTCAGACACTATAATTCAGAGTGTTGACGATAACACTATATCTTCAATACCTGTGAGGAAAGAATTGTACATAGGGCAAACTCCTCAAAGCTTTAAATATTCAACTATATTAGAGGCTCATGAAAGTGCAGCAAAATCTAATCTTCAGGATTCTACTGATGACTGTAGATTAGTACTTAATTATGGAAAAAAAGTTCATCTAGTAACAGGAGATAAACTAAATTTTAAAATTACTACAATGGAAGATTTACTTCTACTGAAATCAATAATTAAAATGAGTAAATTGGAGCGAATATAATGTTAACTAGAGGTTTTAAAATAGTTCAGTCTAAGAGATTTGAAGTTTACATAGAAGATTTAGAAGTAAATGTAGGAGATGCAGTAGTAAAGATTAATACAGCGGCTGTATGTAAAGCCGATTTAAGATATTATCTAGGTACTAGAGATGCTCGAACACTTGATCTTAAATACCCAATAAATCTAATACATGAAGCTATAGGAACAATAGTTAAAGATCCTACCAATACTTTTGAAAAGGGAGATAAGGTTGCCCTAGTGCCAAATATTATGCCTTTAACTGAAAATCAGGACGAGAGTGAACACGCACTATGTGCAAATAAAAGACTAGGAGAAAACTATTCACCTAAGGCATTATTTGCATCAAGTACTTATAATGGATACTCTAAAGATTATATTGCATATCCAGCCCGCAATCTTGTTAAGATAGATAATACTATTGACTCTAATATTGCGGTGTTTGCAGAACTTATTTCTGTGGCCAATACAGCAATTCGTAGAATAGTATTAAAAGATGAAGATATTGTAGGCATTTGGGGTGATGGGATACTAGGGTATATATTATGCTCAGTGCTCAAACAGTTACATAAGGGACATATTATAGTGATAGGACACAATAAAGAGAAACTAGATATGTTTGAAGGGGTAGAAACACTTCTAGCCAGTGATCCAAGCATTAAGAAGAAAAAGATTAATGTTGCTTTTGAATGTATTGGTGGCATAGCTGCACAAGGTGGAATTGAACAGATTTTGAGCACTGTAATCCCAGGGTCTAAATTAGTTTTAGCAGGAGTATCAGAAAATCCTGTAGAAATTAATACCCGTAAGATATTAGAAAAGGGATTAGCAATTTATGGAGTTACAAGGAGCAACGTAGAAGATTTTAAAGTTGCAGCAAGTTTACTTAAAAAACCAGATTTTAGATCAGATATTTCGAAACTAATCATAGATGCAGAACCTATCTATGGAATTAAAGATTATTATAGAGTATTCGAAGCAGAGGCAGAAAGTAAACAACTTGGGAAACATATTATGAATTTCAAATTTTAAAGCAAAGAGGAAATTAAATGAATATAAATAAATCACTTAGAGTAATATTTGTAGAGTTTTTAGGGATATTGATTGGCGTATTGAGTGCACTCGTGATACCAAAGGTTTTTGATATACAATCTTATGCTTATTTAAAGACATTTACACTATATATCACATATGCAGGAATGCTCCATTTTGGATTTTCAGATGGAATGTATTTAATATTAGGTGGTAAAGATATAACAGATATAAAAAGAGAGAAAATAAAAGGTTATTTCTATGTTATGTTAAAGATAGTAACAGCTGTAGTAGCATTGTTGATAGTCATATCAATATTTATTATAAAAGATATGGTGTTTAGATGTTTTGTATTTTATATCTTACCGTTTCAAGTTGTGTTATTTATTTCTCTATTATATAGAGCTACAGGTGAGTTCAACAAATATGTAGTAATAAGAATAGCGCAAAATATAGTAAATTTAATATCTATTCTTGCAGTCATATTAATCATAAAGTCACCAATTTTATATATGAGGATTCAAGTTATTGGAAATATAGTTATGGCAATAGTTGGTGGAGCTATAATTATTTTTTCAACAAAAAAGGCAGAAAAAATAGGACACTTAGAAATAAAAGCAATAACAAGTATGGGTTTTACTATAATGATAGCAAATGCTGTAAGCCTTCTATTTATTACTTTAGATAGATGGTTTGTTAAAATAAAATTTACAGTTGATGATTTCGCATACTATTCTTTTGCGGTATCAATGTTAAGCTTATTTTTAGTTTTAATAAATTCAATTACAGTTTTATTTTATCCTTATTTAGCAAGAAACAAGGGAGATGCGAAAGTCGTCTCAAAAGTTAAAAAATATATTATATTAATATGCACGTTTGCACCTGCTGGTTATTTTGTATTGGAATTTATAGTGAATAACTTTCTAAAACAATATACACCATCACTAGAAATACTAGGAATATTGATAATTGGGATACCATTCATTACCTTAACAAATGTTTTGTATGCAAATCTTTATAAAGTAGGGAAAAGGGGCAAGGAATATTTAATTGTAGCCTCTAAAATGGTAGCATTAGCATTTATATTAAATGCATTTGCGACATACGTATTAAATAATCCCGTAATGATTGCATATGGAACACTTATTACATTAGTTGTATGGTATATATATTCTTCATTTGATTTTGAAGGATTAAAAATACACAAAAATGAGATAATTCATTTTATTGTATATTTAGTTTGTTATCAAACAGTTAAAATAATTCCTGTTCCATCATTACTTAAAGCATTTATGTTCTTAATAAGTATGTTAATTTCAGAATGCATTTTATTTAATTCTGATTTGAAATATATTATATCTATGGTGAAGAATAGGAAAAACACTAAAGAAACCAAAAAACTTAAGAAATAGGAACAAAAGAAATGTTTCTAAACTTGAATAGAAAGAAGAGTGCAAAATGGAGCTTAGAGAATTAGATACATTTGAAAAAATATCAATCTTAATACCAGCTTATAATCCAGATAATAAACTGATAATTTTAGTAAACAATCTTATAAACGCAGGATTTATAAATATTAGCATAGTGGATGATGGTAGTAGTGAGGAATATAAGCCGATTTTTAATCA
The DNA here is from genome assembly GCF_016650035.1 of Clostridium sp. Lineage (GTDB taxonomy): Bacteria > Bacillota > Clostridia > Clostridiales > Clostridiaceae > Clostridium_AD. The sequence goes on from NZ_JAENWM010000018.1 coordinate 47,570, forward strand.
GTTGGAACATATGACAAAGTGCCATATCTTAATTCATGCTGTGAATATGGGGAAAGGTAGAGCACTTAAAACAGGATTTAATTATTTTCTAAACAATTGTGGAGAATGTGTTGGTATTGTTACAGCTGATGCTGATGGTCAACACAGTATTGAAGATATTATAAGGGTATCGCAGAAACTAATAGATAACCCTGACAAACTTATATTAGGGTCCAGGAACTTTTCAAAATCAAATATCCCTTTCAGAAGCAGGTTTGGGAATGTTTTGACCAGAAAAATGTTTAGTTTTCTGGCTGGAATAAAAGTTAGAGACACCCAAACTGGACTTCGAGCTATTTCTTATGATTTTGCATTGGATTTAATGAGTGTTCATGGAGAAAGATTTGAATATGAGACCAATATGCTACTTGAATGCAAAAATCAAGATATTGCTATAGATGAAGTGTGTATTGACACGATTTATATAGAAGAAAATAAATCATCTCATTTTAATCCGCTTGTAGATTCAATAAAAATCTATGGTGTTTTCTTTAAGTTTATATCATCATCATTTTTATCTTTTATTTTAGACATTTTTTTATTTTCAATGTTTGCAAAACTTCTTCATAACCTAACACCGGGATATTTCATTCTATTATCAACTATTGGTGCAAGAGTTATGTCTTCATTATTTAATTATAATGTAAATAAAAACGCAGTATTTAAACACAAAGCTATTGATAAAATGGTGTTAGTTAGATATTATATTTTATGTGTAACTTTAATGCTTATATCAGGGTTAAGTGTATCAGCAACTTGGTTTATTTTTAAGAGCTCTGAGGTCCTAATCAAAGTGGTAATAGATAGTATTTTGTCCCTTATGAGTTATAAAGTTCAAAAGGAATGGGTTTTTGGTAAAAAATATGTTTCAAAGAAATTATAATATGTTAAATTTGAAAGGAGCCATAAACATATGTATTTACTATTTATCTTTGCACTATTATGCTCAGGAGCTGCTATAATTTCTTTGAAATTTGATAAAAAAATTGAAGAAACCTTCTCATTATGGATCTTTTTAATAATTTTAATCTTATATTTATTTGGATTATTAGGTTTCCTGAAAATTGGAGTATATAGTGTAATTGCAATAGGGGTAGTTAGTATGTTTTTTTGCTGTTACTCTATTTATTCTAATAGACAAAATTTTATAAAAAATGTTATGACACCGGGGTTTGCAATGTTTATAGTATTCTTCGTGTTAGCATGGTGGGCACAAAAAGGAAGAATGCTTACATCTTGGGATGAATTTTCACATTGGGGAACTGTAGTTAAAAATATGTACATACTCGATGCACTTGGCAATCATCCAGATGCAACTACTGTATTCAGGGGGTACCCTCCTGCAACTGCATTGTTTGAATATTTATGGATGAAACTATCTGGAAATTTTACAGAGGGTAACTTATATATGGCTATGAACATATTATATTTTTCATTAATGATACCTGTATTTAGTAATATAAGATGGAAAAATGCTAGCAAGATAGTTATCAGATTTATATTAATATTAATACTCCCTTTGGCATTCTTCCAGGATTTTTATAGTATTATAATGGTAGATGCAATACTAGGAGTTATGTTCGCTTATATTCTCATTACTTATTATGTAAATGAAATGAGTACTTTTAAAATTATCAACATAAGTTTAGCATTATTTGTATTAACCATTACAAAAGCATCCGGATTTGGTCTCGCAATTATATCTATTATAGTAATTGCGTTAGATCTTATATTTGTAAAAAGACAGGAGTTAAAGAAATACATTAAACAGGATAAGAAAATTAATACTGTTAAAAGAATTGTATTAGTCTTGTGTCCTATAATCTTCGCTTTATTATCAAAATATTCATGGTCCATATATATTAAAATTACTAAAACAAATGAGGCTTGGAATACAAGTGAAATTAGCCTCTTAAATATTAAAAGTTTGTTTAATGGAAATGCTCCACATTACCAAATGGCAACAATAAAGAACTTTATCAACGCCTTCTCGGAGCTTTTTTTAACTGACTACACGCTTAAGTTATCATTTATGAGTTGGATTGTGTTACTTATAGTAATTTCTATTATACTAATCCAATTTATTTGTAATGATAGTGAAAGAAGTCGATTTAAATTAGCAACTATTAGTTTATTTATGGGAAGTGCAATATACACACTCTCTTTACTTATTTTATATGTTTTTACATATTCAGAGTATGAGGCTACTAAATTAGCTTCTTATTCAAGATATTCAGGTACCTATCTCCTAGGAGTCTTAATTTTTCTTGTTATGACTATAAGTTTTAAAGAGCAAAGGTGCATTACTAAATTTAAGGTAGCAATTTCTAGTTGCATATTATTATCGTTATTATTAAATATAAAAGTAACTCCAGTTATTAATTGTTTCTTATTAGGACCCTACAATACAAAGGGTACAATAACATTACGTGCATCTTATGCGCCTATTACAAAGATAAAACAGGTAGTAAACAGTAAAACTGATAAGTTGTATTTTATTTCTGTTGCAGATAATGGGTTTGATTTTTGGGTGAGCAGATATAATATAACACCTATAAAAACTAATTTGAATTCAGATAGTTGGAGTCTTGGTAAACCTTATTATAAGGGAGACATTTGGACTAAAGATATTGATGTAGATGTGTGGGCTGAGGAACTAAAAAGTGACTACACCTACGTGTATATTTACAGAACTAATGACACTTTCAATAAAAGATATGGTGAGATTTTTGAGGGTGGAAGTACATCAATTAAAAACGATACACTGTATTATGTGAAGTTAGGGGCCACCCACGTGGCAAGAGGCATGCTGATTAAGGTGGAAATTGGGAATTAATAATTTAATTATAGATGAATAAAATATAGGGTCGAATTCTTAATAATAGAGGTGTATTTTAGGAGATAAGTTTGGAATGTTCACACAGTGTTGGTAAGTTGTAAAATGAAATGACCATATAACAAAAAAATAAAGACTCAAGAGAAAAACTCTAGTACAATGTTAAGTGACTAAACCAACACAAGTACAGGAGGATTTCAAATGAGTTAATTAAATTTTATCACAGTAAGCAAAAAAGGTAAACACCTTACCTATGAGGAACGTATAAAGTTGGAAACACTATACAAGTTGGGGCTAAATTAAAGATGCATAGCAGAGCAAATAGGTGGTCGGTGCGAACGTGCAATAAGGCGTGAAATTACTAAAGGAATGGTAGTACAATTTAACATTACGAAGGCAGTACAGTGCAGAGGTTGGACAACTAGAACATGACAGACAAGGCACGGAAAAGGACCTGCACTAAAAATGGGAAAAGACCACAAATTGGTGAAGTATTTAGAAAATGCCATTGGTCAAAATGGTGAATCTCCCTACGCAGCAATTCAAAATATTAGAGTACTCACGGAAACTAATAAATAAAACTTGAATTTGTTTTGAGTTGTATAGAATTATAAAATTTAATGATATTAGAGCGGTTTGTAATAAAAACAGGTATAGCAAACAAGCCTGCACGGTGCAAGAATTTTTAAA
>NZ_JAENWM010000062.1 GCF_016650035.1 Clostridium sp.
TTCTTTCATATTTAAATCTACCTTTCTGATTATCAACACCCCATTTGTACAATCTTATGAGGTATATTCTACACTATATTTTTGTATGTTTGGGACATAATCAAAAACGGTATACTAAGACATTATCATAAACGGATCATAATTACCTAGATAGATTTAAGTAATAACTTGACAAGCCGATAAAAAAATAGTAAAATAACAACAATATATAAAACATAATAAATTTTAAAAAATAGGAGGGCAATTATGATGATAATAGGGTCAATTACCACCAGCATGGGAAATACTTTAATAAGCTTTTTTAATTGCTCCATAACTTCTTAAAATATAAGTAGAGGGAATTATTTGAATCTTATATTATGATCAGTTAGGAGATAACTTTTCATAATGGTGTTGATATAAAAATGATTTAAATAATTGTGAATACTTCAGTAATAAAAATACCGTATTTATTGGTGTTTTAAAATATATTGAAAACTAAGTATTTTAAATATTTATTATAAATCGTAAAAGCACTGTTAACAAGAGTTAACAGTGCTTTTACTATACTTAATTACTAAGTTCACAAAATTCAAACAATATATACCGTTCAAAGTATAAGGGGGAATAAATATGAATTTAATGTACAAAAGTACAAGAGGAAGTAGCGAGCTCATAACAGCTAGTGAAGCTATTATAAAAGGTATGGCAGAGGATGGAGGATTATACATCCCAGTTAAAATTCCGAGAATTAATACGCCACTTCATAAGATTATGGATTTTAGTTATTGTAAGTTAGCCAATTACATCTTAAAAGAATTTCTAACAGATTTTTCAGAAGATGAAATAAGTGACTGCGTTAAGAAAGCTTACAGTAATAATTTTAGTTCAGAGGAAATAGTTGAAGTGAAGAAAGAAGGGGACGAGTTTTTTTTAGAACTTTATCATGGACCAACCCTTGCATTTAAGGATATGGCACTATCTCTACTTCCTCATTTATTAAAGACTGCTTTGAATAAACATAAAATAACAAAAGAAATAGTAATTTTAACAGCTACTTCTGGAGATACAGGAAAGGCAGCACTTGAGGGCTTTAAAAATATAGACAAAACAAAAATAATAGTTTTTTATCCTGAAAAGGGAGTAAGCGAAATTCAAAAAAGGCAAATGACTACTCAAGAAGGTAATAATGTTTATGTAACTTCAATAGAAGGAAATTTTGATGATGCACAAAGTGGCGTTAAAGAAATTTTTAACGATAGTAAATATAGTGAATTCTTAGATAAACATAATTATATTTTATCTTCAGCTAATTCAATAAATATAGGAAGGCTTGTGCCACAAATTGTTTATTATTTTTATACTTATTTATCACTTTTAAAGAAGGGTGAAATAAAAAATAATGAAAAAATAAATATAGTAGTTCCAACAGGAAATTTCGGAAATATTCTTGCAGCATATTATGCAAGTGAAATGGGTCTTCCAGTAAATAAATTCATATGTGCATCAAATGAAAACAATGTACTTTCCGATTTTATAAAAACAGGAGTTTATGATACTCATAGAAAATTTATGATTACAGCATCACCATCTATGGACATTCTTGTATCTAGTAATTTAGAAAGACTAAATTATTATTTAAGTGGTAGAGATGAAGAAGTTATTTCGAAATTAATGAAAAAACTGAGTTTAGATGGAAAGTATGAAATAACTCAAGGTATGAAGAATGGCTTAAAAGATTTTCATGCTGGATTTTCAACAGACAAAGACACATTTAAAAGTATAAAGGAAGTATACGATAAATTTAATTATGTAATGGATACCCATACTGCTGTAGCTTATTCAGTGTATAAAAAATATAAGATGGAAACAGATGATAATACAAAAACAATTATAGTATCTACAGCAAGTCCATTCAAGTTTACAAGGAGTGTGTGTAATAGTATTTCTGTAGATACTGAGAGCTTTGATGATTTTGAATTAATTAATGAACTCTCAAAAAACACAGGTCTTAAAGTACCTTCTTCAATTAAGGACTTGAAAAACAAGGAAATAATCTATAAAAACGTATGTATTAAAGAAAACATGAAAAATGTAATTAATGATTTTCTGAAAGTGTAGGTGAATAAAATGATTAAAATAAGAGTTCCAGCAACAAGTGCAAACCTTGGACCAGGATTTGATTGTTTAGGTATCGCCCTTAATTTATATAATAAATTTGAGTTTGAAGAGATAGACAAAGGGTTAGAGTTCATAGGCTGCGCGGAAAAATTCAAAAATAAAAATAACTTAGTATATACGTCAATGAAAAAGTGTTTTGATGAAATAGGATATAAAAGCCCTGGAATCAGAATTAAAATGCAGTGCGATATACCAGTATCAAGAGGACTTGGAAGCAGCGCTGCATGTATACTAGGGGGAGTTATGGCAGCAAGTGAAATTGCAGAAGGGGCGCTAAGTACTAAGGAAATATTGGAAATAGCAGCAGAAATTGAGGGCCATCCAGATAATCTGGCACCTGCATTATATGGAGGGATGGCTGTTTCTATAAAAGATGAAAAAAACATTTATGTACAGCAAATAAAATTAAAGAAAGTGTTTAAACTTTGTGCTTTGATACCAGATTTTACTTTGTCAACAGAAAAAGCTAGAAGTATATTGCCGAAGGTAATACCATATGAAGATGCGTTATTTAATATAGGAAGAACAGCACTTATGATAGCAGCACTTAGTAATGGGGATATGGATATGATTAGAATTGGTTGTGAGGACAAGCTTCATCAGAGCTATAGAGGAAACCTTATAAATAATTATGGTGATATTACTAAAAGATGTAGAGAACTAAGCTCTAAAGGCGTATTTTTAAGTGGTGCTGGACCCACTATTATGAATATAATTAATGATGAAAATGAAGAATTTGAAGTGGAAATTACTAAATATTTATCAGCGCTTAAAGATGAATGGACAGTTAAACAGTTAGATATAGATTTTAAAGGGACTATTATTTACAAATAGAAAGGGTGGGTTTATTATGAATGGGGTTATTGTGGCAAAATTCGGAGGAAGTTCACTATCTGACAGCGGTCAGTTTGCAAAGGTTAGAGATATAATTTTGTCAGATGCGAGAAGAAGATACATAGTGCCTTCAGCTCCTGGTAAAAGAGATGTGAATGATTATAAAATCACAGATATACTATATTTATGCCAGGAACATGTGCAAAAGGGGGTACCTTTTGACGAGGTCTATAGATGTGTTGAAGAAAGATACACAAAGTTATGCAAAGATCTTAATATAACCTTTGATATATTAAGCTGCCTAAAGGACTTAAAGGAAAAGATAATTAATGGTGCAACTAAGGATTATGTGGCAAGTAGAGGAGAGTATTTCAACGGACTAATACTATCTCACTATTTAGGAGTTCCATTTGTGGATGCAGCTGAAATAATTATTTTTAAGAAAAACGGAAAACTCAATGAAGAGGCTACATATGATGCAGTAAGAACTAAACTGTCAAAAATTTACAAAGCAGTAATTCCAGGATTTTATGGAGCAACAACAGATGGAAAAATAAAAACATTTTCACGTGGCGGATCAGATATAACAGGGGCTATAATTGCTAAGAGTGTAGGAGCTATAGTGTATGAAAACTGGACTGATGTATCAGGATTCCTAATGGCAGATCCTCGTATAGTAGATAATCCAAAGCATATTTCTGAAATTACATATAAAGAACTTCGAGAACTTTCTTACATGGGTGCTAATGTGTTTCATGAAGAGGCAATTTTTCCTGTAAAAAGGGATGGTATTCCAACGAATATAAGAAACACTAATAAACCCTCAGATGAAGGCACTTATATTATAGATGATAGTGCTGAAGTCAAAATCAGAGATATAACAGGAATATCAGGAAAAAAAGATTTTACAGTAATAGCGATAGAAAAGACACTAATGAAAAGAGAAAAGGGATATTACCTTAGGGTTCTTTCAATTTTAGAAAATAATAACGTTTCTTTTGAACATATACCCTCAGGTCTTGATTCACTGTCCCTTATAATCGATGATAATGAATTAGAGGATAAGCTTGAAAAAGTATTAGAAGAAATTGAAAAACAGTGTAGCCCAGATTCTTTAATAGTATACCCTAATATGGCATTAATAGCAGTTGTAGGAAAAGGTATGATAAGAACAAAGGGCGTATCAGGTAAAGTTTTTAGTGCTTTAGCTAAGGCTGAAATAAATATTAGAATGATAAATCAAGGATCTAATGAACTAAGTATAATTGTAGGAATTGAAAATGAAGACTTTAAAAATGCTATTAGAGCAATTTATGATACCTTTGAAAATGAGTGTAAATAAGAGCTTTTTATAATTGAATATAATAGGAAGGGTGAGAAATATGAAAAAGATAAAGATAGCAATACTCGGACTTGGAAATGTAGGTAGGGGAGTATGGAACATATTAGATACAAATAAAAATGAAATAATGAAACGTTCTGGTTATGAAATAGAAATAGCTAAAATATTAGTAAGAGATATAAGCATGGATAGAGGAATAATCGTTCCAAGTGAAATCCTTACAGATAATATTGAAGACATATTAAATGATGAGGATATAAAAATCGTAGTAGAGCTCATCGGGGGTTCGGGTGAAGCAAAAGACTATATGCTAAAAGCAATGAAAGCAAAAAAACATGTAGTAACTGCAAATAAGTTTGTACTTGCTAATTGGGGCGAGGAATTATTTTCTACAGCTGAGGATGAAGAAGTTATGTTCTACTATGAAGCAAGTGTAGGAGGAGGAATACCTGTAATTCGTGAAATTAATGAAAGCCTTACAGCTAATAAAATAGAGCAGATTACTGGGATTGTAAATGGAACAACTAATTATATATTAAGTAAAATGTCATTAGAAGGAATGAGCTTTGAAACCGCTTTAAAAGAGGCACAGCAAAAGGGATATGCTGAAGCTGATCCTACAGCTGACGTAGAAGGATATGATGTGGTATATAAACTTGCAATTATGGCTTCTCTAGCATTCGGTACGAAAGTTCACCCGGACTCCATATATAGAGAAGGAATAAATAATGTTACTTCTATAGATATTGAGTATGCAAAGAAATTTGGGTATGTAATAAAGCTTTTAGCCATAGGAAAAGAGGAGAATAATCAATTGGAACTTAGAGTGCATCCAACCTTAGTACCAGCTACTCATCCAATTGCAAATGTTAATGATTCCTTTAATGCAATCTTTATTAAAGGAAATGCAGTTGGAGATTTAATGCTTTATGGCAGAGGTGCAGGGGAATTGCCTACTGGAAGCGCTGTAGTAGGAGATATAATATCAATTCTAAGAAATAATGAAAATATGGCAATAGATAAGCCTTCAAAAAATTATTTAGGACATAAAAGAATTAAAAATTCAGAAGAAAATAGTTCTGAATTTTATATAAGATTAAATGTTAGGGATAAAGTAGGGGTTTTAGGTGGTATAGCATCTATATTTGGTAAAAACCATGTAAGTGTAGTATCTGTAACTCAGAATGTGCAACATGAAGATTTTGTATCTTTAGTGTTTATTACTCATAAAGCTTTAGAAAAAGATATAAGGAACTCTATAGCAAAAATTAAAGAGTCTGAAAACTTAAATAAAGTAGAAAGTATTTTAAGAATAGAAAATTTCAATTAAATTACCCTTAAAGAGTTAAACAATGGAAAATTATAATATATTATGATTCGTAAGAAAATTGATAATTTTCTGTTATTGTGGTATATTATAAGGGTAACACTGTTGATACAAAATTAGTGTATCTTACATAATAGTGTTTTGTCTTAGGAGGAATAACAATGAAAATCGGAACAGTTAAATGGTTTAACGTAGAAAAAGGATTTGGATTTATTGAAGTTGAAGGTGAAAAAGATATTTTCGTTCATTCATCTGCAATATTAGGAAATGAATCAAGAAAAAGTCTTGACGAAGGCCAAAAAGTACAATTTGAAACAGAACAGGGTCAGAAAGGACTTCAAGCAATTGAGGTTTCAGCAATATAAATAAAATTTTTCAGTAATATTTATATTACAAACAAAAGCCACCTTTAAGAGGGTGGCTTTTGTTTGTAAATTTAAATTATTCTATGTTCATTACAATAAATATTCATTCGAATGCCACGTGCAAAACCTATTATAGTTATATTTGCAGCTTTAGCAAGGCTTAGGGCTAAAGAGGTTGGTGCAGAATGAGAAACTATAATTTGTATACCTGCCTTTGCTACTTTAACGACTATATCTGAAGAAATCCTTCCTGTAGTCATTGCAAGCTTATCTTTAAGGTCCATATTTATAAGCATCGCTTTTCCTACTACCTTATCTAAAGCATTATGTCTACCTATATCCTCGGAAAAAGCAAGGATACTATTTTCACTGCATAGGCAGCAGCTATGAACTCCACCAGTTTGTTTGAAAAGCTCTGATTTATTATTAAATTCACTCATTAATTTTATGATATTTACTATAGGGAATTTAGAATTGCTGTCTATAGTCTTAATACTGCATTCTTCAAGAGATATTACACGAATACTTCCGTTCCCACAACCAGAGGTTATAGCCTTTGCACCACTTTCATCTACAGTAATTTCATGGTCTAAAATTATACATATCCTATTTTCATACACTTCGTCAATGCTTATAATTGAACTCATAGAGGAAATTACTCCTTCAGAAAAAAGAAAGCCTACAGCCAGTTCCACTACTTCAATAGGTGTACACATAAGGGTTGCATAAAATTCGTGATTCACAAATATGTCTAAGGGTATTTCTTCTATTATTAAATCCAAGGTGTCTTCTTGTAGTCCATTTTTTATCCTTTTAATATTAACTTGTTTTGTTATGTTCATTATACTTATGAGTCCTCCAAAAATATATTTTTTAAAACTGTAAGATCAGATTTATAATTAAGATTAGTGAAAATATCCTTGCCACCACAATATTTTCTCCAGCTATTTTCTTCTACATAATACATCCTACTGTTTCTAATTACATCGTGGAGTTTATAGTTGTCTTTCTTTATCTCAGTTTCAAAAATAGCAATCATATCAATAGAATAGAAAGCATAAAGGGGCTCTATATATTTAGAATTATAAGATACAACCCCTTGTACATTTTCGCTTTTTATTATTTCCATCATATACTGTATATAATTTAAATTTATTATAGGCATATCGCAAGCGGTAACAAAAACATATTTAGAAGTAGTATTTTTTAGTGCTGTATAAATGGCTCCTATTGGGCCTGCATTTGCTATAATATCTTCCGCCACCATATATTTTGTATCCTTAAATTTTTCAACATCATTCGATATCAGTATTATATTTGTAAAAATCTGCGCAAGCTCTTCTGCAATAATTTCAGTTAAAAACTTATTATTGATTTTAATATTACACTTGTCAAAGCCCATTCTAATACTTTTCCCACCACATAAAATAACTGCAGATCCAAAGTCCTCCAATAGTTTCACCTCTCTAAAATTCTGGCGGTAGTGTCAGCATTTCCTCATAATTAAATACTGGTCCATCTATGCACATGTATTTATTCCCTACCTTACAATGCCCACATTTACCAATTCCACACCGCATATGTGTTTCTAGGGAGGTATATATATCAGTGCCACTCATTCCTAGTTTAATTAAATCTTTTGCAAGTGCCTTTATTCTTCTTGGAGAAGCACATATTATTGCTGAAGTATTTTTGAAATCTAATTCTAGATCGGGTAATAAATCATTTATATAACCCACGTGGGCATGAACTTTAGTGGTTGGAGAACTAAGGGCATATAAAACTTTTACACCCAGGGTATTACTCCATGCTATTAAATCATCCTTGTATATCATATCCTCATAGGTCATTGAACTGCCTATAATTACAATCTTACCAAAATCCTGAGTGTTTTCAAGAGCATGTGTTATGAAGGTCCTTACTGGGGCAATACCAACTCCACTTCCAATAATAAGAACATTTCTACCTTTAAGTTCTGCGTAGGGAAATCCTTTGCCAAAAGGTCCTCTAAGGCCAACCTTATCTCCAATTTTCATTTGATGCATTACATTCGTTACTTTACCGGCTTTTTTTATGCAAAAATCAAAAATATGCTTTTGACTTGGAGAAAAAGGAATGGATATAGCTATCTCACCAACGCCAAAGACTGTTATTTCAAAAAATTGGCCCGATAATTTAAAATTTTCGTGAAGTGACTTATCTTCATATTGCAGGAAAAATCTTTTGATAGTTTTTGTTTCCTGAATAATATCTGTAATTATAGCTATTTGAGGAACATAAGTGCTTTCGCAGCTTTCTTTAGGGTGAGAATAAACAATATCTTTATCGGCGTGATCTATGGAGATATTTGTTTCTACTAAATTATTGTCTTCTTTTACGATACTTCTTTCACTTAATTCATTGATTACATTAACCACATTTATGGAGGCTGGACAAACGGCCGTACATCGTCCACATCCACTGCAACCCTTCATATTAAATTTTTCTTCAATATATTTAAATTTATCAAACAATCTGTATCTTACCCTGGATACATCGTTTCTCGGATTATGTTCCCCAGCATTTCTAGTAAAGGAATCACTTTGACAAGAATCATAACACCTAACTCTACATCCGCTGTCACAGCTTATATTTTCTTCCACCACATTAAAACAGGTGCAAGTAGGGCAAATATTTGTACAACCAGTACATAAAACACAATCTTTTGAAAGCTGATTCCATAATGGATCATTAAAATTATCTTGGAGAACTTTTGCAATATTATTTACTTTAATTTTTGTTTTAAATTTATCTGAAGTAGCCTCTGTAAGTTTGTCTTTCTCAATTAACAGCTTATTGTCAGCCGCGGTAAACAAATTTTCTCCTAGGAGAATTAATTCTTCGCCTTTAGCACTTCCAATTTCTACTAAATATTCATGTTCAAGTGGAGTAAAGAGAATATCATAACCTACGCGAGCAAAAGGACCAGTTCCCATTGAACTGCAAAAGCAATCGTCGCCTACGCTAACGCAGTTCATAGCAACTATCCATGTGGCTTCTCTATTTTTTTTGTATAGTGCATCCTCATAATCCTCTAGAAAAAATTTATCCATATAAGCAATCCCGTATGCATCACAGGACCTAATTCCAAACAGTATACTTTTGTCTCTGGGAGTTTCATCTTCATGAACTTCTACTCCACTATTGTTAATTTTCCATTGGAAAAGTTTCTCCTTTTGCTTAAAAAGAAATTCCTTTACAGGAAAAGGGAAGTTAATATAATCTAGGCACAATTCATCGTCTCCATAAGGGAGGAGCATAACTTGCCCTTCATTTTTTTGAGGTGAATAAACATCAAATGATGATTTAGACCAAGTATTTAAAAGTTCTTTTAAATCTTCCTTTTTAAGAGTATACATTTACTTCACCCCCTCTATTTTTACAGCACAAACCTTAAACTCTGGTATTTGTACAATTGGATCTAAATTTCTCCCGATAAGCTTATTTACTGATTGTTCACCAAAGTGAAAGGTCATAAATACAACTCCTACTGATATTTTATCTGTAATATGAGCCTCTGTTATAACTTCACCTATTTTTGAAGTTACCTTCACTTTGCTACGTTCTTTTAGCCCAAGTTTTTCAGCGTCTAGTGGATTAATCTCCATGAATCCATGTGGATATTCTCTGTCTAGTGCCCAAGACCTCCTAGTCATAGTACCAGTATGATAGTGATGGTTCATTCGTCCTGTTGTTAGAATGAAAGGATATTCATTAGTTGCTAGTTCAGTGGATTCTGTGTACTCGTTTACGCTAAACTTACCAAGTCCACGGGTGAATTTTCCTCTGTGCAAAAATTTTGTTCCTGAATGGTTAATATCCGTGCAGGGCCATTGAAGTCCTCCATCATTAAGCCTTTCGTAAGTTATTCCTCTGTAGCTAGGTACTAATGTTCTAATCTCTTCCATTATGTCAGAAGGGGATGAGTAATCTGCACAGCCGCCAAGAGATTTTATTAAACCACATAGTATCTGCCAATCTGATTTACTACTTTCAACAGGTTCTATGGCTTTTCTTACTCTTTGAACTCTTCTTTCTGTATTTGTGAAAGTCCCATCTTTTTCAATAAAACTAGCTCCAGGTAGGATTACATGAGCTAGCTTTGCGGTTTCTGTCATGAAAATGTCCTGAACCACAAGAAGTTCTAAATTCTCTAAGGCCTCTTTTACATGGTCTAGATTTGGATCTGAAAGCATTGGGTTTTCTGCCATTATAAAAAGAGATTTAACGCTACCGTTAGCTGAGCCGTCCATCATTTCACCTAAGGTCATTCCATTTTCGCTTGCATAATCTTGTCCCCAAACTTCAGCAAATTTTTTATTTATATTTTCATCTTTTAGGCTTTGATAGCCAGGAAGTACATCTGGTAATGCTCCCATATCACAGGCACCCTGAACGTTATTTTGTCCTCTAAGTGGATTTACTCCTGTGGATTCTCGTCCTATTTGACCAGTTATTAGAGCGAGGTTTGCAAGGGCTGCTACATTTTTTGTACCACTTATATGTTGTGTTATGCCCATAGCATATATAATTGAAGCTGTTTTTGCATTAGCGTATAGCCTTGCAATCTCTTTAATAGTATTTTCAGGTACACCTGTAATAGTTGAAACTAATTCTGGTGTATATTTTTGAATGGAATCTTTAAATTCTTCAAAGCCTTCAGTGTTGTTCTCTACAAAATCACTATTCACTAAGTTTTCACTTACAATTACATTTAATAGTCCATTTATAAATGCTAAATTAGTTCCAGGGGCAAGAGGGGCATAAATAGCTGCGTTTTCAGCTAAAGGTATCTTCCTTGGATCCGCTACAATTAATTTTGCACCATTTTTTTTAACCGCGTCTATTATTCTCATGGCGATTAAGGGGTGCTGCTGGGTAGTGTTAGAGCCAATAACAAAAATAACCTCGGTATTTTCAAGCTCTTCAATTGAATTAGTCATAGCTCCACTTCCAAATGCTGCGGCTAAACTAGCCACTGTAGGGCTATGTCAGAGGCGAGCACAGTGATCTATATTATTTGTATGGAGTACTGATCTTGCTAGCTTTACCATAAGATAATTTTCTTCGTTTGTACACCTAGCGGAGGATAGCATTCCAACAGCCGAAGGACCGTTTTTTTTAATGATATTATTAAACGAGGAACTTATAAATTCAAAAGCAACCTCCCAGGTAACCTCTTTAAAATTTCCATCCATAGTTCTCATTAAAGGTTGTTTTAACCTATCGTTATGATTAACAAAACTATAGCCTTGCCAGCCTTTAACGCATAGTTTGCCCTTGCTTACAATATCATTATTTTTAGGAGTAACACCGACTACTTCATTATTTGCTACATTTAAGTAATAATTACACCCACATCCACAATAACCGCAAGTGGTAAGTACTTTTTTCATAAATTCACCCCTTTAGTTTAAATTATTTTAAAAACTGTAATTAATTTTATATCTATATATAATAACATACTATTCTTTGTTTTTATGTTAAAAATTATTATTTAGATTGTTAATATAATGACATACTACTAAACTGAATTTTTTATAATAGTTGGGAGATAATATAACAATAGAAAGATAATAATTATTTTAAGGAGGGTACATATGAATAATATAGAAAAATTGGTAAAAGACTTTAAATATAAACAAAAAAAACATAAGATAAACTCTATTAAAGGGGTTACATTATTTGCAGGATTAGGTATTGCAATTGGAGGAACTATTTTGGGTTTATTGTATCAAAGGTGTTGTAGTGAAATTACACATATTATTATTAAAAATGCTAAAGATTTTGATGAAGATATTAACGAAGGAATAAATATAGAGAGTGATGAAATTAAGCAAACCTTAAAAAACAAAGCTAATGAGCCTATGGGTGATGTTGGCAGTGCAATGAAAGAGGCACTTGAGGATTTGGAAGTTGAAGAGCAAGATGAGAATGATGTTACAGAGTAAATATTCAGTTTGCGAAACTATATCGCTAGCTATTCTTAAATATCTATAGGGGTATATACAAACACATCGATGATACTTAAAATATCATGGATGTGTTTGTGTTTTTATACTGATATAATAATTGTAGAAGATTAGTTTGTTAAAATATAAAAAGAGGTGGGGAACTGTTATGAAAAAAGTATTTGCACCTGGGTGTGCTTTGATGATTTACAAACCAGAGCTAGGGAGAAAAGTGTTGGGATTTTTAAATAGAGATTTAGGTAATATAGATGAACATCTTATTTGCTGTAAGCATGAACCCAATTTGGATAAGGGTACGCAAATAATAAATACTTGCGCTGGTTGTGATAGACGTTATAGAGAACTTTACGCGGGAATAACAACAATTTCACTTTGGGAGGTATTAGCGAAGAGCACAACATTTCAGTTCCCCAATTATAGTGGATGCGAAATGACTATATTGGATGCTTGTCCTACTCGGAATGAGGAGAGAGTACAGAGTGCAGTAAGAGTGTTATTAGAAAGAATGAATATAACTGTGATAGAACCAGAAAAAACAAGAAGTTCAGGTACTTGTTGTGGAGATAGTTTTTATGGCGTTCTTCCTGAGGATCAAGTTAAAGAGCAAATGAAAAAACGTGCTAATGAGATGCCTGCTAATGATGTGGTTGTTTATTGTGTTTCTTGTACTAAATCAATGTACATAGGAGGTAAAAAACCAAGATATTTAGTAGACCTATTATTTGGAGAGGATACAATTGTAGAAACCTTTGAACCAGATGATTGGCACGGTCAACTAGATAAGTTTATAAATGAACATTAAAAATAAATATAGCCTATAATTCAAGAAAATGTGAAATTAAATGTAGCAAGATAAAAAAACTAGATTTATATTTGTAGAAGTAAGGTTACTATTGAATGTAAAAATGTTGAATTGTTGCTTCATGAAAATTATATGTTTCTACAAACTCTCATTGACACAATCCCTAACCCGATTTTCTATAAAGATGAAAAGGGAATATACAAACATTGTAATGTTACCTTTACAGAATATTTAGGTTTGAAAAAAGAAGAAATTATAGGTCACACAGTTTATGATATGAACCCAAAAGAATTAGCAGATGTTTTTTTAAAAGCTGATATGGAATTAATGCAGTCCAAATTAAAGCAAGTTTATGAAGGTAAAGTAAAACATGCAGATCAAACAGTGCATGATGTTCTTTTTACTAAAGGGGCGGTTGTTAATGAAGAAGGTCGAGTAGTTGGAATTGCAGGAAATATGACTGATATTACACGACTTAAAAAAATTGAAAATAAGATAACTAGACTTTTAAAACTAAAAGAATTAATGTTAGAAATAAATCATGCTATCCTTGAAGTGAATGATATTAAAGAATTATTTATATTAGTTTTAGAAAAGTTAACTGTGGCAATGGATAATCGCGATCTTGGTTGTGTTTTAGTTTTGGATCAAGAAGAAAATCTAAAAGCCATTGCTAGCAAGGGGTATGATAGTACTGAAACAGAAAAACTTGGCTTCAAATTGAAAGATTCTTTCTTTTGGAATGCATCGCGAGGTAACTTAGATAAATCTATTATAATTAATGATATTCAAAAACTCAACTTTCAAAAGTATACCAAGCTTTTAGAAACAGCGGATAGAATTAAAGTGGAATCATCTATTAGTATACCGATTCTTTTAGATAAAAAATTGTACGGTTTAATAAATATTGATAGCACACAAAATAATGCTTTTAGTGAATCTGATTTAGACGTATTAGAATATTTAAAAAATCAAATTGAGATTGGTATTGCAAAACATAAACTTTATGAAGAAACGGTGTACTTATCTAGGTATGATAATTTAACTAATGTATATAATAGGCGATATTTCGAAGAATTATTTGAGGTAGTAATTGGTAGAGCAAAAAGGTACAATGAGAGCTTTTTTGTGGTAGTATTCGACTTAAATGGGCTGAAAATTATTAATGACACTTATGGGCATCTAGCTGGAGATCAATTTATTAAAACCTTTGCAAGTGACTTAAGCAGTAAAATAAGAATTTCAGATATATTTGCACGATTTGGAGGAGATGAATTTGTTGCAGTTTTTTGGGAAACGAATTTACAAAATCTAAAAGAAAAATTAGAAACTATAGCTAAAGAATTTTGTGACAATCCTATTATTTTTGAAGAAAACACATTTGTGTGTAGATTTAGCTATGGAATTTCTAATTTCCCCGAAAATGGAATTGATTATAATGAATTGATTAGAATTGCAGATAAAAACATGTATGAATACAAGCAAAAATTTAAAAATAGGTTATTGTAATAGGCTGGTATTTATATAATACCAGCCTATTTTTTAAAAAAGAATGGTTTTATTGTCATGTCATTTTTCACTCTATATCAATTATTGTAATAGAATGAGCGTCATATTCTATTAATCCGTCCTTCCTCATTTTATTTAATTCACGAGAAAGAGAAGGTCTTTGAATTCCAAATTTTTCAGCAAGTTCTTTTTTTGTGTATTGTAATTTAATTATTTTACTGCTTTGGGAGAAACTTTCATATATTAAAAAATCAATGATGCATTGCCTTATAGTTTTCATAGATAATGATTTGATTTTGTCAGTCAATATTAAAGTTTTATCTGATAGTGATTGGAGAAAATTATTTAAAAAAACCACATTGGTTTGGCATAATTTTAAGATTAAATCTTTTTTTATATGAAGTACTATGGCATCAGTTTTTGCAATAATGGTCATTGGATAAAAGTTTTTATGTGAAAAAAGCAAATTTCCACCTAAAACATCACCAATATTGAAATGACTAATAGTTAATGCATTGCCTTTTGAATCAATATCTTGAACTAATATAGTTCCTTTTAAAATTATGTCAAATCGTGTACATTTTTCATTTTGAAAATATATTATAGAATTTTTTTTATACTTTTTAATTTCATATAAGTCTTTGGTAAACATATGATTTAGAGTTTCAAAAGAAAGATCTTTAAATAAATCGATGTTTTTAAGTAGTGGTATATAGTTTAACATATATTAATTATCTCCTTTTTCAAAATTAGTAACCATGGTAACTGAATTGTTTCCTAGACTCAATTATAATACGGGTAGAGACATTTTGAAAGGGGAAATTAAAATGATAGAAAAAAATTATAAATTCAACAAATCTATTGAAAAAAACGTTACAAAAGTTATCGATGATGATAATTTACTTTTAATGCATATGACACTGACTAAAGGAACGGGGCTGGCGGAACACTTTTCTAATTCTAATGTATATATGGTTATAGTAAAAGGCGTATTGACTATAAAACTAGGCGAACAAGAAGAAAAAGAATATCAACAGGGGAATATTGTTAATATACCATATAATATAAAAATGAATATAAATAATTTTAATGAAGAAATTCTTGAATTTTTCGTAATTAAAGCACCTAACCCTAAAAATTATGTAGGTAACTAGCATGGATATATTTACTATTGTACTTTGGGTTATTACTGGATCATGGTTTATATGGTCTATAATTAAAGATAAAAAAAGAACGATAGATTCTATTAAGATGTCAAAAGGTCTTATGGGAAACATGATGGGTTCAATAATAGGTATACTTTTTCTTATTGGTTTAATATTAACGTTTATTCCTCCTGATACAATAAAGCAATATATGGGTAATTCCAACGCTCTTATATCTACAATTGTATCAGCTTTTGTAGGAAGTATAACTTTAATACCTGCTTTCGTTGCTTTCCCGCTAGTGGGTTCTCTTGTAAATGCTGGAGCTAACATAGTACCAGTAGTTGCATTTTTAACAACGCTAACTATGGTAGGCGTTGTGACTTTTCCTCTTGAAAAAAGAGAATTTGGTTTAAGGTTTACTATAGCAAGGAATTCTTTGAGCTTTATATTTGCCATTATAATTGCTCTATTAATGGGGGTGGTGATGTGAGCTCGATTAGACAAAAACTAAAAAATAATATGCTATTAACCCTAGTAGCTGTGACTTATATAGTGATAGGAATTCTAATGCCTGGTAAAGCCCTTCAGTCTTTAAATAACAGTTTATATTATATAAAAGAAATGCTTATAATTATGCCAGTTATATTGTTACTAACATCTCTTATTGAAGCCTGGGTTCCTAAAAAATCAATAGAAAAGGCCTTAGGTGAAGGTTCTGGTTTTAAAGGATCTATATTTTCTTTCTTACTTGGAAGTTTCTCAGCAGGTCCTATATATGCAGCTTTTCCAGTGTGTAAAATGCTTTTAAAAAAAGGAGCAAGTGTTTCAAGTATAGTAATTATGCTCAGTACCTGGGCTGTAATTAAAATACCAATGCTTGCTAATGAAGCAAAATTTTTAGGCCTTAAATTCATGGCTATAAGATGGGTGTTTACTACTATATCAATTTTTATTATGGCTTATTTTGTCTCAAGGTTGGTAAAAAAAGAACATATACCCAGTGATGATGTTTTGAATAATGAAGAGAGTATACTTCGCATAAATGAGCAATACTGTATTGGTTGTGGAGTATGTAATAAAATATCTCCGGATAATTTTATTATAGAAAATAGAAAAGCACAGGTGCTTAAGACGGTAGTTAAGTCAGAAGAAAATGAAAATATAAAGACAGCCATAAATAAATGCCCCGCTAAAGCTATTGGATATAAAAATTAATATATAAAAGCTTAGAATTGTGAAAACAATTCTAAGCTTTTAATTTATGAAGCAATTTCACAAGTTGATAGAACATGGACATGAAGAACATTGGTTTTGTTCAGGTAAAAGGGCATATTTGGATAATAATGAAAGCAGTACTGATGTAAGTGTTACTGATGAGGGCAATAGTGTGGAGAAAATAAAAGCATTTATTTTTACCCCCTTTAATTTAGATGATAAGCAAGTAAGTAAATCTGAAGATAGTGTTGAGGCTCCTAATGTTATTGCAGACCTCTATAATCCTAATTTGAAACAAGCTCTAAATAAAGCAGAACCACGAGTACTTATATATCATACTCATACCTGCGAAGCTTACCTCACCTCAGATAAAGAAACACTTAAAACTACCAATAGTTTGGATCCAACAAGAAGCGTATGTGCTGTTGGAGATGTAATAACTGAGGAACTAGAAAAAAAATATGGAATTGCAGTTGTACATGATAAGACAGTGAATGATAAAGGAGATTATGATAATGCCTATAAAAAATCTGGAGTTACTTTAGATAAGTATTTAAAAGAATATGGAGATTTTGATTTAATTATAGATATACATAGAGATAGTGTAAAGAATAAGATTTTAGTAATGACTAAAATAAATGGGGTAAATGTTGCAAAGTTTCAGTTTGTAGTAACTGAGAAAAACCCTAGATATGATAAGCAGAAAAAATTAATAAATTCCATGATAGGAATATCAAATAAATTATATCCTGATCTTTTGAGAGACACCCCAATCTATCCTTATCAATATGGACTTGGGTTTTATAACCAGAATAAAAGTGATAATGCAGTACTACTTGAGGTAGGCACATATACTAATGATATTGGGGAAGGGAAAAATACTGCTAAGTATTTAGCAAGAATTATTGCAGAGCAATTAAATGGCAAAAAATAATAATTTCATTTTTAAAAAGGATAAACACAATCATTTTTCAAGTGTTTTTTTATTAAAGTAATTTTCCAAGCGCCTCTTATAGTTTTTATTTGAGGCTTATTGGCATTTGACAATAACAAATAAAAGGAGTAGTATAATAATTGTAAATAGCAAATGCCAATATACATCCATAGGATGATTGGTTTAGATAGTCAAAGTTTGAATCTTGACTATTTAAAGCTAAATAAAAAAATGGAAAAAGAAAAAGATTTAGAGATATATGATTCGAATATTATATTTGTAGGATTATGTAGTAAATGTAGGAAAGAAATAAAATGTAGGAGATGATTTTGTGGCAGAATGTAATACATGTCCATCAAGTGATGGATGTTCAAAGGATAAGGAAACGTGTATGATTGAAAATAATCCACTAAATAATGTTAAAAAAATTATTGGTGTAATGAGTGGTAAAGGAGGAGTGGGCAAATCTTCAATTTCTGTTCTTATAGCAAAACAATTAAAAGCTCTTGGTTATAGTGTAGGAGTATTAGATGCAGATATAACAGGACCAAGTGTTCCTAGACTTCTTGGATTAAAAGGTAAAAGAGCTACTAACAATGAACAAGGTATGTTGCCTGTTGTAACTAGTGATGGTATGAAAGTTATGTCATTAAATTTTTTAACAGAAAAAGAAGATGATCCTGTAATTTGGAGAGGACCTATGCTTTCAAATGTGGTTAAGCAGTTTTGGACAGATGTTATTTGGGAAGATCTTGATTATTTAGTAATTGATATGCCACCAGGAACAAGTGATATTGCATTAACAGTAATGCAAACTATTCCAATAAATGGTATAGTTATGGTGTCTATACCACAGGATCTTGTTTCTATGATAGTATCAAAAGCGGTGAATATGGCAAGAAAGATGAATATTAATGTTTTAGGTGTTATTGAAAACATGAGTTATATAACTTGCCCAGATTGTGGTAAAGAAATAAAACTTTATAATGGTGAAGGCACGGATAAATTTCTAAAGGAAATGGATTTAAAACTTTTAGCAGAGCTCCCTATGTTGAGTAGCATAAGCAACTTAGCAGAGTATGGATATGAAAATGCAAATGAAAGTCTTGAACTTATTTTTAATCCTATAGTAACAAATATAATAAAAGATTTGGAGGTTAATTAATGAAAATAGCAATTTCGTCAGCGGGTAAAGCTAGTGATGATTTATTAGATACAGTGTTTGGAAGGTGTGAATATTTTCAAATTCATGATACAGAAAGTGAAGATATTAAAGTTATAGAGAATAAAGGTAAAACAGCTAGTGGTGGAGCAGGGATTGTTGCATCTAATCAACTAGTTGATGAAAATGTAAATGTTATAATTACAGGTAACCTTGGGCCTAATGCTTTTGAAATTA
Organism: Clostridium sp.; assembly: GCF_016650035.1. Lineage (GTDB taxonomy): Bacteria > Bacillota > Clostridia > Clostridiales > Clostridiaceae > Clostridium_AD. The sequence goes on from NZ_JAENWM010000062.1 coordinate 19,047, forward strand.
TTGAAAAATCAGGAATTAAAGCATATAAATGTGACAGTATAGTTATAAATTTAGTTCTTTTAAAGTATAATAATGGTGAATTAGAACAATTAAAAATGTCTGGTCCTGCACGACATTAAGAAATATAAATTTAATTAAATTAAGGGAGGTATTATAAATGAAAATTGCAGTTGCAAGTGATGGAAAGCATGTAAGTGGACATTTTGGACATTGTAACGAATAATTATTTAAAATAAGCAAAATGGAATTGTTAGTCAAAGGTTATAATTTTGATTAGCTGAAAATTATGGAGATAATCATGATGAAAAATTGTGGTTATTATTTGTGGATGCTATAAAAACTGTGTATGAGGTAAAACTCATGACACAGTTTTTTTTTATAAAGTCTTTATAAATCAGATCCATAATAATTTTAGAGCAAAAATATTAAATTGTTATTGACAGATAAATTTCAATATGTTAATATTCTTATATACCTATAGGGGGTATAAATATTTCTAGCATTTATGTTTTGAATGCTAGATACAATTTAAATAATTCCTTTTAGAGGTATAGAAAAAAAAGAGGTGAAGGTTATGAAAATTAAAGTAATTGTGAATAGGTGTCCACAAAATCATCCATGTCCATCAGTGAGAGTATGTCCAGTAAATGCTATACAACAAGTTGGATTTGGTGCACCTACTGTTATAGAAGATAAGTGTACTACGTGTGGTAAATGTATAAGATATTGTCCTATGGGAGCAATACAATCTGTAGAAGATTAAAAATATCAATATAAGAAAATATAGTTGGATTTAGACCTAAATCAGATTTTGAACAGATATTAAATAAATATATGTAACATTTTTAAAAAATATTTAAGCATAAGAATGGTTTAGTGAACTAGTTAATTCACTATTTTTAAGGGAGAGAAGTATATTGAAAAGTTCCTGCCATCTAAAGAGAGCACTGAGACTATATGAGTCTCAGTGCTCTCTTTAGTTTATTCAAGTATCTAACAAGCGCTTGTCACTCTATTATTTAAATAAATAAAGTGCAAAGAACATAAATAATGAAACTAAACCAAAAGTTAAATTATATCCAATTAAGTTAATAAATAGTTTGGTATATTTTTATTTCTGCTCAAATATGTTTTTGTGATTTCTCTAGGTCTGCATAAGTAACTGCATTTCCTGAGATATATCCTTTTTTTACGGAAGTGTGAATTTACGAAAACTTGTGTTTACTAAAATATTGACAATGTATTTAATAGGGGATACAATAAATTAAAAGTGTCTTATCTAAGACATATTAGGTGGTGCACATTGTGGGCATAAGCAGTTTAGAAATTGATGGTTTATTTAATAGTTATTTATTTAGTGGTACTAATAGAACAATTCTTGAGGGTATATTATTAGAGAAGGCAAATATTTCTGATTTTAAGAAAAACTGCACAATTTATGATAGAGACAATTATTTTAATGGTTTAGGTATTATTATTAATGGTAGTGCCATAGTAACAAAAGGGAACGATGGTGATTTAGTACTTAGAGTGTTAAATAAAGGAGATATTTTTGGAGTAGCAACTATATTTTCAAAACAAAATATATATGTAAGCAAAATAAGTTCAATAGGTAATTGCAAAATATTATTTATTGATGAGAATTTAATTGAAAAAATGTTTGAGCTAGATTTTATACTTGTTAAGAATTATATATCAGTTTTAACAGAAAAAATATATTTTTTAAATAGGAAGATAGATGGATTTACTGTAAATACTGTAGAAGAGAAGTTAAGTATATTTTTACGTAACAATGCGCGTATGACGAGGGAAGGACAATATGAAGTAGATGTTAAAATAGGTTTTACAGAGCTATCTAAGATGCTGAATATTAGTAGAGCATCTTTATATAGAATTATTTGTGACCTTGAGGAAAAAAAGATTATCAAAAAAGAAGGTAAACAAATATTTATAAAAAATATAAACGAGTTATAGAAGGGGGATTATTATTATGAAGAAAGTTATGGCGTTAGTAGTTGTATTATTTATTGGATTTACAGGGTTTACAGGATGTTCAAAGGAAGAAGTTGGAAAAAAAGCAAATATTGTAGCTTTAAAGGGTCCTACAGGTATGGGTATGGTTAAACTTATGGAAGATGACGAATTAGGTAAAACTAAAAATGATTATACTTTTAGCTTGTCAGGTGCACCTGATGAAGTAGTTGGGATGATTACTACAGGACAAGTAGATATTGCTGCAGTTCCTACAAATCTAGCTGCGACACTTTACAAAAAAACTGAAGGAAAAATAAAGATTATCGCTAATAATACTTTAGGAGTTTTATATATAGTAACTAATGGAGTAGAAATTACAAAGATTGACGATCTTAGAGGGAAAAAAATATATGCAACTGGTCAAGGAACAACTCCAGAATATGTTTTAAATTACGTATTGGAACAAAATGGACTAATAGTTGGCAAGGACGTAGAAGTGGAATACAGAGCTGAGCATTCTGAAGTTGCGACTTTAATGGCAGCAGGAGAGATAGAAATCGCATTACTTCCACAACCATTTGTAACATCTGTATTAATGCAAAATAAAGATGTTAAGATTGCATTAGATATGACAAAGGAATGGGAAACCGTATCTGGTGAAAACCCAAGTGCTCTAGTAATGGGAAGCATTATTGTTCGAACAGAATTCTTAGAGAAGAATAAAGCTGTTGTAGATTCATTTTTAGAAGAGTACGCTATGTCAACAGAATATGTTAATAATAATATAGATGAAAGTGCTGCATTAATTGAAAAATTCGATATAATGAAAGCAGCACCAGCAAAGATCGCTATTCCTAAATCTAGTATCACTTTTATTGACGGAAGTGAAATGAAGTCAATGACTAGTGGGTTTTTAGAGGTGTTATTTAAAGCAAATCCAAAGTCCGTAGGGGGAGAACTACCTGATGAAGATTTTTACTACGAGGGTAAAAAGTAAAATAAGTAAATTTGTAATGAAGACAGGAGTATTATTAATTTGGCTACTTATATGGCAATTGGTTTATCTGTTTGTGGATCAAGAGCTTTTAATATCATCTCCAATAAATATTTTTATGCGTATAGTTGAGTTATCTTTTACAACATTATTTTGGAAATCAATTGGAATATCATTTATGAGAATATTTATTGGCTTAATACTGGCGTTAGTATCTGGAACTATACTAGCTGTTATCACAACTAAGTTTAAAATACTTGATTATTTTTTTAAGCCAGTGTTAAATATTATAAAATCAACGCCTGTGGCATCCTTTATAATACTTGCTTTAATATGGTTAAAATCTTATAGAATATCTGCTTTTATAGCATTTCTAATGGTATTGCCTATGGTATGGGAAAATGTGTCTGAAGGAATTAAAAACACTGATATCAAGCTTTTAGAAATGACAAAGGTTTTCAATATACCTAAAAGAAGAGTGTTAAAGGCGGTATATATTCCAAGCATTATGCCATATTTTGCTGCGGCTTGTAATGTTGGTATAGGTTTTGCTTGGAAGGCTGGAATTGCAGCTGAGGTAATCGGACTGTCTAAAGGAACTATAGGAAGAAATTTATACAATGCTAAAATTTATCTAGAAACTGTTGATATCTTCGCTTGGACTGTAGTGGTAATAATACTTAGCCTATTATTTGAAAAGGGGTTTGTAAAAGTAATTAATTTCTTCTTTAAAAAGGCAGGTATTATGTATGATTATCTTTAAGGGTGTAAGTAAAAGCTTTAATGGAGAGGTAGTTATCGAGAAGAAGACTATAGAATTTCCGCAAAAAGGAATAGTGTGTATATTTGGACCATCAGGGGTAGGAAAAACTACTGTTTTTAATTTAATAGCGGGGCTTATTTACCCAGATGAAGGTGAAGTTAAAATTACAGAGGATATTTCAATGGTTTTTCAGGAAGATAGGTTGATTCCATGGCTTTCGGCAATTGAGAATATTAGTTTGGTTTTGAAGGATAGAGAACTAGGCCTTAAGATGGCCAAAGAA
>NZ_JAENWM010000014.1 GCF_016650035.1 Clostridium sp.
CTGGCTAAAACAAATTATACTAATAAAATGATGTTTTCTTATTTATAAATTGATTTCTTAGAGGTAATCTGACGTAAATCACCTACTAATAATAGAAATAAAATGACTTTTCAATTAGTTATAATTTGACGTTCAACACTAATTCAGTAATTTTATATCCTTCTCTCATTTACTCACCTACTATATCCCTTCAAAGCCCAATTCAGCCAAATATTTATTTATTTTTTCTTCAGTTTCAAAGCTTTTCTCTTTTAATTCCCTAATTTCTTCAATTACTGCTTCAATATCAATTTCAATTTCTTCTTCACTCATATCTACATATCTGCTTATATTTAAGTTATAGTCATTTTCTTTAATAGTAGAAATGCTTACTACCGCAGCATATTTTTCAACATCTTTATATTCATCATAAACCTTAACTATGTTATCTATATCTTCGTCTCTTAATCTATTTTTATTACCATCCTTAACAAACTCTTGACTACTATCTATAAATAAGACCTTCTCTTTTCTATCAATTGGCTTATTCTTATTGATTATTAAAATAGCTGCCGGAATACTTGTTCCATAAAATATATTTGAAGGTAAACCAATAACCGCCTCAATTAAATCATCTTTTAAGAACCCTTCTCTTATCTTTCCTTCAGCACCACTTCTAAACAAAACCCCATGAGGAACTACAGACGCCATTTTACCCTTTGCATTCAAACTTGCTACCATATGAGAAACAAATGCTAAATCTCCGTAGGACTTTGGTGGTATTCCATATGGAAATCTGTGGTACTGGTCAGCTTGAGCTTCTTCTAAACCCCAATTACTCAAGGAGAACGGGGGATTTGCAAGGACTTTATCAAATGTTTTTAAAGCCCCACCTTCTGTATGCATTGGTGTTCTAATTGTGTCGCCCTTCTTAATATCTGCTCCTGTTGCATTATGAAATAGCATATTCATCTTACAAATCGCCCAAGTAGAAAGGTTTATTTCTTGTCCATAAAGTGATATATTTTTAGAATTTCCATTATGCTCTTTTATATATTTTATAGATTGGATCAACATACCGCCAGATCCAGAAGTAGGATCATATATTCTATCCCCTTCTTGCGGTTTAAGAACATTAACCATAATATTCACTATTTGAGTAGGAGTATAAAACTCACCACCCTTCTTTCCACCTTCATCAGCGAATGTTTTTATTAAATATTGATAGGCGTCTCCTAATATGTCATTGCTTTCAAGGTTAGAATCTGCCAAACATATATCATCTAAAAGAAGTAACAGTTGCGATAGTTTCTTATCGGGCACACGTTCTTTATCATTATAGTTAGCTGTTGTAAGGACTCCAATTAACTCTGAATTTTTAGGTTCATCTTCGAGACTTTTAAAGGCCTTATCAAGTTCTGGTCCTATATTTAAATTTAGATTCTTTAATTTTTCCCATCTCGCCTGTTCTGGAACATAAAAAGTCTCATAGATTGAGGGGTCCTCAAGTATAATGTTGACTTCTTCTACTTCCATCCCTTGCTCTATAAAATCATTCTTTCTATCTTCTCTTTGTTCGTCAAATTCGTCATTTAATCTTTTTAAAAAAAGTAGTCCAAATATGTAATCCTTGTATTGTGAAGCGTCCAACTCCCCCCTTAAAATGTCAGCCGCTGAAAACAGCGTCGATTCTAATTTCTGTAATGTTAGTTTTTCCATTTGTATGCTCCTCTTAATCTGTATTTTCCTATACTTTTAATATTCTATTATTTTAAATAATAACCTTTTTAAATAGATAATTTTTCAACTATTTCACCTTAATTATAGCATTAATTGGTTCAGAACAATAACTAAAGTGCCACTATTGAATGTATATATGCTTTAAATATAAAATAACCCGAATAGGATTAATAAATAATCTATCCGGGTTAAAATCCAACTATATTATAATACTTCTAGTGCCTTTTCTTTTATGCTATTTATCAACTTTTCAAGCTCATAATTTAATACCAAATCTTGTTTATCTATGGAAGATGTTAATTTATCGTAATTGTTCTTCATATAATATTCTTTAAGCTTCAAAATTTCTTTTTTTATTTTACATAAATCAAAATACTTCACCACAATAGGTTTCATATTCTGTTCAAACTTTTTATTTGGTATCAATTGAGGTATATCTATATCAAATAACAATTGTTGATATTTTGTTTTTTTTCCTCCAATTTTTATTCTATTTATTGGAATATCTTTATACTTCTTTATTAATTCAAAACTATTATTATAATCCTCTTCAGACAGCATATATTTATTTCCTATCTTATAGTAATTAATTATACCCTTTTCGCAGTATCTTAATAAAGACCGGTGATCCAAGTTAAAATTCTTCACATACATATTCAAAGGATATAATTTGGGAACTTCAGTTAGTGTTTCATCAATTATCCTAACATAAATATTAAAAATATTAAAAATATCTTCGCTATTAAACTCTTCGGAAACATCAGTCTCTTTAACAACTCTTTTATTTTCTGGCACCACATTCAAAAACTTTTCCCATGCCTCTATATATTCATTACCACCTATTAATCCATCTATGATTTGATAATTTGTCACTCCAGTTCCCGTAAAATGATTTTGGCTTAAATATAATAACAAGCTTTCTTTCTCGATAAATTTATTGTTTTTGTATATTACAGATTTTATTACACCAGTTGAACTAGCTATTACATCTAAATGTTTTTTAGAAATATTCAGCATATCAACTACAATATTGCGAGAAATATATTTGCTGTAGTCCATAACATCAGTTAATTTAGTCTGAACGCCAGTATTGCTAAATTTGTTTATTAATGAATCCCTCAATTCAAGCCTCTTTACTCTTTGTTCCTCATTTTCAGTTATTTTAATTCCATTCTCATACACTGGAATATATAATAAGTATTTATGATATTGACTTCTACGACAAACGCTGAATTTTTTTAAGTTTTCATCATATTTTATTATATTTCCTATCGCCAATTCTAAAATTTCACTATATTGCTTTCCACTCATATGTGGAATTTTATTTATCAAATCATTTTTAAGCACTATTTTAGCTGACATTTTAAATTCCTCCTATTATTTTCTTTTCCAACACAATAAATCTACACCGCTTAAACTAACTAACTTTTGTAATAAAGTTTCCATGTCTGAAATACTTTTACTGTCGTATTCCATCCATTGAATTACCATATTATCTCGGTTCAAGTAAGTAATGTACTTATTAATCTCACTATCATTTCTCTTACATCCATAGTACCCCTCTAATCTGTTTTTCAAGTGCATTGTTTGTCCTATTTTTATCATTTTATTATTTTCATATATCACATATATACCAGAGTTATTTGGCACATTATATGTAACATCAGATAAGCTTATTGTATTGAGTTTAATTCCAAATTGAAAAAAATTAATATCCTCTATATTTTTGTTTGTCATTTTTTTCTACCCCTTTCCATCCTCATTTAATATAAAACTAATTATATAAACTATATTTTTCTCTGAAATCTCCTATGTTTAAGGTAGTTATCAATACTGGAATTTCATCTAAACTAACAATTTTAGCACTGAATAAAGCTAAAGCTCCACATATAAGGCTGTAATATCCATTACCTATATCCCTAACAACAACAGGCCTACTAATATTGCCTGTTTTAGCTATCTTCTTTAAACCTCCGTTATATGCCATTGTTTTGCAATTCAAATGAATACTTTCAGTAACTATAATTTTATTGACAGGTACCATAATTGTATTTACCTTATTATCAGCATACAATTTTATTAATGTATCCTGTTTCTCTATTAACTTACTACTTTCTATAATATTCTTAATTGATTTATCGATTAATTCTTCATTAATATGAAAGTTAGACAGTTCCGACATCTCCACAACACTTAAAGCTTCTTCCACATGCTCCTGCATTAAAATATGACGTTCGTAACTTTCAATAGGTTCACTTTTTATTGCAAAAGCAGCAAATTTGTCTACAATCACATTGTTAATGTCTTTCTTATTAACTTTTTTAAATCTAACACATCCTTTTGCGAAAGTATCAAACAAATTAATAAGTTTTAAAGTCACACTTTGATTTTCATTAATCTTTGGTATTCTTTCTGAATTACTAAATCTTTTTTTAATTTTCTTATATCCGTGACAATTAAAAATTTTAATAATGGACAATAAATCAATTCTTAATTCAATAAAATATTCTTGTCCATTTAATACTGGTATTATTTTTTCATTAAAAAAATTCAAGCCTTCACTTACCGCTGCTACTTCACTTTGATAGCTACCATTAGATTTCGATTTTCCATATAGAATTATTGATCCTTTATCATCTTCAGTATTAATAATTTTTACTCCAAATCCACCCTTATTATTTCTATAGTTTCCATCAGTATAAATTATAAACTTTGCCATGTTCATTCCTCTCTATGCTTAATTATTTTTATTGTTCTTGCAACTCTCTTTTCTCTTTTTATATACCCATCTTCTTCTAATTTTTTTAGATAAATATGAATAGTAGAAATCGAATTACTACCATTGATCAGTTCATGCAATTCTCTAATAGTTGGCGTATATCCCCTATCCGTCTGGAACTTTACAATTGCCTCTAATATTCTTTTTTCTTTTTCATTAAGCACGTTCTACCTCCGTTTATGTTCTTACTTGTTTTCTAAAATGTTTAATAGGTAATTTTAGTTAAATAATTAAAGACAACAAAAAAACTATCTACCTCCTTTGTACTATCGAAAGATTTAACCAAATGTTACCGCCACGGCATACTTACACCTAAAGCTCTACATTGGTTTGCTAAAATTATTTTAGCAGTATCTTTTCCCGATAGTTTTTGGATAATAAATAGTTTATAAATAGTTTTGGGAATTTATAAAATATGAAATTTTGAGAAATATAAAAAATATTATATACCTTTATATATATAATAAAACATATGTTCGATTAAAGCAACATCTAAATTCACTTTTAAATTCTTTTTAATACTTAACAAATTATATTATCATTAATCTATGTATTCATTGATAATAGCACAATTACCAATACCCTCATTTTTCCATATGACCTATGTCCTGCATAAGGCGGTCTCCTTATTACTAGGCTCTACAAATATATTAGATTTACGGATCTCCGGAAGTTCACTGCAAATTTTTTCGAAATACTCTTCATTGGTAACTACATAAATATTCTCATTACTAACTAAACATTTTATTCTATCCACAGTGCTTCTTAAAAAGCTCTTATTATTAATAATATTTAAAAACTGTTTAGGGTTTTGCGCACGAGATAGAGGGTAAAGTCTTGTTCCTTTTCCACCTGCTAATATTAGTACATATAGCAAAAAATACCACCCCAACTTATTACTCATTTCATTTTATGAGCCAGTAGTCCATGTTGTGAGAACAATTTTTAATAAATGCTAGATTACAATAGTTTATTTGCATAATTTAATAGATTTTTAACCAATCTATATAGTGAAAATCAATTTTGTTTTCACCCAGGCTTTTTTAAAATATATTATGAAAGGAAGGATTAGATAATGTCACTTAAAAATACACCTTACCCTTTTGACGGTATGCCTGATGAAGATTACTATGGAGAGCTAGGGACATTGTCCGATAACATAGGACACTTTGAACGTCATGATATCAAACCCACCAATAAAGTAACTGACCCTAATGATACATCCGAAAGAAATCCTAAAGACACCTTTAGTGAGTTTTAATATTCCTACTTATAGAAGTTGGAGACTTTCCTTCTGAAATGTCGTTAAACTTAAACTAAAAAGTGTGTAAAATGAAAATATATATTTTCATTTTACACACTTTTATTTAGGGATATTTATTTTAAATCCAAATTAATACTCTCTTCATTAAAAGGCGAAACAAATTCCAAACTATCTGTTGTGGTTTTGCCTCCACTTCTTTTTAGTAATTCAAATACATCATATTCTTTAAGTTTATACTCCTTTAAGACAGAGTTTGCATCCCTTTTACAAGGAAGACGATGTGAAAATGAAGTAAATAATTCTTCTCTAAAATACTCTACATCTAATCTTGGGAACTGCGGTAATGGAGAAAATCCATACTCCTTGGCTTTTCTTACACCCTCAGCATCATATTTAAAATAATATTTTTCACCATTCCTACACAATTCACCTACTTTAAAACATTCCTCTTGTTCGTTTCTCCATATCATCCATATTATATTCTCCACTTCGCTAGCCATCCCTCTCATCTATATTAAAATTTCTATATTATTATTATACTAACTATATAAAAAATATCAAACCAGAAAAACTGCACAAGGTCAAATTTTCTTGTACTATCATGTCGTACTATAGAATTTCAACAAATATATTGTCTATCTAATTACATTTTTGTTTATTTTTTGTTTTAATTTTTCCATAACTTCACTTGGATTTCTATAAAATTCACTGGCGCGTATTTTATGAAATTCCCATCCCATTCTTTCAAGACACATTTGCATTTCATACTGCTTTTGCCAATTGTAATCTTCATCCGCAGGCATCCCAATACATTTTACTGCTATTTTTTTATATTGACCACTCCTCTGCTGTTCTAAACATAAATCTGTTTCTACAACAAAATCTATTGTGTATTTCCCTACTTTTACCTTTGGTGTAAGCTTAAATCCGCTTTCTTTTATACTGCTCGCTATACGCTCTTCAAAATCATTTAATAGTAAATATTCATCAGATTTAGTTTCTTCCCTTAGTTCATTTCCCTCTAGACAATATTTAAGCAAGGAGTACCTAACACATTTATTATTAAGGTCTTCTAAGTCTACAGAATGAAATAGCCACATTTGATTTCTTGCACGACTGGTAGCTACATTAAATCTTCTTATATCAGATCCCTTTGTTAGGGCCGTAAATTTAGCATTGTTTGCTATGACCATGGAGAGGAACATTACATCTCTCTCATCCCCTTGAAAGGAATAAGCATCCCCACATATAAGTCTTCTTTGTAGCATTTCCTCCATTCCAAGCTTTTCTACTAAGGAGGCTTGTATAAATTCCGATTGAGTGTCTCCTAAAAGTGATATAACTCCCATCGTCATTCCCTTATACCTATCATTACTACAGCACTCTATTATCTTCTCTACAATACACTCTGCCTCACATACGTTTAACGCCTTATTTTCATCCTTACAGCCTTCTATAACTTTATATGGCACTATAAATTGTCCAACTTTTTCAGCAGCATCAATTCTTCTTAAAGGAATTATTTCATTAGAATAACATAATGCATTACTAAATCCAATTATCTCTGGCACACATCTAAAGTGTTCCTTTAATAATACCCTACTTGGAAACACCCTTAAAGCCGTATTGTATAAACTTGTTTTTAAATCAAACCACTGCGCATGTGGGATACCTTCTAAATACGTTTCTATCAAAGTTTCTACAACCACATGGTCTTTTCCAATAGCTTCGGGACTTATTTGCTTTTCATCGCCTACTATTATTGCTTTTTTAGCCCTCATTAATACTGTTATAGCTGATACGTCACTTTGACTGCTTTCATCCACAATTACTACATCAAACAGATTATCTGTAAGCTTTAAATTTTCCATGACTCTATTGATTGGCATAATCCATACAGGAATAACGTCCTTGCAATTCTCCATCTCTTTTTGTGCGATTTTTCTATACTTTACTGCCTGGGTGCCTGTACCTTTTCCTATCCTCTTTATGGCTTCCATCCAAGTGAATAAGCTTCTCTTCTGAACCTCAGTAGTTCGTTCTATTTGGTTAAGCCAACTTTTTTTAGAAACAAGTTCTCTTATTATATATTTTTCTTTGATTTTTTGATGTGCTATATTCTTCTCTAATTCTTCTACATCCACTTGTTGTAATTCGCACAAATAATCATTCCATTTTTTCCACTGCCATGTTTTTTCCCAATTTAAATTTTGTAACTCTATCATGAGTGTTTCTTCACGGTTTATCATACTTTGGAATAATATAGGACAACATCCTTCTATCTTTTTGCTTAATTCTGTTAACTCTAAAACCATGGGTACTAACTGAGTTAAACTATCTATCTCCATATAAGCAGCTCGAATATCACTTATGCTTCTTGTATTTATAGCATTGTGCAGTTTCCCGAGGCATCCTACGCTGCTTGTGCTTGTCTTTATTTCTTCTATTTCACCACTTAATTTATTATACCTATTTATACTGCTTAAACTCTCAAACCCATTTTTAAGATAAACGTATGTTTCCTTTTGGTACCAAGATAAATTTTCAGTTAAATATTTATCTGGCAGAAAATTAATTATGTTATTCCTAAAGTCATTGTCCCACTCCATGATGATTTCAATATTTCTAATCTCTTTCGCCACTTCCGTTATATAGTTTAAATTTGATTCATCTATAAACACTCCACCATATTCTTTTACTGTATTGTTCCAAAGACTCTTAAGTTCTCTTTGCAATAGTTGCAATTTTATAAATAAATCTACAACCACTATTTGTTCACTATTATTTATAAGTTCATAATCCACCGTGCATCCTTCAAATATATATTTAAGTTTCCCATGAAGAAACTTAAACACACCTCCTATTTTACCCTTTTCAAGGATTGTTTTTGCTATAACATCAAAGTCATTTTTAAATATGTTTAAATCAACATCCTTTGGTATTTCAAGTTTATGATTATTTAGTTCGCACTTAATTTCACCTATATTTTTTATATATTCATTACATTTAGAAGCTAACTTTTTCCAAGGTGCTTGCGCCTGGGTACTAGAATAATAATTTTTCATAACCTCATTTAGCCAGTTATCTTCGAATCCTTCTAGTGTTTCTATGGCATCATCTACAAATTTTAGTAACCTTCTATTTCCGTAATTTATAGAACTTGTATTATTCCAATTTTTTATATTATTCTCATAAATATGTAGCTCCTGTTCTAATTTAAATAATTTTGATATTCTATCACACAAATCATTTACATTAGGCAGAACTGCCACGCACCTATCTATGTTGTTTATTTCATCCATTTGATCTTTTTTGATTAGATCAAGCAACGAAACTAACTTTTTAAAGTCTTCATTGCACAATGGATTCGCCCTATTAAATTCCACCTTGTCAACTATAAAGTGATGAGCCTCTTCATTATTTTTAACAAAGCTAGCCATTTGCATTAAGGTATATTTTTGACCCTCGTATTCTACCTTCTCATTTTCTCTATCTTCAATGCATTTTATTTCCTTATATAAATTTTCTTGTACCTTTAGGCCCTCACTATGTTTATATTTTAAGAGTTTGATTTCCTTTCGTAACTCTTTAGTATCCATAGATAAATTTTCTGTTATTTTCCTAACAGACTCGTCCAATTCTTCTAATGATTTTTTATCATTACCTAGTATGCTAATACATAGTGCCCTAACTTCTTCAGGTATTTTATCAGATAAAACCCTTAATGCTTTGTCTGTTTGGCTTGTCACAAGTACCCTTTTCCCATGAGCCAAAAGATGACATATTAGATTAGCTATAGAATGGCTTTTACCAGTACCTGGTGGCCCCTGTACAACTATACCAAAGTTTTCAGCCAGTTTCTTAGTTATTTCCATTTGTTCTTCATTTGCAGGAAGTGGAAACAGCACATCTTGTCCTACTTCCTTCCACTCCTCAATAGTCTGAATATCTTGTACTAATTCTTCCTCAGAGACTAGTGCCTCTATAGTTTTAGGAATAGGAAATCCACTTCTTATTTGAGATAATACATCATTTAACTCCATATTCCAAAGTCTTGTATCTACCTTTCGAAGGATTATGCAAGGTGCATTGTAAAATTGTATATTGGTATCAATTTTTAAATCAACCTGGCAGGATACTTCATTGATGTAACCCCCCTCTATTGGAGATTTCAAAAGTGCAGCTATCTCTTCAAAAATTTTTGAAGCGGTTTCAATATTTCTAACATCCAAGGCCATGTTTTTCGCTTTATTTCGAAGTGTTAATAAATTATCTAAGTTTACCTCTAGATATTCATTTAAAAACTCAAGTTCCACATTAGTTTGGTTATTATATGGATTTAGAGTAAATATTTTTTTAATTGAATCAAATTTTATTTCCATCTTAGTTGTAAAGATAGGGTGAACTATTTCTTTCCCTTCCTTTCGCCAAGTTAAAAGGCCATTTGCCCAAACCATCTCTAAATCCTCACTATTTTTTTCTAATTGTAAATATGTTTTCTGAAACTCACTATATAACTTTTCTGCACTATCATCTATGCTGAACCAGTAATCCTTATTTTCATCATTATTAAAAGTACACCCGCAAATATTTTGAAGCGTCTTTTGCCAATATACTTTTTCATATTCATTAATATTTCTTATAGTCTTTTGGTTCATATTTTTAATACTTAATAAATATGAAAATATTTTCTCTACTTTACTATTTATATTCAAACCTTTACTACCTCCAACTTATAATATAATATATATATTATTTCTCTGCAGATAATGTAAAAAGTCTTATTAAACCACAATGGGTTTTAACAAGACTTTTTATTATTTACAGGAATCTCTCTCCACTATTCCATAGGGTAACACAAAATGTTTCTCATCAACCGTTAAATTATTTATAGATTTTATAAGCATTCTCATACTTACAGAGCCCATGTCATACATTGGTTGAGATACTGTTGTAAGTTTAGGATAGAATATTGAAGCTGAATAAATATCATCAAAACCCATGACATCTACATCGCACGGTACATTAATTGATCTATCTCTTAATGCATTTATTACTCCCATAGCAATTTCATCACTAACACAGAATACTGCGTCTACCTTTACACCCTTATCTAATATAGCATTAATTCCTACGTATCCATCTCTAGCCTTACCTCCACCACAATAAACTAGATCTTGATTAAATTTTATTTCCAGTTCCTCTAATGCTTTTTTGTAGCCTATGTATCTTCTAGATTGTGCATTGATTTTTTCTGTAGTGGTTCCTATATATGCAATATTTTTGTTACCCTTATTTGCTAAATATTTCACTCCATCACTTGCTGCCATTACATTGTCAATTGAGACACTAGGGAATATACCATCAGTATCTGTAGTTTCTACAAGAACTATTGGCATTTCTAGGTCCTTAATTAAACTTACAACATTATTTTCTATGGAATTACTCATATATATAACTCCATCTATCATTTTCTCTTTAAGTATTCTTAGAGCTTCCATTTCCTTTTCTACATCTAAATCTGCATTACAAAGCATAATATTATAATTATAAATATTAGCTACATCCTCACAACCCCTAACGATTTCAGGATAAAATTGGTTGGATATATCCGGTATAATAATACCTATTGTGCTAGATTTTTGTGTTTTTAAGCTTCTCGCAACTATATTAGGTCTATATGATAATTTTTTTATAGCGTCTCTTACTTTTTTCTTAGTATCTTCATTTACAACATCAATGTTATTTAAAACCCTTGATACTGTTGCAATAGAAACTCCCGCTTCTCTTGCAACATCTTTTATTGAAGCAGCCATATTTCTCAACTCCTAGTATTTTCTTATCTTATCATTATACTTATAAAAACTAATTTTTTCAAGTTATAATTTATCTTAACTTTTTAGTATAATTATAATGTTTCCCCAAAAAAACTTTTTTATAACATTATTTGCAATTTTTTATGTCAAAAAAGAAAGTATGTGACAATTACCACATACTTTCAAAAATGATTATAATTATATTTTTTCTAAATCTAATTCTAAATCTTCGCCATTTATCTTAACTTGCGCGTATTCTCTTTTGGCGTTGTATAGAACTTCTACTGCTAAAGTATCACGTTTAATTTGATCTTCAAACTTCGCAATTACATTTAGAAGCATTTCATTTCCCGATACGTAAATTTTAATCTTATCAGCAACTTCAAAACCACTTTCTTTTCTCATATTTTGAATCTTACTTAAGATCTCACGTACGTTTCCTTCTTCTTTAAGTTCCTGCGTTATGTTTGTATCTAAAACCACTCCCATTTCGCCTTCCCCAGCAAACGCATAGCCGGAAAGTCCTTGCATTGTAACAAGTAATCTTTCGCTGTTGAGTTCTATTTCTGTTCCCCCTACATTTATAGTAACTACGTCGCCCTTATTTATAGTCTGAGCAAGCTCCATTTGGTTCATCGCCCCTATAGCTTTTCTTATACCAGGTATTAATTTACCATATGGCTTACCTAGCACTGGTAGGTTTGGTTTTATTTCAAATTGAACATATTTAGAAAGATCGGCTCCTAGCTCTACTTCTTTAATGTTAAGTTCTTCTTTTACTATATCTCCATAATATTCTGGCAGATTTCCTAGACTAACTAGCATTTTAGCAAGTGGCTGTCTGTTTTTTATATTTGCAGCATTTCTTGCACTTCTTCCTAGTTTAACCGTCTTATATGCTTTATCCATTTCATCCTCTAATTCTTTATCCACTTGGTCTTCATTATATTTAGGGAAAGAACATAAATGAATACTTTCTGGTGCATTTTTGTCCAATGCCACTACTAGGTTTTGATATAACTCTTCTGTTACAAATGGTATAAATGGAGCAGACAGTTTAGCAAATGTTACTATAACTCTATACAATGTCATATAAGCACCAATTTTATCATCTGTAAGGGACTCTACCCAGTATCTTGATCTATTACGTCTTACATACCAGTTAGAAAGCTCATCAACAAAGGCTTCAAGTTCAAGAGCACCTTGAGTTATTCTATAATTTTCTAAATGTTCATCTATATTTTTAACTAGTGAATTTAGTTTTGACATCATCCATTTATCCATAATATTCTCAGCTACAAAATCCTCATATTTAGTTGGGTCAAAGCTATCTAATTCAGCATATAGAATGTAGAATGAGTATACATTCCAAAATGTTCCTATGAATTTCCTTTGTGCATCAATAACTGCAGCCTCATAAAATCTTGAAGGAAGCCATGGCGCACTTGCAGTATAGAAATACCATCTCAGAGCGTCTGCCCCCTGATTGTCAAGCACAGTAAATGGACTTAGAACATTTCCTTTGTGCTTAGACATTTTTAGTCCATCTTTATCTAACACATGTCCGAGTACTATACAGTTTTCAAATGGGTTTGTATCAAACACAGTAGTTGATATCGCAAGTAATGTATAGAACCATCCTCTTGTTTGATCTACAGCCTCTGAAATAAATTGGGCTGGAAAATTTGCTTCAAACAATTCTTTGTTTTCAAATGGGTAATGATGTTGTGCAAATGGCATTGATCCTGAATCAAACCAGCAGTCAATAACTTCTTCTACCCTAGTCATAGATTTATTACATTTTGGACACTTAACATGTACCTTATCTATAAATGGTTTATGAAGTTCTATTCCTTCTGGCACATCAATTCCCTTTTCATTAAGTTCTGCTATACTTCCTATCATTTCGCGATGGCCGCATTCACATTCCCAAATTGGAAGTGGAGTTCCCCAATATCTAGTTCTACTTATACTCCAATCTATAACTCCTTCAAGGAATTTACCCATTCTTCCTGTTCTTGTGTTATCTGGCATCCAATTTATTTTATTGTTATTTTCTAATAGTTTGTCTCTTACTGAAGACATTCTTACAAACCAACTTTCTCTTGGGTAATATAAAAGTGGTGTATCACATCTCCAGCAATGTGGATATGAATGTGTAAATTTCTCTGATTTATATAAAACATTATTTTCTTTTAAGTACTCTAATATCTTAGCATCAGCATCTTTAACAAAAATACCCTTCCACGGAGTAACGCAATCAATAAACTTACCTTCTACATCAACTAAATTAATAAGTGGTAAATCATATTGTTTTCCAAGCAAGTTATCGTCTTCACCATAAGCAGGTGCAATATGAACTATACCTGTACCATCTGATAGTGTTACAAAATCTCCGTGAACTACATAGAATGCTTTTTCTTTTGGAGTATAAAACTTAAACATTTGCTCATATTCTACTCCTAAAAGTTCTTTACCTTTAAATTCACGTACAACTTCGTACTCTCCCTCTAGTTTACCTAGTAACTCTCTTGAAAGTATTAGATGTTCATCTTCCTGGGTTACTTCAACATAATCATATTTTTGATTTACTGCAAGTGCTACATTACTTGGAAGTGTCCAAGGTGTTGTAGTCCAAACAAGTATATACTTTTCTTCATCTTTTATTTTGTATTTCACGTAAGCTGAAGCTTCTTTTACATCCTTATATCCTTGTGCTACTTCATGAGAAGATAGTGAAGTCCCACATCTCGGGCAATAAGGCATTACTTTATGTCCTTTGTATAATAAGTCCTTATCCCACATTTGCTTTAACGCCCACCAAACTGATTCGATATAATCGTTATGATAAGTTACATATGGGTCTTTCATATCTACCCAGAATCCTACTCTCTCAGACATCTCTTCCCACATATTAACATAGCTAAAAACACTATTCTTACATTCCGTTACAAATTTTTCTACTCCATAAGCTTCTATTCCAGGTTTACCATCAATTCCAAGTCTTTTTTCAACTTCAAGTTCTACTGGTAAGCCATGAGTATCCCAACCCGCTTTTCTAGGAACATTATATCCCTTCATTACCTTATATCTTGGGATTATATCCTTCATAACTCTTGTCAACACATGCCCTATATGCGGCTTCCCATTAGCTGTCGGTGGACCATCATAAAAAGTAAAATTCTCTTTGCCCTCATTTAAATCAAAATTCTTTTGAATAATATCTTTTTCTTTCCAAAGCTTAAGTATGTCTTTTTCCATGTCCATAAAACTTTTGGAAGAATCATTTTTTTTGTACATAATAAAACTCCTTTCAATATTCCTTTTAAATATAAAAAAACCTCACCCTAAAATAGGACGAAGTAAAATTCGTTATGCCACCTATGCCATAAATATACACTAAAGTATGATGATACTTTATCCTTTAACGCAGAAATACGGATAAGCTTACTAAATTTTCAGCCCTTCAGCTCATAGGTGATTTTCTTCAAACTTTCACTATGGGTTCACATCATACCCCACTCTCTGTAAGTTACCTGTTTAAATACTTCTCCTAATCATAGCCTTTTGCTCACGATAATTAATATACACTTTTTATCATTATATTATAATGAATTTTTATTGTCAATTTTTTTTGGGATTTAATGTTCTTCTAATGTATTCAAAAACATATATATATATGTGATATAATAATATGATATAATTTTCTTAAATAAGCATTATATTTATGATATTTCGAAATATAAATAAATACAGCAACCGTTTACAAAAATGAATTTTTCTTTGTATCATCTTGCAAAATTTCATGATTTGTATAAAAAAAAATGCAAATAGTGAATTTTTTTATTGACAAACTTTCATTTTTGTAATAAAATCAGTTTATTTATAACATTCATTTAGTTTAACACCAAACACGTTCTATTTTTTAAAATGCTAATGTAGTCGCCTTAGGCGGCTTCTAAATATTAAATATATATTTAAAGGAGGACTAATATTTTGAAAAATTTAATTTATGTAATTCCTAAAGAAAAACATCTTGAAAAAGATCTCAAAGAGATTTTACTTGCCCACACTGAGGTGAAATTCGTCTCCCTAGTAGGTATTGATTTATCTGGAAATGACACTGATGAAAGAATTCCAATGAAGATATTTTTAGATGACATTGGTGCTTTCTCTAAAGGAGCTATTCAAACTGACGGTTCTTCTGTAGTATTGCCTGGAATCGCAACTTTAAACAATGCTAAAACAGACATGCTAGCAGATCTTGATTGCAACTGGTTCATTGACTATAATTATGAAAATATTGACCCTGAAACAGAATTACCAATAGGAACTTTAAAAATCCCATGTTTCCTACTACATAATGATATCCCAGTGGATTCAAGATCTATCTTAAAGAAATCCGTGGAATGTTTCAAAACAACTCTAAATGATTTATTTAAAAAATACCCTTCATCTTTAGATTCCTTTGATTTTAAGTATGAAGATATTGATGAGATCCTACTTACTTCCGCTACAGAGCTTGAATTCTGGGTAAAAACACCTAATGATAGGGCTCACATAGAAGAGCTATCTACCTCTCAAGTACTTAAAGAGCAATACTGGAGCAGACTTAAAGGAAGTGTTCGAACTGCCATGGAACAATCTCTCCTTTTAATGGGTAAATATGGTTTCGAACCTGAAATGGGTCATAAAGAGGTTGGTGGCGTAAAAGCTAAAATAGGCGAAACTGGTTCACTTACTCATATTATGGAACAGCTTGAAATAGATTGGAAATATTCTGATGCTCTTCAATCAGCGGATAATGAGCTATTTATAAGAAATTTAGTAAAAGAAACCTTCAGACGTAACAGTTTAGATGTTAACTTTTTAGCAAAACCAGTGCATGATGTAGCAGGAAGTGGTGAACATACTCATATTGGAGTAGCCGTAAAATTAAAAAGCGGTAAGAGAGTTAACTTATTTACTTCAACCAAAAAACACTTTTTAAGTAATATTGGTTACGCCGCTGCTATGGGTATTCTTAAAAATTACGAAGTAATAAATCCATTTGTTTCTCCAACAAATGATTCCTTAAGAAGATTAAAACCTGGTTTCGAGGCTCCTGTTTGCGTAGTAACTTCTCTTGGTCATAGCGTAGATGTCCCATCAAGAAATAGATCTATACTTCTAGCCCTAATAAGAGACCTTGATAATCCTCTTGCTACAAGATTTGAGCTTAGAGCTCCAAACCCACATACTAATTGCTATATTACTATAGCTGCTATATATATGGGCATTCTTGATGGTCTTACCTACGCCATTAAGAACAATAAAAATGAAGATGACCTTTTAAGTGAATTATCTAAAGCACCAGGAGACGACAGCGATTATTTAGAGAAAAATAGAGCTTACAGAAGTGAGGAAGATGTTTTTGAATTCTATACTGACGATGAGCGCGCAGAATATTTTGGAAAAGCACCTAAAACTATCTACGAAAATCTTCTTGGATTAGATGACTATCCTGAAAAGCTAGAAATACTTAAAGTAGGGGATGTATTTACTGAAAGTTTACTTAACAGCTTTAAAATGGCAACGGAAACAAGATGGATCACTGAAATAAATAATAGAATACTAAATGATTATGCATCAGAAATTAGGCATTCTAAAATGCTTCATACTCCTGAAAAGGCTTTGGATTTAGATTTGGACAATTGGCAAAAAATTAATGATCTAAGACATTCTCTTATGAAAGACACTTATTCTAAAACCAGCCTATTTACTAAAATAAAGGAAGCTTCCAAAACTAAAGACTACCCTGAACTTTCTAAGTTACAAATAGAATTAGATTTACAAATGGATGCTCTTAGAGCTTATTATGTAAATTACAAAAAAAATCTATTAGATATTTAAATTCTATATTGTGAATTATAAAAAAATCACCTCCATAGTAGAAATACTATGGAGGTGATTTTTTTATTATAATTCTGACAATACAAACAATTAGTACAATATATTAGTTATTCCTAAACACTTAAGAATACCCGTTGAAATTGCCTTAGCTAATTTATTTTGGTAAGCATCTGTAATTAATAGTTTTTCTTCTTCTTCATTAGAAATAAATGATGTTTCTACCAATATAGCCGCAGCATCTGTATGACTTAAAACATAAAAATCTGCTGGCTTAATCTTTCTATCATATCTGGCAGTTTCTTTGATTAACTCAGTTTGGATCGCCTCCGCCAGTTCTTCTCCAGCTACACTTCCTGGGAAATAATAAGTTTCAATGCCACTGACCGCGGAACTTGTAAACGCATTAGCGTGAGTACTTACAAAATAATTTGGTCTAGCGTTGTTTGAAACATCACATCTTTCTTGAAGCGTTAAGTAAGTGTCATTTTCTCTTGTGTAAATAGCTTCAACACCATTCTTAACTAATATATTTCCTATTTTTAAAGTAATAGCTAGTGCTACTTTTTTTTCTTGAACTCCTGATGGCCCTATAGCTCCTGGATCACTTCCTCCATGACCTGCATCTAGAACTATTTTGTAGCTTGTCTCCGTAGTGAAATTCATTCTAACTTCTTTAGGAAGAGGATTTCCAACTGCAGACTTAACCTTTTGTGTCACTATTAAAGTATATGTCTTATTAGGCTCATAATTTTTTACAGGTTTTACTATTACACTTTTATTGTTATTAGCTAAACTAACTTTAATATCAATGTAATTATTAGTTTGGGAAATCACCTTAATATTTGTGGTATTAACACTGGTAGCCATTAAATCTTCATTAAAATTCACTGTCCACTCTTTAGTAACTACCACATTACTTTTAGTTCCCATATCTGTATAAGTGCTTGCCTTAACTGTTTTTTGCATAGATACACTTAATGTAACAGTTAAAATTGTAAATATAATTGCTTTAAAGATATTTTTCACATAGACCCCCCTAAGTCATTTTATTTCTCATACTTATTTATATCATTATTTAGATAATTTTAAGTATGAATGTAAATTTTGGTATCAACTATGAGTTTATTATACTATATATTTATTGGCATCTCCATGATTTTTTAAAATTCCTTTTAATATATTTAAAACTTTCATTTAAAGTCAATCTTTTCACTTTTATAGTGTATATTCCTCTAAGAAATGTGCAATAATTAAATAATAAATAAAAATTTAAAATATTCTTTCACCGTCTTATATATTTATTGTAAAATATAAATTTAATTTTAAATAAAAGGAGATTAAAATGAAAATAACTTGGCTAGGTCAATCATGCTTTATCTTAGAAGATTTAAAAGGCCGAAAACTTTTAACAGATCCATTTGACCCTACTTTAGGATATGAGACATATAAAGGCAGTACAGATATAGTAACTATAAGCCACCAGCATTTTGATCATAATTATTGCAAGGATATAAAAGGTACTTATAAAATATTAGATAAAATTGGGATGTTCTATGTCTATGATATACCTATAAAAGGAATTCCTTCTTTTCATGACAAAGATAATGGTTTAAAACGAGGTGATAACATAATTTTTACTTTTAGAATGGATGAGTACACTTTATGTCATTTAGGGGATTTAGGTCACATTCTTTCAGATGATGATTTAGACGCCATTGGTAATGTGGATATATTGTTTATCCCAGTTGGTGGTAATTATACAATTGATGCAAAGGAAGCATTTTCAATTACTAAAAAAATGAATCCTAAAATAGTTATACCTATGCACTATAAAACTTCACTAATATCCTTTCCCTTAGATGGGGTAGAAACATTCCTTATGTATATGAAAAACGCCTCAAAAACAGATAGCAATACCTTAGAGATCACTGGTGAAATAAAGGAATCAATGTCTGTAAAAATATTAAATCATATATAGCATGTGCCCTAAAACAAATAATGTAAATGCATCAATAATATTTTTTTTCGTATATCTATTTAAAAATCTACTAAAGTGTAGTATTATAGTAGTTAGGTTACAGATGTTACAAATTTTTTTATTCAGGAGGAAAGTTATATGAAAACAGGTATAGTTAAATGGTTTAATTCAGAAAAAGGGTTTGGTTTTTTATCCATAGAAGGAGAAGAGGATGTATTCGTACATTTTTCAGCTATTGAAGGAGACGGATATAAGTCTTTAGAAGAAGGCCAACAAGTTCAATTCGAAATAACTACTGGAGCTAGAGGACCACAAGCTTCTAACGTTACTAAATTATAATTAAAATCTTATGTATTCTATAATATAATTAAGTTATAGAAAAAACACCTATCACTTTGTGATAGGTGTTTTTTAATTTATGTATAAGACTATCTATAAATATCTAAATAGTCTGATTTGTATTATTCATAAAAAAATTAATAATTTCTGAATATAAAAGTCCTCTTTGCTAAAACTATAAAGATAATTTATAGTTTATGAAAGGATGTTTTATAATGTTTGGAAAGATAATAGATATGAATAATACAGATGCTTTTATAAATTTCGTAGATGGAACTACTATGGATATAAGTGTCTCTCATTTACCTAAAAATTCAAAAATAGGAGATTCAGTCGATATAAATCTTGGTGTTTTTACTAATATGCATAACGATAAAATGGAAAATTTTTTTTAAAAAATTTTAATAGTAAAAAACAGCATCCATTTAACTTGAGATACTGTTTTTTATTTTTGTTATAATATAACTAAAACTCATCAGGCTTTTTATCTTCAAAAATTTCAATGTTCCAACTACTATCATATTTAGCCACTATATAATATATCTTTTCTTTCTCATTCAGTGAATTTGTAATTGTCAAAATAGATTTATATATAGCAGATTTATATCCTTCCGTTTTAACCTTTATTAACACATCTGATTTTGTATTACTATCGTTTACTAACTGTGTATTAAAATCGCTAAGCAGCTTACTTTTAAAGGATTCTAAATCAGTTGATAGTATAAATTTAGCTGCTTCATTATCTTCGCTTATATCAAGCAGTATTTTTTTATTCACAACCTCTTCTTTAAAATAATTATCAAGTACCTTTAAAATCGAATCATAATATACCGTTTTAAAATCTATAGGCTTTCTAATATTCCAAAAGTTTTGTATAATATCATTGTCAATTCTTTTAGATACAATATAGCTTTTGTCTTCACTGTATAAGTTAGCTCCATCTTTTTTATCAAGGCCGGCTATATAGTTAAACTGATGAATTTTATCTACTCCCTCATACATTTCAAATATATAATCTGAATCCAAAGTTGACTTCTCAGTAACTACTTTAGATGACGATAAAATTTCATACATATCTTTTATCGCTATTTCATCCGTAACCACAAATCTAAAGCTTTTGTCTCTAGTACTTTGTATTATTATTTTTTTAATTCTTCCCTGCTTAATGTACTCAAAATCATTATTTTTAAGTCCTAACTTTACTTTGATACCATCAAAACTTTTACATCCTGTAAACATAAATGCAACTATAAGGATAAAAGAAACCATAATGAGCTTGTTCTTATTTTTGTGCATTTGTTATCCTCCTTGCCACTCTCATAAAGAATTAAAAATTGTGTGTCGTTTTTAATTCTTTTTTTTGGAATGCAATCAAATAAATTATAATACACAAAGAACCTTTAAGCAAATTTAATTAACTTTAAAAGTTTCTATTATGCTTTCAAAAATTGCACCATAAGCTTCTTTAAAATTAACATTTCTTGTAAAAAATGAAAATCTATAAAACTTACCCTCATCGTCAATAAAATATTCATAGGCCTTGTACCAATTATTATCAGTTACATTTATTAGGTATTGCACTAAATATGTTTTTTTACCATTCATCATAATGCTATCTATTTTATAATTTCTAATTACATTTTGCTCCTCAGATATTTTTTTACTCTTATCTAAAAATTTTTTTAAATCTTGATTACTCTTCCATACTTCTACAAATCCGTGAATTACTGCATCCGATGATTGGAAATCATTGTGATAAATAATTTCGCCACCAGGAAACTTTTTTTCTTTTACTGTCCATCCTCCTGGTAATTTATAACTTATTTTTCCGTCTAAAGCCTCATAATTATCCGATAAAGTAATATTGTTCTCTACAAGAATAGTAGTTTTCAACTTATCCTCAAACTGTTTTGATATACCTATAAGAGTAATCATAAGTCCTAGTAGTATTACTAAAATTCCTAATTTTCTTTTATTTATAAATATAATCGTAAGCGTACCCCTCCACACATATTAATATTACTATACTATATGATGTATATTAAAGAAATATTAAAAAAATAAAAGTGCAACTAAATTATATAGTTGCACTTTTTTCTCATATATATTATTTCTTTATAGGGACAACAATGGTAGATTTTTTAGGATCATAAAACATGAGCCAATGTCCCATTACATCACTGTTTTTATCTTGGACCCAAGTCACAAATCCAGTTTTTCCTCCATAAGGCTGATGAACTTTAGCTCTGCTTCCAGGTATCCCATAAACAATATATTTCATTTTCCCACTAGAATCACATTTATATCCTAGCATAAAATATTTATGGTTTCTAATATATGGGTAATAATAAATCATAGGATAATATGCTATTGTATATTTATTATAATCACTAAAATCATACATATTCTCTAAGTTATTCACAGGTACCTTATACCACTTACACCATTTGATTTCCTTAGAAAAATCAGGCACTTCTTCAAAATCTTTTGCTACTTCCTTAAAGAAATCCCCCATAGTCCCTGTAGGATATTCATCTTGTTTCTTATGCTTATGTCTATCTATTTCATAATCATCTTCGGACTGACTAGCTTTGCTTTCCCATTCTAATTCGTCTAATTTTTCTACATTCTCTACATTCCCTACATTTTCCACATTTACAATATTTTCAACATATTTAATAGTCTTAACATCTTCTCTTTGGTCATTATCTACTTCTTTAACTACAGCCTTTTGAACTTCATCATTCTGGGATGCTTTATCATCACTTTCCACTTTAATTAATTCGATGTTTTGTTCATATTCATCAAATTCATTAATAATCGCCTCTGTTCTTATTTCTTTCTTTTCATTATTAACATCTGCTAATTTATAGTTTCTCCATTCATTCGGTTTGTCTGTTGTTGAAAACCCACTCATTATAGAGACTACATTGTTGTCTAGAAACTTCACAATTGCGGCTCCAATAATTTTCTCAGCAGATATACCAGTATCCGCTATATTTTCCATATCATATTCATGGGAAATATCTACCCGACCATAATCGTCTATGTTCAATTTACCCAGCTTTATAATTTTATTCACATCTTTCTTACCACATATTAAAATCATGTAATAAGGTTGTTTTTCTTTCCTTAAGTTCTGCACATAGTATGAAATCTTACATTTATTGCTTTTCATTTCGAGCTTAGCATAGCCAGAAGGAATTTTTTCAGAGTCTAAAGAATAACCTTTCTCGTCTTCTTGTAATATAATAAAATACCTACTATAATTTTTTTTTGGTGTCACCTTCTTTTACCTCCATATAAAACTTACTCATTATAATATATGAAAGATATAATAAAAAATGAACAATATCTGAAAATTTATTTTACAAGGCCTATTTCATCTGAAAGTGTAGCAAATTCTTGAAGTGATAGAGTTTCCCCTCTTCTCTTCGGATCAATATTTGCCCTTTCAAAACATTTTTCTAAATCCTCTTTACTAACGCCCATATTTTTAACACCATTCCATAATGTTTTCCTTCTCATATTAAAAGATTGTCTTACTATAGAAAAGAATAATGCCTCATCTTTAACCTTAACTTTAGGTTCTGCTAATCTATCCAATCTAATAACAATAGATTCTACCTTAGGCTGCGGCAAAAATGCTGATGGTGGCACTAATCGTAAAATTTTCGTATCACAGTAGTATTGAACTAATATCGAAAATGCTCCATAAGCCTTGCAATTTGGATCAGAATCAATTCTTACTCCAACTTCCTTTTGTATCATTATGGTCAAAGATTTAAAATTGTACCCCTTTGTAAGCAAATTAACAATTATTGGAGTTGTAAGATAATATGGCAAATTAGCTACTAGCTTTACGGATTTTTCATCTCCCATAAGTTCATTAAAATCTACCTTTAGAGCATCTTTATGAATAAGTTCAAAGTTATTAAAATCTTTAAGTTCCTCTTTTAAAATGGGAAAAAGTTTTTCATCTAGTTCTATAGCACAGACTTTTTTAGCTCTTTTTAATAGTGCTCTAGTTAAGGTTCCAAACCCCGGTCCTATTTCAATAATAAAGTCCTCATTATTAACATCCGCTCCTTCTACAACATCCTCCAGCACAGAATCATCTATTAAAAAATTTTGGCCCAGTCCTTTTTTAAACTTAAAATCATATTTCCTTGCAACCTCACTAATCGTTAAGTTTTCCATAGTTCATCTCCTTTTCTATCTTTTTAAGAGCCTCTATAAATTCTTCTTTTATAATGCCATAATTGTTTAACCTAGTTATAAATTGAGCGCAATTACCATATCCTATACCTAGCTCATTTCCTAACGCATCACGCCTGTCTTTTGATCTACTATCACCTGTTAACTTGAAAAATATCATATCGCCTATATTAAACTCTTTTCTTATATCTTGAACTTCAAATTTAGCAGCTTCAAGCGCCCTTAATATCGTTTCAGGTGATGCGTTTTCAACTCCTATGTCTCCATCTTTGGTACCATCCTTCTGAGATATGTATGCATGCTTTACATTAGCTACTCTTTTGGTAATAATTCTTCTTATCTTCTCTCCTGCAAAATCTGGATCAGTAAAAATTATTACCCCTTTTCGCTTTTGAGCCTCTCTTATTTTATTAATTATCTTTTCATTGATTCCAAATCCCCCTACAGCAATAAGTTCAGCCTCTACTGCCCTTTTAATCGCTGTAATATCATCTCTTCCTTCAACTACTATTACTTCTTTAATCATAATGTCCTCCTAATCGCTCTTTTGTATTATACTGTCTTTAAATTGTTAGTTCCCATATTATAATAAACTAAGTTATTACATTTATTCTACAACTATAAAAACCACAGATATTATTTAGTATTTCTTTTAATTACTATATATATAATATCATTTTATTTATTAATAGAGAACTCTATTTATAAATAGAGCGCTCTATTTATAAATAGAGTTCTCTAAAGAAAAAAAAAGGAGCTTAAGCTCCTATTTTAAAATATAAATATCTACATTTCGAGAACCCCAATTCATACTTTGACTAAGGGTATCGTAATATAGATCTATTCTATTACCTTTTATTGCACCACCTATATCTTCTGCAATGCCATATCCATACCCCTCTACATAAAACTTTGTTCCAAGAGGAATAACTCTAGGGTCTACCGCTACCGTACTATATCCATTAGTGTTTCTATCAGCCTTTACGCCAGTGGAAGTTATACCAAAGCCAGGATCACCTGGGTTTTTACCAGTACTTCTATAATCAGCATTATATGCTGTTGCCCTGACTCTTATCTTCTTAATATAACTAATATCGCCTCCACGAGATGATGAATACACACTAGTAGTACCTAATGCAATTATTTCTTTAACTGGATTTGATTTAAGTTCTTCAGTTATTAATTTTCTAGATGATTCTTTGCCATTTTCATAAACAATAGCTGAAGTAATAAGTTTTTGACCAGTTTGTCCTTTTTGAATTACTTTTTTTACACCTTTATTTAAATCACTACTATTCTTAAATTCAGTTGTAAAATCAATCGTTTTAGTTTCTTCAAGGATTTTTGTTTTCACTCTTGTTATTTGTACTTGTATCCCCGATTCTAGCAAAGTACTTTTTGATGGTATAATCTTGTCTTCATTATTCAATACAATTTTTTCTGCTCTTAACATATCTTCTACTGTACTTTCAGCAGTTTTAAGATTTAATTCTTTCCCATCAACTGTTAATTTAACCTCTACAGCTTTTTTTATATATATTTTGTCACCATCTTTTACTTTACTGTCTAGACTAACTGTTATTTGATCCTTCGCCCCTAATGCTATATTATTAGTTTTTAGTATTTGAGTTACGTTACTTTTTAAAGTTATAACCTCTATAGATTTACCATCAACAACAATTGATATAGCTTTTTTCATGTTAAATAAGGTTGCTGTAATGCATGTTAGTACTAACATTACTACAAAAAACGTCTTTGGACCATTTGAAAAACAGCGCTTAAAATTATTTTTCACATTTTTCATTATCAAAATTCCTCCCTTGAACAAGAGCACTTGGGTATTATAACTTAAAGCAACAAATGTGTCAAATTTCGAACCCATTCCTCTTAGTTTAACTGTCAATGCATCGCTATGCATATAATTATAATTATAATTTTAATTATAAATTATAATTTCAAAATATATTAACTAATTCTGTCTTTCAAGGGCAAATTAGCAAATAATATTTTTCATTAAAATTATATGTTTAGTATTAATTTTTAATAACCAAAACCTTATGTAAATTTTTGTTATAGATGCAACTATTAACCATAATACACTATTAATTTATTTTTAGCAACTTTTTTATATTAAAAACTGTAATTTCTTCAATTTCCTCTATAGCCCTACCCTTAATTTCCGATATTTTTTCTATTATATATTGAATGTAATCCGACTTATTCCTTTTTCCTCTATAGGGAGTGGGGGCCATGTATGGACAATCTGTTTCTACTAATATCCTATCCAAGGGTACTGCGTTTGCAACTTCTGCTATTTTTCTTGCATTCTTAAAAGTTATAACTCCCGTAAACCCTATATAATAGCCTAACTTTAAGCATTCTTTAGCAAATTCAACACTTCCTGAAAAACAGTGAACGGTGCCTATAACCTCCGGAAATTCTTTTAATATATCTAAAGTATCACTATGCGCATCCCTATCGTGAATAACAACTGGTAATCTAAGTTCCTTTGCCAGCATCATTTGAAGTCTAAAAGCCTTCTTTTGAATTTCCCTACTTGGATTTTCTTCATAATGATAATCTAGTCCTATTTCTCCTATAGCTCTAACCTTTACGTTTTGTGCTAAGTTTCTTAACTCATTAATAATTTCCTCATTAACAGTATCCGCGTGTTCAGGGTGTATTCCTACTGCCGCATATATAAAATCATATTTATCTGATAATGCTACTGACTTTCTTGCGCCTTCCATAGATGCACCGCAATTTAATACTCCTATTACTCCACTATCATTTATTCCACGAATTACTGTATCTCTGTCTTCATTAAAAGCCTCATCATCATAATGTGCATGTGAATCAAATATCATAAAAAACACTGTACTAAACTTTATATTTTAAAAGTATAATACAGTTTTCACCATCCTTTCTATTCTTTAATTTACTACTAAAATGAACCCAATATAGGCGCTAAAAGTCCCATAATTGCTCCTAGAAGTGCCCCTATCCAAGTTATCATCTTTAATTCTTTACTTGCAATCTCCAATATAATTTCTTCTGCGAAAGCTACATCAAATTCATTAATTTTGTCTTCTACTATTTTAGCCACATCTAATATTTCAATTACATCAGCAGCTTTATTCTCTATAAATTTATTGTATTGTTCTCTAACTATTTTAGAGATAGATTCAGATAATTTATTTCCATCTTCTACAAATATTGATTTTGTCTCTATCTGCAAAGATTTATTAATCATTTGGGATACTATTTCTGTTATTTTTATTTTTATATAATCACTTTCTGTTATAGCTACTATTCTACTCTTTATAAACTCTTCTATTACATTTTTATAATCTACTCCTGTTTTTTCAAGCATTTCTTCAATAGATGTGTAATTATTAATATTACCTTCAATTTTATCAAAGACATTTATAATAAGTTTTTCATCTATAATCTTTGTTGTAAATAAATTAATTAATGGATTTATTCCAAGTAGAGTTTCCTCTTTAGAAAGTTCAGAAAATACTTTAGATATTGATTTTTCCATAAGTTTGTCTATTATATCATTAATAATTAAAGCAATATCATTATGGTTTTCTTCTTCATCTAAAAACTCATTTATACCAGTTACAACTTTATCATTAATGCTATCAGCATTCATAAACATGGCTATCATTGGACTTAATTTAGTACTAATTGTTTCACCTACAATTTTTCTAAGTTTCTGTTTGTTTTTTTCTTCCTTCATCATTTTTTTTATTGCCATAGCAATTTCATATCTTTTTCCATATATATGTACTTTTATATTGTCTGTTATTTCCTTTGGTATAACATCGCAAAAATTCTTTTCTAAAAACTTTAGCCCATTTACCTTTTCTTCTAAGATTTTTTGAGTTTCTATCTTGAAATTCTCTGAATCTTTATACTCAATAGCCGCATTTAACATTTTAACTTTTATAGAATTATACAATTCACTTTCACAAACAGCTCTTGGTTTAGCTCTTAGTTCTAGCATTATTTGGTCATTTACATATTTAACAATATTACTTTTAACATTTTCTTCATTAATATAATCTATAAGTAATTTAGAAATATTGCTATTAGTTTTAATAATAAATTTAGAATATTCTTCGCCCAATAAATCTTTCAACTCATTTTCTACTGTAACTCCTCTATTTTGTAGCTCTACTACTTTACTTTTTACCCAAGAATCCACTTGTTCATTCATATTTTCACTGCATAAGGACTTTGTAATTGTTTCCTTTGTCAAAAGATGCTGTCCTATAGACTCACCTACACTTTTAGCAATTCTAGATTTTTCTTTTGGTATAACACCTGGAGTAAATGGAACTTTAAATTTACCTATTCTAATCTCTTTGTGTGGTTTAAAAAGCATTTTTATAGCTAACCAATTGGTTATATACCCGATAATGGATCCCACTAAGGCCCCTATAATAAATTTCATATACATATTATTTTCTCCCCTCATATTTATCTATAGTACAAAATAATTATTACTTGTTTTCCCTATTTTAGTTCTCTTTAGTAATTATAACAACTAATTATAAATCTATGTCCATTAAAATTCAATAGACTAATTGTTAATTCGTATGCAAAAACAAAAGCATGGAGTCTAATTTATTAGAACTCCATACTTTTTTAAAAAACTATCTAACTATCGTTCCCGTAGGTAATTCACTTGGCACCGTTACTGCAAATAATTTGCTATCATCCTCGGTGGCTGCAGCAATTATCATACCCTGAGATAATTCTCCTCTCAAAGTAACCGGTTTTAAATTAGCTACGAGTACTACATACTTTCCAACTAAATCTTCTGGCTTATAATGCTGAGCTATTCCTGAAATCACCTGTCTTATTTCTCCGCCTAAATCTACTTTTAGCTTAAGAAGTTTTTTAGTTTTTTTCATTGGAACGCATTCTAATACTTTGACCACTCTCATATCTATTTTCTCAAAATCTTCTATAGTAATTTCCTCTTTTACCGGCTCCATAGTAGGCTTTTGTGCTGCTTTCATGCTTTCTTCTACAATTTTATTAAGTTCTTCTATTTTAGCTTCTACATCTATTCTAGGGAACATCACTTCGCCTTTATTAACTTTTGTTCCTGCGCTTGTTCCATCAAAAGATGCTATGCTATCCCAAGTTGTAATTCCTACATTTAATTGTACATTTATTTTTTCACTTGTAGTTGGTAAAAACGCTGAAATTAATACTGATGTTATTCTTAATGATTCTACTAAATTGTATAATACTGTGCTCAGTCTTCCCTTTTGAGATTCATCCTTTCCAAGAATCCAAGGCGAGGTCTCATCTATATACTTATTAGTCCGCCTAATAAGTGCCCAAACATAATCCAACGCTTCAGGAATTTTTAATTCATCTATAGCTTTTTCTACTTTACTCGGCGCTGCAAGTGCTAGTTCTATAAGTTCATTATCAACATCTGCTATATCTTTCGGTGCTGGAATAACTCCATCAAAATATTTTTCTACCATTGTTACAGTTCTTGATAATAAATTACCTAAATCATTTGCTAGGTCCGAATTTGTTTTCTTTATGAATATTTCATTAGTGAATATTCCATCTGAACCAAATGGTATTTCATGAAGCAAATAATACCTTACCGCATCCACTCCAAAATGATTAACTAGTATTACTGGGTCTACTACATTTCCTTTAGATTTCGACATTTTTACACCACCATCAAAAAGAAGCCATCCATGACCAAATACTTGTTTAGGTAGTGGCAAATCTAATGCCATTAACATAATTGGCCAATAGATTGTATGGAATCTTAGTATATCCTTACCTATTAAGTGAACATCTGCTGGCCAGTATTTCTCGTAAAGGGAGGTGTCGCAACCGTTATATCCAAGAGCCGTTATATAGTTTGAAAGCGCATCTACCCACACATATATAACATGGCCTGGATCGAATTCCACTGGTATTCCCCAGTTAAAAGTTGTTCTTGAAACGCATAAGTCTTGAAGACCCGGTTTCAAGAAATTATTTATCATTTCATTTTTTCTTGATTCTGGCTGAATAAATTCTGGATGACTTTCAATGTATTCTATAAGTCTGTCAGCATATTTTGACATTTTAAAGAAATATGCCTCTTCCTTTGCTTTCTCAACAGGTCTTCCGCAGTCAGGACATTTTCCATCAACTGCCTGAGTCTCTGTCCAGAAAGATTCACAAGGAGTACAATACCAACCTTCATATGCACCTTTGTATATGTCACCTTGATCATACAACTGCTTAAATAGTTTTTGAACGGCCTCTTTATGATAATCATCTGTAGTTCTTATAAACTTGTCATAGCTTATATTCATAATCTTCCACAAATCTTTTATGCCTGCTACTATTACATCCACATATTCTTTTGGAGTAACGCCTTTTTCTTCTGCTATTCTTTGAAGCTTTTGTCCATGCTCATCTGTCCCCGTTAAGAACATTACATCATAACCTGTAAGCCTCTTAAATCTGGCAATTGCATCAGCAGCTACTGTTGTATAGGTATTACCGATATGTAGATTTGCTGATGGATAATAAATTGGTGTCGTAATATAATAAGTTTTTTTAGTCATAGTTTTCTCCTACCTCTCTCATTCTATTATTTAATAAATATTACAATTTCCCATTAAACAAAAAAAATCTCTAAACAGAAAAAACATTCTGTTTAGAGACGTATTTAACGCGTTACCACTCTAATTCATCTTTATATCACTATAAGGATCTCCATGGGTGATTATCATCACCTGTCAATATAACGGTTGATACCGTATCATCCTATAAATTAAATTTAAAAGCCTATTTTTATAAATATGCTTTCAAAGTTTTTACTCGGATAATCTGCTTCAAGGCCATATTCATAAACCGCCATGCTACTGTTTTTCACCCTTCTCAGCTCTCTTTTAACATTTAAGCTTATTACTCTTCTCATCATCGCATTTGTTTAATAATAAGTATATTGCATATAAATTACTATGTCAATATCTTTATCCTAAAATCATAAAATTATACTTAGGTTATCTTTATTTTACATTCATGATTCTATCTTTTCCTTAGAAGAAAAACTTGGCCAAGTTAACCGCCATTATAATCGCTGTAATGTCTGCCAATATGGCCGCAACCAATGTATGCCTAATTTTCTTTATATTTACTGCTCCAAAATATACTGTAAGGGTATAAAAAATAGTTTCTGTTGAACCCATTATTATAGATGCCACTCGCCCTATGTAACTATCTGCTCCATACTGTTTTATGATATCAGTAAATACTCCCAGGGCTCCACTTCCTGATAATGGTTTTATTAAAACTAAAGGAACAACTTCTGGTGGAAGTCCAATAAACACAACAACCGGTTTTACTAAATAAATAAAAAAGTCTAAAGCCCCAGATGCCCTAAATACATTAACAGCTATTATCATTGCTAGAAGATATGGAAAAATCTTAAGACAAATACTTATTCCATCTTTTGCTCCTTCAACAAAACACTCGTATACTTTTACTTTCTTAATAAATCCATATATCACCACAAGTCCAATGATAATTGGAATTATTCCCTTTAAAATATATGATGCTAAATTACCTAGAATCACCCTATTCCACCTCACCCCATATAAATTTATATATAGATACACATAACATTTTCTTAGAAATATTTTTGTAGGATTTTACAATAAAATATACCAAGTATTGCTGCAGTGCCTGTTGCAATTATAGCTGGCAGTATAATAATCGCAGGGTTCTTTGAACCATATGCAGCTCTTATAGATATCACCGTTGTAGGTAGTAACTGAATGCAGGCAGCATTTAAAACTAAGAATAAAGCCATGTCATTACTAGCTATGTCTTTTTCTTTATTATTTTTCTGCATCTCTTCCATAGCTTTTATGCCAAAGGGTGTTGCCGCATTAGATAGTCCCATCATATTTGCTGTTAAATTCATGGTAATACTAGCCATTGCCTTTTTATCTTTTCCCGCATCTTTAAAAATAAGTTTTAAAATCGGTCTAAGTACCATTGCTAATTTATGGGTCAATCCACTTTTTTCAGCGATTTTCATTATCCCACACCAAAGACACATCATTCCAACCAGACCCATAACAAGTTCAACAGAACTAGCTGTTGATGAGACAACCGCCTTTGATAAAATCTCTCCTTTCCCTGTAATAATTCCAATTATTATCCC
Source organism: Clostridium sp. (assembly GCF_016650035.1). Taxonomy (GTDB): domain Bacteria; phylum Bacillota; class Clostridia; order Clostridiales; family Clostridiaceae; genus Clostridium_AD. The sequence continues at coordinate 32,218 of NZ_JAENWM010000014.1, forward strand.
TAATGATAAAATCAAAAACCAAATAATATTTATCACATATTTTCCTCCTAGCATTTAAATTAACAGTAATTAATATATATGTAGTTAATTCTATAAAATTGCTATATATATATATTATTGGTATCATAACTATAAAAAAGATATTTTTTATGTTATTATTTTGTTATTGAAAATAGTATCTACTAAAAAAGGAGTTCATCTATGCACAATATACCTTTATTAAATCCTGATGTATTTACACTTTTTATTTATTTTATTATATATTCCTTTATGGGCTGGTGTCTTGAGACAATATACGCTACAATAAACAAAAAAGAATTTGTTAATAGAGGGTTCCTTCACGGTCCCTTTTGTCCTATTTATGGCTTTGGTTGTTTATCAATTATTGTTTTTCTAAAACCTATTGAAAGTAATTATATTTTTCTTTTTTTAGGTTCAGTACTACTAACATCAGTTATAGAATATATAACAGGTTATTTCCTAGAATCAGCATTTAATAGTACTTGGTGGGATTACAGCGATAAGCCCTTCAATCTTCATGGAAGAATTTGCTTATCATTCTCTATAATATGGGGGTTTATTTCAATATTTATTTTAAAAGTAATTCATCCCTACATTGTATATATAGTAAACTTAATACCTACTAGCTCACGCATAATATTTTTTTATATTACACTATTATATTTCTCCATTGATTTTACCATTACCGTAATTACAATATTTAGACTAAAATCACTATTGACTCAGTTAAATACAGTGTATTTAGAGTTAAATGATAAACTATCTAGTTTTAAACTAAATTTAGGGAATATTAAAGATATATCTGAATTAAAAAGTAGATTAGATAAGGTAATAGAGAGTGCAGAAATGAAAGTGAGTAGGAAAAAATCTGATATCGAAAATATTATAAATGAATTGAAAATAAAATATGAATCTTTGGTTATTAAAAAATCCCCTAATTATTCGAGACTTATAAAAGCCTTTCCAGACTTAAAATTTAAAGGTTTAGATTCTATTCTAAAGGATGTTGAAAATAAAATTCATAAAGATAAAAAGCAATAGTTTACGCTTTTCTATTAAATAAAAACCATTTGCAACTTGAAATTAGTAATTACTAATGTTAGGATTTAGGTATCCAAAAAAATAACACAAGCTAAAGGAGATTAAAAGATGAAAGAAGACAATCTAAAACTAGCACAAAAAGGCATTGATGATGCATTATACACTATAGAATCCCTAGAGAAAACTATAAAAGAAACACCGCTTCCTAAAAACCTCTTAAAAGAAAGTTTTTATACTCTCTCTAAAAAAGTTGAAGAAATTGAAGATTTGTTAAAAAATGAAGGTATACTTTAGTACACTATATTTAAATATATAAAAACAATTAAGGGACTAATAATATTAGTCCCTTAATTGTTTTTATTCTTTTACTCTGTTTAGAAAAATTACTTAATAATTAACCTCTTCTAAAAACAGTCCTTTAGCTGGCGCTATATGACCAGCATATTTTCTTTCTTTTTTCTCTAAAATAACACTAATCTCATCTACGGATTTTTCACCTAGTCCTACTTCAACAAGTGTTCCAACTATTAATCTTACCATGTTTTTCATAAATCCATTACCTTGAATACTAATTTCTATGTTTCCATCTTCATTTACAATATTTATAGTGTAAATGTCTCTAACAGTTGATTTTTTCTTAGTTTTAAGTGTTGTAAAACTTTGGAAATCATGTTCCCCTATTAGAAGCTCCGATGCTTTTCTCATATTTTCTATATTTAAAGGTTGTATCACATGATAATCATATTTCCTAGTAAATACGTTATGTGCTTTGTTATTACAAATATTATATACATATTTCTTAGCCTTAGCATTATATCTAGAATGAAAATTGAGATCTACTTCTTCTACTGTCTTCACTACAATATCTTCTGGTAGGTATTCATAACAGTAACTACGCATTTTATGATCTGGCATAGTAGATTCAGTTCTAAAATTTGCTACTTGATTTGTTGCATGCACTCCGGCATCAGTTCTACCAGACGCCATAATTTCAATATTCTCTCCAGCCATCTTACTTAAAACAGCCTCTATTTTGTGCTGAATCGTATTATCGCTATCTCCAAGTCTTTGCCACCCTTTGTATTTAGTTCCATCATATTCTATTACAATTTTTATATTTCTCATTAATTATTTATCCCACTTTCTTTTCTAGAATTGAGTCTAGTATTTTATCTATGTTTTTCATTATACACCTAATATTATATACATATATCACAGTTATTAAAACATACCGTATAAAATAAATTTTAATTTAGTCAATACTAAATTCATTTTCACAACTGGATACCTTGTTTCTGTGCTTGAAATAATCCTACGTTTTACAATTTTCCAATTAGTTAACTTCCAAGTTGTTTTTAAATCCATCGCATTTTTGCTTATAGCTTTCTTCTCTCTTTCACTGCCATCATAAAATACTACAAAATCAAATTCCGAATTTTCACCGTCAAATTCTTCATCAAATTTTTTAATAATACTATTAGGTGAAAGTAACAATCTACCTGCTTTCGGTTCTAAGTTAAATTTAAGACCTTTCTTATTGCTTGAACATAAATAAGCCTTGTAAATTAGTTCACTACAAAACAGTGCATTATCCGTCATAATATCAAAATTATAATCATATGCCTTGCCTAAAGAATTAAAAGCTATAAATAAAGCCTCCAATTTATCTTTTTTAGATAGTTTTGGCCTTAGTGCAGAAAAGTAATCAACTTTTGCAATTGCATTTAAAGGATTTATTACAACCCCTGGCGCGATAACTTCTATAATGTATTCTATATTGTCTTTATTACATAAACTATCATATACTTTAGGATAAATCGTTTTTACATATTCTGACACGCAGGAATAATCACCTAGTGACATGTCCTCAAAATAGCTATCCATTTTTTTTAAATCGCCGATATAAATCCCAGAATGAGTCCAAAATCCTGGTAGCCCAATGTTTGTTAACTGGTAATTATTTCTTTTTAAAAGTATATCACCCGGCATCAATTCTTCTTTTATAATATTAATATCTTCATTGCTAACATATTTTTCTTCTCTACTTGAGTAATCAACCCCAGTAATACTTATAGCAATCCATTTCTGAACGGGAAACCAAAAATCAAAAACATTCTTACCGAAAAAGTCGAGAATATTATTAAACAAAATATTTCTATGGTTTCTAACAAGTTTTACAACATTTAAATAGTTAAAACTTGCATAATCTAATAATTCTTTTTCCTTTTCGTCTCTCCCATAACTATGGATTTCATGATAATTTAACATAAAATTGAAGTAATGCTTATTTTTAAATAGTGATATCATGTGAGAGATTTCAGTTATTTCTTGTGTAATGTAATAATATTGTTTTTTATTAATATTGTGTTCTGGTCTACTTTCATTTAACATTGATTCTAAATATTTGTTTTTTTCTATAATACTAGCTAATAATACAGAGTTTTTACGTATTGCTATGGTTGAAGAATAATTTAAAAGTAAACTTTTAAACCTAGCATATGAATCTTCTGTACTTTTGAATATTATCCCTATTTTATATTTTTTCCTAATTTCATTTAGACCATTATAACATTCCACGTAACCAACCCATTTATCTAATATACTTTGTTTATGGGCGAAGGACATATTCTGATTATCCTCTGCAAATAAACTTTCCGTACTCTGAATATCTGTTACCACACGTTCTAATTCATTTATAAGATTTAAAGATTTGTCTATGTCTGCGTTTAACGATATACGGAGTATTTCCGTATTCTTGTCCATAATTCCACTTTCATTAATAAAGTAACCTTTTAATATTAATCTCAATATAAAAACAAAAAAAACAATACCGATTATTAATATAATAAACATTTTAATCCAAAACATACCTATCCCCCATAAATTCATTTCAGCAATCTAATATTATTATACCATATAACTCACTCTTGCTTTAATAATATAATTATAAATTTAATTATTTCTAACTCGTTTTCGTAAATATACCCTAAAAATAAAAACATTTTATTTTTTACATGTTTTTTTCATACATTTATATGTATACTATACTATAATATATTATATAATGGATTTTTGGGAGGCTTATATGTTTACAAGTGAATTATTATTACGTTTTTTCAATTTATTATTTTTTATTAATATCCTTTTCGCCTTAGCAGTTGTATTCATAGAACGTAAAAACCCTGCAAGTACTTGGACTTGGCTTATGGTACTTTTATTTTTGCCTAGTATAGGTTTTGTCTTATATTTATTCCTTGGACAAAATCTTAAAAGAAAAAAAATGTTTTCCCTAAAAAAAGAAGAAAAGGAAAACCTAACCTCAATTATTGATAAGCAAAAGGATTTTTTGAATAATGAAAATTTAACTAAAACTAATCCTTTTTTAAGTAAATATTCTGATATGATGCAACTTAATTTATGTAGTGATAATGCATTTTACACCAACAATAACCATGTAACTATATTTACTGATGGCAAATCAAAATTTGATAAACTCAAAGAAAACCTACAAACCGCAACTCTATATATCCATATGGAGTATTATATATTTCAAAACGATACTTTAGGAGCGGCTATCCTTAAAATACTATGTGAAAAGGCCGCAGCCGGAGTAGAGGTTAAATTGCTCTATGATGGTATGGGATGCCTTAAGGTACCTAATTCTTTTTTTTCTCCTCTAATCAAGGCTGGCGGAAAAATCGCAATTTTCTTTCCACCCTTTCTTCCGTATATAAACCTTAGGGTAAATTTTAGAAATCATCGTAAAATAGTCACTATTGATGGTAAATATGCCTTTATTGGCGGTTTTAATATTGGGGATGAATACTTAGGACTTTCTAAAAAATTCGGTTTTTGGAGAGATACGCATTTACTTATACAAGGTGATGCAATTGACGCACTGGAACTTCACTTCCTAATGGACTGGAGATTTGCGGCAAATGAAAACTCTGTTTTTGATGATAGGTATTTCCCTCATAGAACTTACATTGGAAATACAGGTCTTCAAATGGTTTCAAGCGGTCCTGATTCCACTTTTAATTCTGTTAAAAATGGTTATTTAAAAATGATTAGCAAAGCTGAAAAAAACATTTATATAGAAACTCCATACTTTATTCCAGACGACAGCATATTGGAAGCTTTAAAAATAGCCTCCTTGTCTGGAGTCGATGTGCGTATAATGATACCTAGCAAACCAGATCATCCCTTTGTATATTGGGCATCTACCTCCTATATGGGAGAGCTATTAGATTCCGGCGTCAAGTGTTATACATACACTAAGGGCTTTCTTCATAGTAAATTTATTTCTATTGATGAATCTATAAGCTCTGTTGGTACCGCTAATCTAGATATTAGAAGCTTTACTTTAAACTTTGAAATTAATGCTTTTATATATGATAAAGATATAACTAAAAAATTAGAAGATTTTTTCATTGACGACCTAAAATTTTGTGACGAACTAACTACAGAAAAATATATTAATCGAAGTGTCCCTGTTAAATTTAAGGAATCTGTTTCAAGATTACTTTCTCCTATGCTCTAATGACAAAAAAAGCTGAGAGTAAATTCTCAGCCTTTTAACTTAGTTCTCATATGTTTAGACTATATGTCAAGGATCAATAACAAATTATCATATTGAAAGAGGTGCCTTTATGCGAAAAGCTGGAAAAGTAATCAATGTAGACAAAGATAAAGTATATATCATAACCGTGAATCAAGAATTTGTAACCCTTCTCAAACATAGTTCTGAACCAGTAATCGGAGAACTATATGCTGGTGAAGAGTTCAAACGCCTTGCCCTTTGGAAATATTTCTTATTAATCATATGTGTTATATTACTTACATTCTCAGCTAGAAAATTATATTTAGATAATAGATATAATTTTTCCGTTATAGTAGATATGAATTGCACTTTAAAGCTGGATATAAACGGCTCTGGAGAAATTAAAAACGTTCAAGGTGTTACTTCTGGTGGCTTTAAGATGGAAAAAGATTTGGATTTAACACATAAATCCTTAGATGAAGCCTTGCATTTAATTCTAGATGAATCTATTAAGCAAAAATATCTAACTAAAGCACATGCGGATGATGGTTTTAAAATATCTATATTTATTGTTGATAATAAAAATAATACTCCCATAGACGTAACTAAATTTAAAGACTATGCTAATACACATAATTTCAAAGTCATTATTAATAATAACGGAAAAGCTCTAATTGAATAAGGGTACCCTTTTCAGGATACCCTTAGAATTATTTATATTGCGGTATTTCAAATTCTAATTGTACATTTGTATATTTGTCCATAAGATCTTTTATTCTAGAACTTTGCTTATATGCCCAAGCTATGTCTGTTGCATATTGATGAGTTGCAGGGTGTTCTGGATTCCATCTCATTTTATATAATGTATTTTGTTTACCGGTACTTTTATTTATATAGTCGTTAGAGACAAATTCTATTCCACCTTCTATAGCTTCCTCTGGAGTAAACCAACCCAATTTATATGCTCTTTCCGAACCAAATTTGTTTGCACCTTTATCATAAGCGCCTATACCAAACATATTATATGTCTTTTTAAGTTCTACTGGTTTTCCATCAACTTCATCTACCTCGTACCCTGTAGCTAATGCAGAATTCCCATTACCAGTTTCTAATAAAGCATGTGCAACAATATATGCTGGGTTTACATCATTTAACTCGCAAGCATCTAAAAATGTTTTCCCTTGTCCATCTAATATTCCCTTTCCTTTTAATACATTATCAAGATCTGCTTCACTAATTCCATCAATATAATTTAACTTTAAAAATTGATATGGAGCATATTCATGATATTCAAAATTTTTAGGATTCAAATATTCATAAATATCTTTACTACTAGCATTTAAGGAGTAATTCGCTACACTATTAATGGGGCTTACTTTGCTTTGAATTTCTGAAATTTGACTTAATGTATTATCATATTGTTGATAAATATATTTCGCATTTCCTACATCTTGTAACTGTCCCTTAGCTGGCACAGCTATAGTAAAACTCATAGTTACAGCTGTTTTAAGTGATGTACCATTTAAGTCCTTTATAATCTCGTAAATTTGCATTGAATAAGTTTGTCCAGCTAAGTATCCTAAAGCTGGTGGTTCTATTGTTATGATATCCTTGTAATAAGATATTTTTTTTGGTGCTACGCTAATTCCTATTGGATTAAAAATCCTAACGCTTGCACTAAGATTGTCCACCATTATTGGTCGATTAAACTTGATTTCCCACACTTTGTTAGTTGCTACATTTGCTTTGTGTTCCATTTGAATAGGACTTGCGGTTGCTATAACTGTATTTGGAATAAATAGCAACAAACTACCCAAAATTATTAGAAATAAACTTAACTTGCTTAAATTTTTATTCATAAAATTATTCTCCCCCTATATCTTATTACAAAACCCACTAAAGCGGTTTAATCAAATTCTTATCTATAAGCACAAAAATTTAATTTATGATTTTACTTTATATTTGAATAATTATTTAATATAATTATATAAAATGGGGCTTTGATTATAAACAACTTGTCCAATTAAATTCTATTTTTTTGCTTATACAACTATACTACCATATAATATGGATTATTCAACATAATTTTAATATAATTCCAAAGGACGGTGCGAAATGAAAAACACTCAAAATGAAAAAAGAAAAAATACTATTTCCCCCTATGAAGATAGTGGTTCGAAAACAAGATTAAATAAATTTATAAGTGAAACAGGTTTTTGCTCTAGGCGCTGTGCGGATAAAATGATCCAGGAAGGTAAAGTCACTGTAAATGGCAAAATTCCAGAAATGGGTACTCAGGTATCAGATGCTGATTACGTTAAAATAAGCGGTAAACCATTAAAACCCAAGGAAGAATTAGTTTACTTAGCTTTCAATAAACCTGTGGGAATAACCTGTACTACAGAACATAAGGTTAAGGGTAATATTATCGATTTTATAAATTTCCCAAAAAGAATTTTCCCTATTGGTCGTCTTGATAAACCTTCCCAAGGTCTTATTTTTCTAACTAATGATGGAGATATTGTAAATAAAATTTTACGTTCAGGTAATAACCATGAAAAAGAATATATTGTTACTGTGGATAAACCAATATCTCCTGATTTTATAAAAAACATGGCAAATGGCATACCTATGCTCCAGACTATAACTAAAAAGTGTTTTATTAAAAAAGAAAGCAAATATGTTTTTAGAATAGTTTTAACAGAAGGCCTTAATCGTCAAATACGAAGAATGTGTGAGTATTTAGGCTATGCCGTTGTAAGACTTGAGAGGCTTAGAATCATGAATGTATCTATCCATAATTTGCCTCTTGGAAAATGGAGATATTTAACGCATAACGAACTAACCTTTATTAATGAGTTAGTTATTGATTCAATTAAAACAGAAGATGGTTCAAAATAATGCATTTTTATAATGTTATCCACATTGTACACACAGAAATTGTGGATAACTTGTTAATCTTAGATAATAATAATTATGCTTTGTATTATAACTAGTCCCTTTTATTTTAGTGATTATAATGCTCAGATGTTAAATAATAGTATATTTCATTCGTTATTACAATATTTTTCATTTAGAATCACAAATTGTACACATTAAAATTTACTAATCCACATTTGTATTGAATTATGTATGTTTTTCAGAAATAATTATATACTATTGAATACTTATACACATTATCCACAGCTTTGTTGTGGATAACCTGTTAAATCTATGTTAACGGATTAAATTCACAGCTAATTTGATTGTTCCGTTATTAAAGCTTGTATTTTAAATACGATATTGTAAAATTAATTCATTAAGTTATGCACATTATCCACAGTTTTGTTGATAACATGTTAATAACTTTTTACTTATTTTACCACTAATTTCCCTTTTACTATAAGCCTGTGAGTGGCTACTCTTATAGGAGTGCAGGTAACTAATGTTATTTCTGCTCCTTCTGTATTATCTAAAACCGATATTTCTTCTGGCTCTACAACCTTACTTTCATAAACCTCATATTTGAACTCACCAGCCCTTGTAGTAACTATTATTATATCGCCTATACCTAACTCATCTAGTCTATTAAAATATTGATTATATGTATAGCTTCTATGCCCTGCAATACAAGTATTACCTTTCTCACCAGGCATTGGTGTTCCAGTAAAATGCCCCACTGCATATTTTAATATTCCCGTATCAATACCTTCACTAAGAGCTACATTTACATCAATTTTAGGAATTGCAATAATTCCGATGGTACCTAATTTATTATCTGAAGGCTTTTTTTCTTTAATATTCGCATTTTCAGCATCCCCTAACTTCTCATCAGTCTTTTGAATGCTTTCCTTAAACTCTTGAATCATGTTCTTTTGTTCTTTATTAGCCTCGTATCTCATAGATAGTGCAGAGATAATTATTGCCGCTCCTATAATCATAAGAAGTATTCCAATATAACTTTTTTTCATAACATTCCCACCAACCATTTTCTATATTTTGATATGTCTAAGATATTATATCATATATATCCATCCCAGTTAACATATAATTATATTCTTGTTAATTATTTGCATAGTTTCGCCATAATAAAATTTCTTGATTACTTGCCTATGAAATGCTATATTAGGCATATAATCATGTCAATGTATTTACGTAAGGCTTAACATATTTATAAATTAAATTGAAAAGAGGTAATTAACTTGAGAATTGGAATGGGATACGATGTTCATAAATTAGTTAAAGATAAGAATTTAATACTTGGTGGGATAACCATACCACACAAAACGGGTTTACTCGGCCATTCAGATGCTGATGTTCTCATTCATGCTATTATGGATGCTCTTCTAGGTGCCGCAGCCCTAGGAGACATTGGGAAGCATTTTCCTGATACTGACACTAAATATAAAGACATCTCTAGCTTAGTTTTACTTAAGCATGTAGGCAGTTTAATAACTGAAAAAAATTATCTAATTGAAAATATCGACGCTACAATAATTGCACAAACACCTAAAATGGCTCCATATATACCCTATATGGTAAAAAACATTGCATCTGCACTAGATTTACCTATAGATAAAATTAATATTAAAGCTACTACAGAGGAAGGCCTTGGCTTCACTGGGCATCTAGAGGGGATTTCTTCAAATGCCATATGCCTTTTAAAATAAGATTATATGATTTTACTTAAATAAAAAATAAGGACATTTCTTATAAGCGAAATGTCCTTAAACTCTAAAATCCTTGTTCCCAAATTTCATAATCTGCATGGTCAATAAGCATTGCGGAAGAAAAATATGTGCCTTGACCATATTCAACTCCTAGTTCCACTAATTTTTCCTTTTCTTCTAAAGTTCGTATTCCCTCAGCTATAATTTTCATACCGGTTTTCCTACCCATTTTAACCAAATGATCTACCATTAATACCTTTATTTCATCTTTTTCAACATCCTTTACTATTTCTTGAGAAATTCTTATAAAATGTGGCTTCATCTTTATTAATTCCACCATATTAGAATTACCTTCTCCATAGTTATCCATAGCTAATTTGAATTTTAGTTCATTAGCAAAATTACGCCAAAATGCACTTCTTGGTATACGTTGCATTATCTCTAAAACTAAATTTGTACCTTTCAATTTCTTTATAACTTTTTTAATAGTATGTCTTGTTGTATCAGATTGAATTTTAAAGAATAATCCATCTTCAATAAACGGTCCAAGTTTATCTAGGTAATTAACTAATTTATCACAAGCTAGCATAGTAAGATTTTCTAAGTCCCCTGTAAGTCTAGCTTTTTCAAACATTTCATCCGGAAAAAATTCTAGTCTTGAATCCCTAACCAGTATTTCTAATGATTTAACCTTTCCACTACTCAAATTTATAATAGGTTCAACCGTAAGTTCTATAGATTTATTTTTTATTATACCGGAAATATGATATGCCTTTTCATCAATCTTATATATTAAATCCTCATCTAAATACTCACTCATTGAAGTTTCATCTAAAAACCATCCAACACTAGTACTTGAAGAAAGACTAGGATTATATAGCCCTATAAGTTCATGCTTTAAAACAGCTCTTAAATTATACATTGTGTAAATCATTGCTGCCATTCTTTTATTTTCATCATTTGTCTTACGAAGAAAATTTAAGCCTGCTGAGACTCCAGCTAAATAAAAAGATGGCTCATATAATTTATTTCTAGAATCTGAGAGCAAATAATCTATACCGTGTCTGAGTTCAGGTATTATATCTCTAAGTATACTAGCCCCTTCTCCATCGGGTATATCAACATACTTTACATTCCTTGTTAATTCTTCACATAAACTAATCCAAAATTTTCTTTGTTTATTGTTATCAAATTTCAAATAATCCATTAGTGAATGTAATTCTAAATACCTTGTATCATAGAATATATTGCTATGAACTTGATAAGTTCCAAAGTCAATAATAGAGGGCTTCTTAACTGAAACAATTACGTTGCCTCCATGAAAGTCTCCATGTATGCAAGAATCCAGATATTTAATCTCGTTACCGTTCCATACCGCTTCATCTGTAAAGAATTTATAAGGGTTCGGGAAAAACTTGTCAACTCCATCAATAACTAACCATTTTTTATCTTCATCAATCATCAATGTTTCAAAAGCCTTTACAAGTTTTGCATCCATAAATCTGTAACCTAAGGAGCTTTTCACAATATCAATGGGCGATTTAATTTCAGAGGTATAAGGTCTGTTCCAAGTATATAAAAATTTTGCTACTTGCTCTGACGTTTGCTTAACTAATGCTAATTCATTTTCCAGTGAATATTTAAGGGTTTTGATTCCTAGTACAGTGTCTCCCCCCAGTTCATATAGCACGCCGAATCTCCTTGAATCATTTTTACATTGAATTTCAACCTCATCAATGATTTTAGGGATAAATCCTTCAACAGAATTTTCTCTAGCCTGTAAAAATGCTCTATTATGTAGTCCAGTTTCATTTACTTCTTGTATTTTCATAACTCCGAGTTTTCGTGATTCTCCAAATTCCACAGTATATACTGCTGCGCCAGATTGTCCATCATTTAATTCATTAATTATTTCTATAGGTTGGTTTTCTGCTGCAAAATTTTCTAAAACCACTGCTTTCTCTCTCTGGCTTAGCATATTTTACCCCCTGTATCTATTTATTGTTATTATAATGCTATTCATAATGTAAATAGACATATCTTTCTCCAAACATAAAACATTTATCATAGTTATCTAATAAAATTATAAACCATTTATTATAATAAATGGTGTACAAATTATTAATAATTTGCCTGTTTTATAAATAATTGTTACAATTTAATTATACTACAAATATATTGTTTTAGTTAACTAAATAACTTCCTAGTACAACAGTACTTGTCTCCCTTTTTTTCTAAATCAAACTCATTTATAGATGTAACTCTATCATGTTGTTCTACATGAAGTACATAACCTTCCTTATTTTTGCTTACAAAAAATACTTTTGTATAATTCATAACATCTACTTTATCCCCAGAAATATCATAAATTAGTGTTGGTATCTTATTTAACATAAACATCTACCCCTTTTATAATTATTAACTATGAATTAATAAATATTATACTAGAATCATATTTATGCTAAAATTTTATTAAATTTTTTCTTATGTTTTATAATACAGATAAAAAAAAGAAACTTTCAGAGTTACCCTAAAAGTTTCTTTTTTTAAATCTATATTAATTACCTAGTGTTGCTACCATAACTGCTTTTATAGTATGCATTCTATTTTCTGCTTCATCAAATACTATAGAAGCTTCACTTTCAAATACTTCATCTGTAACTTCAACACCATTCATCCCAAATTTTTCAAATACATCTCTACCAACTCCAGTTTTTAAATCATGATATGCTGGTAGACAGTGCATAAATTTAGTATCTTTATTACCAGTAAGTCCCATCATTTCACTATTAACTTGATATGGTTTTAATATATTAATCCTTTGCTGCCAAACTTCATCTGCTTCTCCCATTGAAACCCAAACGTCAGTATATATAACGTCTGCATCTTTTACTCCCTGTGCTACATCACTTGTAATAGTAATTTTTGCTCCTGTCGTAGCAGCTACCTCTCTACATTTACTAACTAGTGCTTCTTCAGGTAATAATGAATTTGGAGCAACTATTCTAAAGTCCATACCCATTTTAGCAGCACCTATCATAAGAGCATTTGCCATATTATTTCTACCATCTCCAGTATAAACAAATTTGATTTCATTTAATGGTTTTTGAAAGTGTTCTTTTATAGTTAAGAAATCTGCAAGAATTTGTGTTGGGTGATCTTCTGTTGTTAACCCATTCCATACAGGTACTCCTGCATATTTTGCTAGTTCTTCAACTACTTCTTGACCATATCCTCTATATTCTATCCCGTCGAACATTCTCCCAAGAACTCTCGCTGTATCTGCTACTGACTCTTTTTTGCCAATTTGAGTGCCTGTAGGTCCAAGGTAAGTTACATGTGCTCCTTGGTCTAGTGCACCTACTTCAAAGGCACATCTTGTTCGTGTAGAACTTTTTTCAAATATTAGAGCAATGTTTTTGCCCTTTAATTTCTGCTGTTCTGTACCTGCATATTTAGCCCTTTTTAAATCTCTAGCTAAATCAAGAAAATAATTTATTTCTTTTGGTGAAAAATCCATAAGTGTTAAAAAATTCCTATTTCTTAAGTTAAACATAATAAATCCCCTCTCTTATCTTTGCTTTTTTTATATTAAATCTTCCCTATAGAATGGCATAGACATGCATCTAGGGCCACCTCTACCTCTCGATAACTCACCAGAAGGCATTTGAAGTACCTTTATGCCATTTTTATCTAAAATCTCATTGGTAACATAATTTCTCTCATAAGTTATTACGGTGCCAGGAGATATAGCTAGTGTATTAGAACCATCATTCCATTGTTCTCTTCCCGATATAACCTTATCTCCTCCTCCGCACCGTATTAAGGTAATATCTTTTTTCAAATGACTAGAGAGTATTTTTTCTAAACTCCCTTCTTCTTCTTTGGGTATTAATTCTTTGTTTTTATGGTCATAAGTTATTGCTGTTACTTTTAACTTACCTTCTATTCCAGGATGAACAGTGAATTTATTATAATCAATCATTGTAAACACAGTATCTAGATGCATAAATGCTCTAGTTTTAGGTATATGAAAAATTAGGATTGTTTTAAAACTTCCTCCTTTTTCAAATATATTCTTAGCCATAGACAAGACTGCTTCTTTATCAGTTCTCTCACTATGACCAACTGCTATAACTTCATTTGATAAAATTAATTCATCTCCACCTTCAATATTATATACCTCATCTCTATCGTACCACAAATTAATACCTGAATCCTTAAGTTCTGGGTGATATTTAAAAATATATTTAGCAAAAACTGTTTCGCGCCTTCTAGTTTTTGTTTTCATAGAATTTAGACTTACTCCATCTCCAATACATGCAAAAGGATCACGTGTAAAATATAGATTTGGCATAGGATCCATTATAAACGGGTATTCATCATAATGTTCTATGATATCTATTTCTTTTTTTCTTATTCCTGCCATCACCTTATTTATCATTTCCTTTTCAGTCAATGAATATAAGTATCTTTTTAAAGATGTTATTATTCCAGTCTCGTTTATACCACATTCCTCAATTACCTCATTTAAAAATAGTTCCTTGACTGATGACTCTTTTATTGCCTCAACAGCTAAATTTTCTAGATACAGTGTTTCTACACCATTCTCCTGCAATATCCTTGCAAAATTATCATGCTCTTGCCTAGCTACCTTTAAAAATGGAATATCATCAAATAAAAGCCTTTCTAAATATTCCGGTATTAAATTTTCAATTTCTTCTCCAGGTCTATGTATAAGAACAGTCTTTAAATTCCCAATTTCTGAATAAACATTAATTTTTTTGTTAATCATGTTCATCTGCCCTCCTATATTTATTAATATACTATTTTAGTTCCAGACATACCTTTTAATGCTTCTTTTGCTTTTGAAAGCGATGCTATAATTGCTGTTTTATCCTTACTTTTCATTATGAATTTTTTACAAGCTTCAACCTTTGGAAGCATACTACCAGGAGCAAATTGCCCTTCAGAAATATAACTATTAAGTTCATCAAGAGTAATTTGCTTTAGCTCCTTTTGATTCGCCTTATTATAGTTTACACAAACTCTATCTACTCCTGTTAATATTAAAAGCACGTCAGCATCAAGTATTTCCGCAAGTTTTTCAGCTGCAAAATCTTTATCTATAACTGCTGCAACGCCCTTAACAATTCCACCTTCACGAATAACAGGAATACCGCCTCCTCCACAAGATATTATAATATTTCCCATATCAACTAGCTCTTTTATTAAATCCTTTTCGATAACATCAATAGGTTTTGGGGATGCAACAACTCTTCTATATCCTCTACCAGCATCTTCTTTCATTATATAACCATGTTCTTTTTCCAGCTTTTCAGCTTCAGATTTTGTATAAAAAGAACCTATTGGTTTAGTCGGATTTTGAAAACCTTCATCATCCTTGTCAACTACTACTTGAGTCACTATAGTTCCTACTGTTTTATCTATACTTCTATTTCTTAATTCTTCACCTATAGCATTTTGAAGATGGTATCCTATATAGCCCTGTGAAAAAGCTCCACATACATCAAAGGGAAAGAGTACATTACCATCATCAACCTTTTGAGCATCTTCTATTGCTGCAACAATTTGGCCTACTTGAGGTCCATTTCCATGAACTACAGATACCCTATGGCCATCATCTATAAGATCAACTATTGATTTAGCTGTTTCTTTACAGGTCTTAAGTTGACCCTCAGGACTTTTGTCTTTAGGATTCGATTGAAGTGCATTTCCACCCAGTGCTAATACTATTTTCATAATTATACCCTCCAATGCATTAATTAAAAATTTTATGTTTTAATCTTTATTTTTATACTATTCTCTTATACAATCGTTGTCAACCAATGCAATTTAATCTTAC
This sequence comes from Clostridium sp., assembly GCF_016650035.1. Taxonomy (GTDB): domain Bacteria; phylum Bacillota; class Clostridia; order Clostridiales; family Clostridiaceae; genus Clostridium_AD. Next base: position 48,335 of record NZ_JAENWM010000014.1, read on the forward strand.
TTGCATAAGTATTCTAACCATTTCATACCGATTTATTTAAATTCTTTATATTATTACTAAATATATAAAAAATCTCTATGTTAATTGTATAATTATATATAATTAGTGAATAAATTTTATAAAACTTTATTTATATTTTTATGATTTGTTTGACATAATAATAATAAACATATATAATAATAATATACAGAATACCCCACACGGGTATAAGGAGGATAATATATGAACATTTCTTTTGATGATAGTACTAAAAAAGCTTTAAGTAAACAACTTTTACAAAAAAATAAATCTTCGGTTAGATTACTTATAAAAGGTTTTGGTTGAGGAGGCCCAATATTAGGTGTTGTTCTGGATGAACAACAAGATGATGATATTTTAGAATCAGTAAGCGGAATAAACTTTATAGTAGATAAGGAGTCTTCTTTTGTTTTTGAAGACACAAAAATCATGTATGTAAAAAGTATTTTTGGAGAATCCTTTAAAGTCTTGACTTCAGGTACTTCAGAAAGTTCTTGTTAAAAAAAGATACTAAAATTTATAATATGGAATAGACATAAAAAAGATCACTATTTTTATAATAGTGATCCTTTTCTAATTTTCATAATCACGTACAATTTTTTGAACTAATTTTTTTATGGCACTTGCTTGAGACACTAATGTCATTACTACCAAAAATAATTCTATTCTTTCCTTATCTGCTTCTTTTAAATCTAATACATCAATTATTTTTTGTAATTTTGATTTATCATAAACCTCTTTATTTACAAAATCATCAAAGCTTTCTTTTTGTATATCCGAAAAAATTTTATATGACTTTTCCCATGGAATAATATCATCGTCTCTATCATTGATTTCATTAAAGGCCAACCTAAAAACTTTTTTAATTTCTTCAGATGTAAGTATTGGCCTCATATAACTAAGTAAGACCAATTGTGCTAGATGCAATTTTGTATATCCTCTTTTTTTGCTATCCTCTGGCTTTGATATAACCTCACTTTTTATATAATTTTGTACTATATTATTAGTGTAATTGTCAGAGTCAAATCTATCGTTTAAGTAATCAATAACTTGAGACAAAAATAAATCATACTGCGGTAATTCCTCATATGGAATTATGCTGTTTTCTGATATTTCTTTTGCCAGCAAACTTATATTTTCTAAAACAGATTTAGTTTTGTCCATAGTGTATCACCTTCCATTAATTAATATTTTAAATAAAATACTTTATATCCTTATTATAAGGTACATATAAACCTATTACAAGTTATTTCCGACATTCTTCTATTGTTTTAATTTTTTTAAACTGTAGCAATAAATGCTTTTTTCTATAATCCAAAAATCAAATTTAATATTGTAGAATATCCAAATCAAAAGTACAACCCTTCGACATTTATTTTTATACAATCCCATAAAATAGCTATTTTATTTTTTAGGCAATTCTATGATTTAAAAGTAATTTATATGCTGATTTCAACGGGTTTAGTTATCTTTTTTATAATTATATATTAAATTTATAATGTTAATATTATCAGTAAAATTTAGTATTTGAAATTTTGCATTTTTATAAAAAGATGTTGACATTTGTATTATATGGTAGTATATTAAATAAAGATGGAATTAAATATTAATTTTGTAATATTAACTTAATTAATCTATAATAAAGTTTTACTTAAATGTAATTTTTATAAATATTTTAATACTAATATGTCGAAAATTGTTATCCTAAGGAGGATTTATTATGAAATCAACAGGCGTTGTAAGAAGAGTAGATGAACTTGGAAGAATCGTTATCCCAATAGAACTTAGAAGAAACTTAGAAATTGCAGAAAAAGATGCTTTAGAAATTTATGTTGATGGTGAAATGATTGTACTTAAAAAATATCAACCAGCTTGTATTTTTTGTGGAGAGGTTAAAGACGTAGTTAACTACAGAGGTAAGAACATATGTACTCCATGTCTAGACCATCTTAAACAAGAAAAATTTTAATAAGAATCAAATAAAAAAAAGGGAATCCTATAATTATAGGATTCCCTTTTTTTGCTTATGAAAAAATACATTATTATAATTTACCCCAAAAAAAAAGGCTATAAAATATAGCCTGTCCATATTAAAATTATCTAACTCTTCTTGCACTAAGGTAATCACTTCTTGTAAGTGCAGATATTTTAACTACATCACCAGTATGAGGTGCATGAATATACGAGTTATTACCTACATATATCCCCACATGATGTGGTGTACCTGTTCCAAAGAAAACTAAATCTCCTGGCTGTAAATTGTCTCTTGATACATATGACCCTTGTGTAATCTGTGTGTATGTAGTACGAGTTAACGAAATTCCAAAATGCCTAAATACATATACCGTAAAACCAGAACAATCAAAAGAATTAGGACCATTCGCACCCCAAACATAAGGTGTCCCTAAAAAATTAGTAGCATAAGCAACTATCGCATTAGAGCTAATTGATGTTGCCCCTCTAGATACAGAATAATTAGGTGCACTATCTCTTATCTGTTGTATTTGCTTCATAGTAGCATTTACTGTAGCCTGAGCATCAGTAATTTTACCAGAGTATAATTGTTCTTGCTTATTAGCTTCTGCAATTAATTTAGTTTGTGCTTCCCTTTTTTCTTTAAGGCTTACTATTTTCTTCTCATTTTCAGCTTTTAATTCTACCAGATTAATCTTTTCAGTTTCAAGTGCAGCTTTTTGATTTACAATTTTTATCTTTTCATTGTTTAATTTTGCGATGACTTTATTATCATATTCTACTATTTTTTTGATGTTATCCACTCTTGACATAAGGTCTTCTATTCCCTTAGAGTCCAATAGTATTTCTAAATAGCTATCCGCACCATTCATATACATAGTTCGCACTCTTTTATTAAATAAGTCTTCTTCTTCTTTAATATTCTCTTCTGCAACTTGTATATCTTTTATTGTTTTTACTATCTTTTTCTCAGTTTCCCCAATTTTAATTTTTGTATTATCCACTTCTATGTAAAGCATTTCCATATCGTGATCTAGTTTTTCAATTGAATTTTCTATATCTTGAACATTATTTTGTGCTTGCTTATATGCATTATTTTGCATTTCAAGTTGAGTCTTTTGACTTTTTAGTTGATCTGATAATGGATCTGCCATTACCTGCATACTTATTGTAGTAGCTAGTCCAATTGTTACTATCAATGATATTATTTTATTACGCATTAGAAATACCCCCCGAATCAAAAAATATATGTAATTTAAACATTTTTAAATCAACGTTTTTATTATACCACTACTTTATAGCAAATCTCAATGAAAAACATAAGAAAACTTGTAAACTTTTTAGATATATTATGTTTTTTTACACAAATTACCATAAACTTTACTGTTATTGTATTTATAGGATAATTTATTACCAATAATACTAAAAAATTGTTAAATGTTTAATGAGTGCTTATATATTTCTGATTTAGGCATATGTCTATCCTTTGCAACCTTTTTCATTGCATCCTTTTTATTTATTCCTTCATCCATATATTTTTGAATATGTTCCTGTATCGTCATCATGTCCCACTTAGCTTTTTCATCTTTATCTATAGCTTCCTTACTTTTACCTGCAATTACCAATACATATTCTCCCCTTGGAGAGTTCTTTTTATAGTATTCTATAGCTTCTTCTAAAGTAAGCCTAATTATTTCTTCATACAACTTTGTAAGTTCTCTACACATGGATATTTTCCTGTTACCAACATTTTCATATAAAAATTCTAAAGTATTTAAAAGTCTATGTGGCGCCTCGTAGAAAATTAGTGTTTCACTCCTATCTAACAAATCATCAATAATAGGCTTTCTTTCTTTGTTTTCCCTAGGTAAAAATCCTCTAAATATAAATTTTGTAGTATCCATTCCTGAATACACAAGCGCAGTAGTAATAGCTGTGGCTCCAGGTAGCACTACGAATTCTATATTCTGTTCTATACACTTTGCGACTATTACACTTCCAGGATCTGATATTCCCGGTGAACCCGCATCACTAATTATAGCTATGTTTTTACCTTCTTTTACCTGATTAATTATATTTTCACTTTTCCCTTGTTCATTATGCATATGATAACTTATAAGAGTTTTTTTTATATTAAAATGATTTAAGAGTTTTAAACTTTGTCTTGTGTCTTCTGCTGCTATTAGATCTACATTTTGTAATACTTCTAATGCCCTCAGTGTAATATCCTTTAAATTCCCTATTGGAGTTGGTACTAAGTATAATTTTCCTGCCATTATTATCATCCTTTACTGTAATATTTGCATTTATCCCTCTAGCTTTAGGTTAATTACCATTAAATTCCATTCGAATTATACATTTCAACAATTTCCTGAGTATAACTACCATCTTCATTGTGAACATATAGCGGTGGCTCCCACTTTAAAAAAGTTCCTCCATCCCTTTGCCCCTCAACGAGTACAATATTAGGCGCCTTATTTACACTAGGATGCACCATTCTTATACGTTTAGGTTCAATTCTATGTTTCCTCATAGTGCATAAAATATCAACTAATCTGTCTGGTCTATGTACCATATATAGCCGTCCATTATCCTTAAGTAAAATTCTACATGAAATAATCACATCTTCTAATGTGCACAGAATCTCATGTCTTGCTATAGCATTCTTATCATTTAAATTTATTAATCCTGAATTACGAAGTTTATAGGGGGGATTAACTGTAACAATATCCACTTTAGGAATCTTTTTAATAAGTTCTATATCCTTTAGATCTCCGTTTATAAATTTAATCCTATGCTCCAATTTATTATACTGAATCGAACGATTTGCCATATCTACAAATTCTTGTTGAATTTCCACACCAATTATATCACTTGCATATGTTTTACCTGCTAATATAAAAGGTATTATACCCGTACCAGTACATAAATCAACAATTTTAGCATTTTTTCTTACTTTTGCAAAATTAGCCAGCAGTACAGCATCCACACCAAACCTAAAAGCATTTTTTTTTTGAATAACATGAATTCCCTTTATATTAAGATCATCTAAAGTTTCATTGTCTCTTAAAAAATTCATTGCACCGCTCCTTCCTATGAACTTTACGTCTACTATATACATAACAATAAAAGAAGTATACCTTAATTTTTATTACAAAATCAATAGAATCACTAAAATGTTTTTTTTATAAACAATAAATACATGATAAAAATACTATTAGCAAACACTTATGAATATATATTAACTATAAAATAATTGATTGTAATGAGGTTTAAAATGGAATTAATATTATATCCTTTTAAAAATATAGTTTTTAATAAAAGTTCTGTATTACTAGACGCATCTTTCCTACTAAGCTTAATATATGATGATGATATTAAGCATAGTGAATGTTTATCATGCCTAAAACTACTTTCTGAGCGAAGCTGCGAATATTATATAAGCAGTATGGTGTTTGCAGAAGTTTTAAACCAAATACTTTATAAGTTATTCATTAGTGATATTCAGTGTAGAATAACCAATACTAAACCTTATAACTCAAATGAAAATATTAGATATATTACAAATAGCTTTAGCCGACATGATACAAAAATATTGAAACAAAAGAGAGAGGACAGACTTATTCATATTCCGTATAAAAGATATTTTGATAATATTTCTAAAAATTCTTCAAAACGAAATTTATTGAAAATCTATTACAATAAGTCTGTAGAAATAATTTCAGAAGTTGAAAAGATTATAAATATTAAATATGTAAATATTTCTGAAGAGTGTATGCCCCTAGTTAAAAAAATCATGTGCGAAAACTTACTATCAGTGAATGATGCTTTTCATATGGCTACTGCCGAGTTTAACAAAATAGAATATTTACTTACTTTGGATGGTGATTTTATTTTTGCTGAAAGTAGCAAAATGAAAATACTCAAAATTTAAGCTTATATTATAAAAAAAGAAGCGTAGTTTGATTATCTCAAATTACACTTCTTCTCTTATAGCTATTATTTTGGAATATTAATAACGGAGCCCTCTTTAATATCATTCTCATCAGTAATTCCATTTGTTTCTTTTAAAACTTCTATAGCCTCTTTCACACCATAAGTAGGCATAATATTTTTAGCAATCGATGTTAATGTATCTTGATTTTTTACAGTGTATTCAGTAGTTTTAGCATCCGAAACTGGAACTGTTGCTGTTTCAATCGCTTTTTCATAAGGAATTATTATTTCGTCACCTTCAGCAATTTTATAAGATTCATCCATATTATTTCTATCTTTAACAAAATTAAGAATCTCATTTATATCATGGCTAGGCATATGTGCGCTCACTATACCAAATACTGTATCATTCTTTTTAACAGTATAAATTCCAACATTAGTTTTGTCATTAATATAAACTTCATCCAATTCATTACTGTTTGCCACTTGAATATCTTCAACTTCATTTTGCATTTCATTCAAACTTATATTACTCTCATCATTTTCATTTGCTAATGTCTGAGTATTGCTCTCAATTATTGAATTGTCTGTTTGTACTACACTTTTATCTGGCGTTTTTTCTTTTGCAGTATCATCTCCTGATCCTATAAACCTTACAGCAAAAAATACTCCTAAGATTACTATCGCTATAGTAGATATTGTAATTAATCCTTTTTTCATTCTCATATTTAAAACCCCTTTCATAATTATTAGTAAATGATTTACATTTAAATTATTGACACAATTTATTAGTCTCATACATTTAATTTGAATTTAACAAAAAAATAAGGCTGCCAACCTTATAATACAAGTTAACAGTCTTTATATATTAATTTTTATATTCTATTAGAATTTTCTATTTGATTTTTCACTTCTTCAACTGTCATTCCAGTGGCATCTATAATTGATGTGCTTGATATAGTATCCTGCGTCCCCATAATATTTTGATTTTCACCTGTAACAACAACTGCATCATACCTATTGAGAAAATTCCCTGCATTTTTTTTTCTATTATCAAATTCTTTGACTGCATACCCTTCCTCAATTAAATAATTTTTAATTGGATTCAATCCCTTTTGTACCGCTACTTTCTTCATGTTTTACGCCTCCTCTCGAAGTTATTATCTCCAATTTTAAGAAGCATATTCAAATAACTACTTTTATGATTACCTTAACTATAGAAAAAACCAGAGATTTAATCTCTGGTCTTTTCTATAACTGTATAGCAGGCGTCTTCAATAGAATCAATTAAATTTTGAAGTGAAATAAAATAATCATCATATATTATTTCTACTTCTTTACTTTCACTGTTTATTCCACAAGCAATTACTCCTTGATTATTCGATATTGCTAAATTAACATTACTAATATCTTTTGAAGTACTCATATTGAAAATTTTTATAACCGCCTTCATATTTATCCCCCTAGTTCTCTTTAAATAATTCTTTTATTATATATGAATCTTCGCTATTCTCAGCTAACTCTAATTTAACATCTTCAACACTAACAGGCTCTTCATAGCTTCCAGAAATCAAAGTTAAATCTTCAATTTTAACTTCCACTATTTCCTCATCCGTACCATTAAGTTCTATCTTGATTTTAACTGCTTCCTTTACAACACTATTACCAATAACTTCTGCTCTTCCATGAGGAGTATCAACTATAGACCCTACGGTAGGTAGTGTTTTTCTTATTTTTTCATATGTATCCTGTTCATAGTTTAAGCAGCACATAAGTCTACCACAAATACCTGATATTTTCGTAGGATTTAATGATAAATTTTGTTCTTTTGCCATTTTTATAGATACTGGCGCAAACTCACCTAAAAAAGTTGAACAACACATAGGCCTACCACATGGTCCAAGCCCACCAATCATTTTAGCTTCATCCCTAACTCCTATTTGTCTAAGTTCTATTCTTGTTCTAAATACAGTTGCTAAATCTTTTACGAGTTCACGAAAATCCACTCTTCCATCCGCTGTAAAATAAAAAATAACTTTATTATTATCGAAAGTATACTCTACATCTATAAGTTTCATATCAAGTTCATGCTTATGTATCTTTTCAACACAAACTTCATAGGCTTCTTTTTCTTTTCTTTTATTTGCCGAGTCTTTTTCTGCGTCTCCATCGGTAGCCTTTCTTATGACAGATTTAAGAGGAGACACTATATTATCTTCCTTTATCTCTTTTATACCAATAACACATTCTCCAAATTCTATTCCTCTTACTGTTTCAACAATAACCATATTGCCCTTTTGAATATTTATATCATTAGGACTAAAATAGTATATTTTACCAGCTTTTTTAAATCGTACTCCTATTACCTTAACCATATTAAACCTCCTGCATTTTAAATAGCATTACTTCAAATGTTAACCCTGGGTTAACATTTCTATCTAAATTCTTTCTAGTATCATTTATTATATTTATAATACCATTTAATTTGTTAAATGAAAATGTATTAGCTAATTCTTTAATAGACAATATTTTATCTATGTTAATAATTAAGTTTTCTTCTTCTATTTCTTTATATATTATAGTATCCCTAATATATGAAAGAAATGCAGTTATTATTTCCTCAAAATTTTCCTTTTGATCAGATAATTTTTTTTCATATTTGATTAATTCCTCAGTAGTAACTTTGCTAAGTATGAGCAATATTTCCAAGGTAATATTTCTAATATTTTTGAAATTTTCATCACAAATAAATTTTTCAGCATTACCAGGTATTCCATTACTAAAAGCTATAATAACTCTTATATCCTGCACGGGTAAGTATGTATAATTTATTTTTAAAAATTCTTCCATCTCATCTACACTTAAGTTTTTTAGTTTATGTATTTGACATCTGGATTTTATTGTATCCAATATAACCTCAAGATTTTCGCATAACAAAATTATAGTAACATTTCTAGGTGGCTCCTCAATTGTTTTTAAAAAAGCATTTTGAGCTTGTACTGTCATTTTATGAGCGTCGTAAATAATTATAACTTTTTTATAGCCCTCATAAGGTTTTTTATGGATTTCTTCGTTTAAAGTTCTTATAGAGTTTACCCCTATTGTACTCTTATTTTTTTCGATGCGCCATTCTACCAAATCCACATATTTCCTATCTTCATTTTCTCCTAAAATATTAAGCCCTATATTTCTAGCTAATATGCTTTTACCTATTCCATCCTCTCCAACTAAAAGATGTGCATGTGATAATTTATCTAATTTTATAGATTTACTTATTTGATTTTTTATACTGTTATGACCTATTATACTTTCAAAACTCATTTTAGCCCTCCATGCATAAGAGCAAGTATAGACTTATAATTATACTTGTCTACTTATAAGTATACTTGCTCCTAGTTAGTTACACTTTTAGATACTTATCTACATCAACTACAAATACATTCGCGCCACCTGCATCCACTTCGATAGGGAATGGCATATATACTCCAGTTGACCCTGCTACAGATGAAGGTGATGTTATTATTTGTTTTCTTACTTTACAGATATCCTCTATAATAGCAAGAACTTCATCTACTTTTTCCTTTTCTATCCCTATTAATAGTGTTGTATTTCCCGATTTTAAAAATCCACCTGTGGTAGCTAGTTTTGTAACCCTAAAACCCTTATCTGTTATTTCTTCTATTAAATCACTTGCATCATCATCTTGTACTATTGCAATAACTAGTTTCATAAAATCCCATCCTTTTATAATTTTATTTTTTTAATGGCATCTATTAAATCTTTATGTATTTCATAGATATCTCTATTGCCATCTATTACTTCTATTTTATCATATTTTTTACAAATGTCTAAATAACCTTCAAAAACTTTTTTATGGAATTCATTTCCGCCATTTTCTAACCTATCCAAAGTTCTTTGCTTTTTCTTCCTTTTCAATCCTTCTTCATAAGGAATGGTAATCATAAATATTAAATCCGCCTCAAGTCCACCGAGCGCTGCTTCATTAATGTCTTTTACTATTTCCATTCCAAGTCCTCTTCCAATCCCTTGATATACCATTGAAGAATAAACAAAACGATCACATATTACAATCTTACCTGCTTTTAAAGCTGGTTTTATAATTTCACTAACTAGTTGTGCACGGGAAGCAGCATATAGTAGCGCTTCACACATATAGCTCATACTCGAATTATCATTGTCTAATATTATTTCTCTGATTTTTTCACTTATTTCCGTGCCTCCAGGTTCTCTTGTTCTGACTACCTCATATCCTAATTGTTTTAGATGTTTTTCTAATAATTCTATTTGAGTAGTTTTTCCTGAACCATCTGGACCCTCTAATGCTATTAGTCTACCTCTTTCCATGCAATTACCTCCACCGTTATATATAGATATTATAAATATCTATTTTTCTACTGTCGCTACTTTACCATCATTAATTCCAAGTACTGTTACATTAGCTTGCACGTAATATTCTATGACCTCTATACTATTTAACCCTATCCTTTCTCCAGGCATTACAATAGGTATTCCTGGCGGATATGGAACTATTGCAGCTGCACTTATTTTATTCTCTGACTCCCTTAGTTCTAACATAATTCTTTTTTTATCCATTATTTCGTAGGGGTACATAATGGACATAGGCATATCATAATCTAATAAATGAATATATTCTACCTTTAAAGTATCCATGTCACAATTTCTAAGGGCTATGTATAGCTTTTGAAAATCCTTTTCATTGTTAAACAGAGAAAATATCAAAACAACATTCCTACTATCGCTCATTTCAGCTTGAATTTTATTTACCCTTAAATATTTTAATAACTTATGACCACTATAACCTTTAGGCACATTTAATATAAATCTAGTTAAATCCATAGTATATTCATTAATATCTAAATCTTGATTTGATGATAGATCTTTTAAATCACCCCGACCCAAAATATAGAATTTTCCTAAGCTATTAATTTTCTTTCTATTAAACACGCATAATTTAATTAATTCTTCATACTTACTCTCTCCATACTCTTCGATATAAAATCTTGCATAATCCATAGAACATAAAAGCATGTAGGATGGACTTGTACTTAAAAAGGCGCTTACATAGAAATCCACTTTACTGGTATCTATATCTCTCCCTACATGTAAAAAAGCTGTTTGAGTTAGACTAGGTAATGTTTTATGTGCACTCATAACAGCCATGTGTGCTCCTAATTTCATAGGATTTTCCGGCAATGATTTACATGTTCCAAAATGCGCACCATGTGCTGCATCTACAAGTACCTTCATGTTATATTTCCTTGCTATTTCTATAACATAAGGTAAATCAAGGCATATTCCATAATAATTAGGGTAAGTAACAATAATCCCTTTTGCATCTTTGTTTTTATTAACTATACATAAAAAATGCTCCTTATCTAAAGGTAAAGGAGCATCGTAGTTAGAATGAATTTTATTTTTAATATACACTGGTTTAAGTTTTCTCATAATAATAGCATTAAATATTGAACGATGACAATTTCTCTCCACAATTATTTTATCACCCTCTTTAAAAGATGAAAAAATCATAGATAAATTCCCACTAGTACTTCCATTGACTAGAAAATAAGATTTTACACTGCCATAATATTCACTCAATAACTGCTCAGACTCTTTTATTATTCCTTCTGCACTGTGAAGATTATCTAGACCATCAACTTCTGTAAGATCTGCTTTAATTAAATTTTTATAAAGCTCTTCGCCTTGCGCCGTTTCTAAAAACCCAGTCCCTGCTTTATGTCCTGGCATACAAAAGGGAACATTTTTCTCTTTTATATATTTTAACACTCCTTCTACAAGTGGTAATCTTGACAATCCTTAGTCACTCCTCTTGGTATAAATTGTACTAACGTCTTTCTTATACAGTTCTTGTAATATTCATAAAAATCCGTGTTAGTATTTGATTCTATCAGTCTTTCCTCACAATTGTTACAAATCCCTCTTCCATTTATTATTATACCATCATTTAGAGGCTTTCTACATATAATACACTTTTCTTTTATCATAATTCCCCCTTAATCTTGCTGATTTAAAACTACCTAAAGTATAGCCTCTTATAATATATTTTATTCAAGCAAGTGCTATTTCTTATTTTGTCCACATAATAATTTGAAATATATTTATCTACATTTTAATTTATAACTAGCTTTTTAAAATTATTATTCGACCTTTTAATTTTTTTGTGTGTATATCAATAATTTTATGCACCTTTGGTTATACTAATTATGTCAACAAGCACAAAACTTTGAGAGGAGAATTTTATGAAGCAAGAAATTATAAGTTATATAAGTAGTATAAAAGAAGATATATATAATTTATCAAACTACCTTTATACTAATCCAGAGACTAGCTATAATGAATATAATGGTTGTTCTTATATAATAAATATGTTAAAAAATCATGATTTTAAAATACAAAAAAACTATTGTAATATTCCAACATCCTTCATTGCTCAATATGGGAATGGACACCCTAAAATATGTTATATATGCAAATATTCATCTACGGAAAACTTAGGTCATATTTATGGTAATAATGTAAATGCAAGTATTTCTACTGCTGCAGCACTGGGCTTATCAAAAGTTATATCCAAAAGTGGAGGCAGTGTAATTCTGATAGGATGCCCAGGTGAATATTCAAATGGAGCAGAATTAACGCTTGCAAAAGAAAAATGTTTTGAAGATATCGATATTATTATTGCACCCCATTGTGATATTAACAATGCGGAAAGCGGATCCTCAATGGCTACAATACCAATTAAAATAAAATATAATAAAAACATTAACAATAAGGATAAAGACCACAGTAAATTTTCATCTTTAGACACTTATTTGCTTATACTAAGTACGTTAAGCCAGTTGTTAAAAGGTCTAGATAGCAGCTATTCTATTGATACTGTTTCTGTTATAAATGCCTCATCCTGCTCTGATTCGCACTCTGATTCAGAGTGCAGATTTTACCTTAGAGCTAATAAATTAAATGAAGCTAAATTATTTGAAAAAACTATTGTAGATTTTATTGAGTCAATGTCTCCAATTGTTAATGTAACCTGCGGAGTTAGCTTATTTGAATTACCTTGTGATGAGCTTTTAACTAATAGAGGTTTATCAAGATTATTTACACATAACTTAAAAGAATGCGGTATTATTGATATATTGCCATCTAAAGAAGCCCTATACGGATTAGGAATAGGATCTATAAGCCATATTACTCCATGCATATATCCATCCATATCAATTACAGAAAAGTCCACAATAAGTTGTCCATCATCCTTATTTGCTAAGGAAACCCAAACAGATTTTTGTAAAAATAATATGATAAAAGCTGCATCAGCTCTCGCCATAACAGGCCTGGACATTATTGAAAAGCAAGATTTATTAAAAGAAATTATATTTGAATTAAATAGATTACAAATATGATTTACTACTTATTTTATTGTAAAAAAAAGAAGTATAATTTTAGCTAAATTATACTTCTTTTATATATGTGTTTTTTATTAAAACACTTGTTTTTCTTTTAATAAGGTTATTTTGTTCATAAGACTATCACTAGGTTCAAAATAAAACTTTTTAAATTTATCTCCTAGTTTATATACACAACAAAATTTACTCTGAGCAAATGTAGAGCAAATGTATTTCTTACTACTACTAATACGGATATCAGGTTTGCAATTTCTATATTTACCAATAAACTCTATATCCTTTAATTTTATATCTTCTAATATTTTAACCTCTTCACCTTTAATTTTATGAATAATGAATTGATCTGCCACTATTGAATATTTATACTTAATCTTACATTTTGAAAACTCAATATAACAAAAAGTAACCATTAATGTATTAAAAAATATAGTTATAAAAGTTTTTATATTCATGTTACCTACATTTATATTAGGTAATAGATCTGATAAGCATATAAATGTAATTAACGTAATAAACAATAATATCACAACTGGAAACTTTTTCCTTTGCACCATCTCTTTATACATATAATTCCAGACCCCCTAAATTAGCTTTAAATATTAGACATAAATAGTTTTATGCAACATATGTGATTATACTAGCATTTCATATATTAATCTACTTGTACTAAGTTGTCTATGGTACTTATACGCATTGAATATTCGCATATACAACCATTAAATCAATATACATGTATCAACATACATATTTCTAAGTATAGCTTTATATTACTAGCTTTTAAGGGACATCATAAATTCTTAACTTGTTTATATATCCTAACGTATGTTACCAGAGTATGGTTGTATCAATATAGATGTAACCATATAATATATAATTTATAATTTATAAAACTATTATGCATTTTAATTATCTCAGACAAAATGAGAACGCAAAAAAAAGTATTTTGTAATAAATCACAAAATACTTTGGAGGCGCCACCCGGATTTGAACCGGGGAATGAAGGTTTTGCAGACCTTGACCTTACCGCTTGGCTATAGCGCCTTAACTGGTGGCTAGACCAGGAATCGAACCAGGGACACGAGGATTTTCAGTCCTCTGCTCTACCGACTGAGCTATCCAGCCAAATTACCTGGCGACAACCTACTCTCCCACAAGGTCACCCTTGCAGTACCATTGGCGCATTGAAGCTTAACCTACCTGTTCGGTATGGGAAGGGGTGTTACCTTCATGCCATAATCACCAGATTGAGAATATAAATATTCTCTC
>NZ_JAENWM010000002.1 GCF_016650035.1 Clostridium sp.
TACTGAATTTAAGAAACTTATTAGAAAACAGTATAACTATATAAAGAAAATTGCAAAAGAAGGATTTTATTAAAAAACAAGCTTCACAACATTGATGTGGAGCTTGTTTTTTAGGATACGGTAGGTGTTCCATCGCTTACCTTTTAATTGTGCTAAAGTGATGTTTTGGTTTACAATATATATAATAAGAGGGGGGGACTTTGTGAATATTTTAATTGTTGAGGATGAACAGGATATAAGAGAACTTCTAGAAATTCACTTATCAAAAGAAGGGTACGAAATGTTTACAGCAGAGGATGGTATGGAGGCATTAGATATATTCCAAAATAAAGATATAGACATTGCACTACTTGATGTTATGATTCCTAAAATAGATGGGTTTATGGTTCTTAAAAAGATCAGAGAAACTAGTGAAATACCAGTAATTTTTATAACCGCAAGAGAAGAAGAGGCGGATAAAATCCGTGGGCTTGGACTCGGCGCAGATGATTATGTAATAAAACCTTTTAGTCCTACTGAAATAACTGCAAGAGTTAAGGCTCAGTTAAGACGGTATTATAAATATTCAAATAAAACGCATAAAACATGTATAATAATTGGAGAACTTATGTTGGATAAGGAAAGCTGTTGTATTTATAAAAACAATGTAGAGCTAGATTTAAATCCAAAGGAATATAGGTTACTAGAGTTTATTATTGAGAACCCAGGAAAGGTATATACTAAAAAGCAGCTATATGAGATAGTTTGGCAAAATCCATATTATGGCGACTCTAACACGATTATGGTACATATAAGTCATATTAGAGAAAAGATTGAAGCTGATCCTAAAGATCCTATATATTTGAAAACAATAAGGGGTATAGGGTATAAAATGGAGAATAAACATGATTGATAAAAATAAAGTTAATAAACTAGTTTCGCATTTCAAAAGCAAAAAAATGGCTACTCAATTGTTCGGAAATTATATTTTATTTCTAGTTATTTTAATTGGCATATTTATGCTAGCTATTGGGGCACTATTGCTTTATATTTCTATCAATAACAAGGATGCACCAACAGTTAATACAACAGCAGATTATATTATAAGGGAAGAATATAAGGATATTAATGTTTCTAATGTTATGAAGTACAAGGGCTTTGTTGAAGTAATTGATATAAATTTAGTGGTTATTATGGAAAGTGGAAGTAAACATGAAGTAGGGTTTAAATATACACTTCAATATTTTCATGATATGGTTACTAATAATTTAAAAGATGATTATTTTTATTCTAGTAAATATGGGGATAACAAAGATTTCATTTTGATTACAGCAATGCCTAACAACATTTATGACACTTATACTTGGGGACTTGAACATATAGAACTTCTAAGAGAGGTAAGTAAAGCAAAACAAACCAGAATTACTTTTCTGAAAATATTTCCCTTTATAATATTCATATTTTCGCTATCTACAATGATACTTTACTCTAAACTTACATCAAGGATTTTTGTTAAACCCTTAAAAAAACTTTTACAAGGAGTTAATACTTTAAAAAGCGGCGAATATTCAGCTCGGGTTGAAATTAATTCATTAAATGAAATAGGTCAATTAAAAGATGCTGTTAATCTAATGGCAGAAAAGATACAACAAGAAATCACCCTAAAGGAAAAATCAGAGCAAAACAGGAAAAGAATAATTCTTGATGTATCTCATGATTTAAAAAATCCATTAACGAGTATATTAGGATATTCAGAACTTTTATTAGAAAATGGTGATATTTTATCTGAAGATAGAAATAAGTTGCTAAGGGTTATCAATAATAATAGTAAAAGGGCAAATGATTTAATTCAAGATCTTTTTGAACTTTCACGCGTTGAAAGCATAGAATACAAATTAGATATAAAAAAACAAGATATAGGTGAATTTTTAAGAGAACTTATAGCAGGCTATGTACCCATGATGGAGCAAAATGGAGTGGAATATGAAGTTGATATTACAGAGGATGAAGTAGAACTTTCTTTTGATAGAAAAAACTTAGATAGAGCCTTAAGTAACATTATATTAAACAGTATTAAATATAATAGTGCAGGAATTACTATTAACGTGAAGCTTTTAATAGAAGACGGTATGACTTTAATTATTATTGAAGATGATGGAGTAGGAATACCTAAGGATCTTCAAGAAAATATTTTTGAACCTTTTGTTCGCGTAGACGCTACAAGGAACTCCAAAACAGGTGGTACAGGGCTTGGCCTTGCAATCTCAAAGGCCATAATTGAAAAGCATGGAGGAAGTATCTATTTAAAGTCGGACATAGGGAAAGGTTGCAAATTTATAATCACATTAAAGGAGAACGAAAATGCGTGATAAATATGTTCTTTCTATAGATTGCGGAACACAAAGTATAAGAGCATTAATTATCCATTCCTATATGATTATAATTCATAATCCTATGTATTTGGGGTATAATTGAAGTATGGTTGTAAAATTAGTGATACAATAATTAGGATTGAAGGGGGTAATAAAATGTTAAAAAGGATTAAAGTTAATTTAGAAGCAGTGGAAGCAATGCACTATTTTTGGCAGGCTGCTAAGGAAAAAGACAATATAGCAGAAAAGTTTTTTTATGATGTAGCACAAATGGAAGCTTTATCTTGCGCTTATGATGAGGAATTTAATGCTGAATCAGTAAGAAGAGCCTTGAGTGCAATAAAGAATAGAGAACCTTTTGTTGGGAACAAAAAAGAGTTAAAGTTCTGGAGCAACAATATGTGGATGATGGAGGACTTAGAATACACAAATGCAATGATTCAACCCTTAAAAAAACTTAATCTAGACAATATGGTAGAAAAATTAAAGGATGCTTTGGGTGAAAGTAAATATGATGAATTAGAGGTGATATTCTCTCCACTACATTCAGATGAATATTTAATTACTTCGAACAAATTAGTGATTAATTTCTTTAGAGTAAAACCGGATTTTGTAGAGGATAAAATATATATTGCGGACAAAGATATCAATGAATACATAGAAGAAAAGCTGAATTTATTAATTAGTAAATAAGATATATAATAACCAACATAGAGCTAATATAATGTTGGTTATTGTTCAGTATACAAGTATACTGTTCATTATACAAGTATACTGTTCATTATACAAAGTATACTGTTCATTATTTAAAGGATAAAGGAGAAGAAAATTTGGATAGATCAAAACAATTAGGTGAAGAAAATATAGGGAAGCTACTTATGAAGTTCTCTATTCCTGCAATTGTAGGAATGCTAGTAAATGCTCTATATAATATTGTAGATAGAATATTTATAGGACGGGTAGATACACTTGCTTTATCGGGGGTTACAATTACATTTCCCATTTCTATTATAATTATGGCTTTTGGAATGTTAGTAGGGATTGGGGCTGCTGCACTAATATCTATAAGGCTTGGACAACAGAAAAAAGAAGCAGCAGAACATATTTTAGGCAACGCCTTCACCTTAATTATTATAATTTCACTTATAGTGACTATTTTGGGACTTATATTTTTACAACCAATGTTATTAAAATTTGGGGCTAGTAAAGCTACCTTGCCTTATGCAAAGCAGTACATAACAATAATACTTATAGGAACAGTCTTTCAAAGTGTAGGATTTGGACTAAACAATATAATACGAGCTGAAGGTAACCCACGAATAGCTATGTTTACCATGTTAATTGGTGGGATTTTAAATACAATTTTGGATCCGATTTTTATCTTTGTTTTACACATGGGAACAAAAGGAGCTGCAATAGCTACTGTTATTTCTCAAATTGTAAACACTATATGGGTATTACATTATTTCCTTTACGGGAAAAGTGTATTAAAAATATGTTATAAAAATCTAAAGTTAGATATTAAGGTTGTAAAGAGCATTTTTGCTATAGGGATGTCTCCATTTTTAATGCAACTTGCTGCAAGTCTTGTAACTATTATTTCTAATAAAAGTTTAGTTAAATATGGTGGGGATGTGTCACTTGGAGCTATGGGAGCTATTATGAGTATCGCAATGCTAGTGTTAATGCCTATATTTGGAATTAACCAAGGGTCTCAACCCATAATTGGTTATAATTATGGGGCAAAAAGATATGATCGTGTTAAGCATGCTCTAAAACTTGCCATACTTGCAGCTACAACCATTACTACAACTGGATTTATAATAATACAATTATTCCCGGAACAACTTATAAACATATTCAGTAATGATCCAGCGTTAATAGCAGTAGGGGCCCAGGGAATTAGAATATATCTATTTATGCTTCCTGTAATAGGCTTTCAAATAGTTAGTTCAAATTATTTCCAAGCTGTAGGTAAAGCTAATATATCTATATTTTTAGGACTCAGTAGACAGGTTATAATCCTTATACCATTATTATTTATTTTACCGAGATTTTTTGACTTAAATGGTGTATGGGCTTCAGCACCTAGTTCGGATGTAATATCTTCAATTTTAACCGCGGTGTTCTTATTTGTAGAGATTAGACATTTAAATAAATTACATGGCGAAGATAAGGACATAATTATATAGTGCATATTTAGAAAAACAAAACTAAAAAATAGTGAGACTGGTCCAAGAGGTCCAATTAATCTCACTATTTTTTATATTGTGCAAATAATAATGGTTTTAGTATTTTACTTTTTATAAGCAGGGTTATGGAGCTTTTTTTCAAGATTCTTTATGCGATTTTCTATTTTTTTTAATGCATTACAATAATCTAACAGTGAGTCATCAATGTGATGATTAGTTTTGAAAATTGTGTACAATTCTCTTCCCATATCTTTGTAGAGTTCTTCCATACTGTTTTCTTCAGAATGAATTTTATACTTGATTTTAGATGTTTCAAGGAAGTCTTCAGATTTGTTTGATAGTTTTTCTAAACTATTACTTATTGAATCTTTAAATTTGTTAAAATCAGGTGCAGAAGGCATACAATCGCTCCTTTCTATTTAGAAATTGAAAAATATTTATACAAGATAAATTCCCGCATAGTAGTATAAATTTTTCTTTTTATGTTATAATTTAAGGTAAATAGATAGCCTTAATAACATAATATTTACGGTAACCTGTAAATGTGACTAAGAAATATAGTCACATTAAATATTTGTATACTTTTCAAATAAAGTGTATGTTTAATTATTAAATTTAATATGGTGGTGATATTGTGAACAATAAAGAAAAGCCAATAGGATTTTTTGACTCGGGAGTGGGTGGAATAAGTGTGTTAAAGGAATCTCTTATAGTACTTCCAAATGAGGATTTTGTATATTTTGGGGATTCAATAAATGCGCCATATGGAACTAAAGATGTAAATGAAGTTAAAGAATTAACTTTTAATGCAGTAGATTTCCTTTTGAGTAAAGGTGTGAAAGCAGTAGTAATTGCTTGTAATACGGCCACTAGTGCAGCGATAGACGCGCTTCGATCAAAGTACAAGGGCATACCTATAATTGGTATAGAACCAGCACTAAAGCCAGCTGTAGAAATAAGTTTAGGTAAAAGTGTAATAATTATGGCTACTCCCATGACTTTGGCTGAAAAGAAGTTTAAAGGTTTAATGGTGAAGTATAATAAGAAAGTTGATATAATATCTATGCCTTGTGCAGGTCTTGTTGAACTTATTGAAAATGGGATTGTAGAGGGGGAGCAAATCAATAGCTACCTAAAAGACAAGTTAAAGGATTTTATGTATTTAGATATAGCATCTATAGTACTAGGATGCACTCACTATCCTTTTATAAAAAATGAATTAACTAAAGTTGTTGGTGATAAAACTATTATAATAGACGGAAGTGTAGGTACGGCAAACCAACTAAAAAGACAACTTATTAAAAGTGATCTTTTAAATGAAAAGAAAACAAAGGGGATAATAACTATATATAGTTCGGATACCAGCAATAATATGATAGATTTAAGCTATAAATTATTAAATAAAAACTTACTTTAAAACATATATTATGCATGTGAAAACAGTCTGAACCTAGTTTTGTAGGGTTAGACTGATTTTTTGTTTCTAGGGTTACGTTTTAAGGGTTCATATAAAAAAGTTTATATAATTAATTATAGCAATATCATCACTATCAGAATAAACTGAATTAGGCATTCTAAAAAAACAAACAATGATACTTATCGGTTATTTTTTTTAATGCTTTAAGCAAAAAAACTGAGGAAATAAGGTGATGAGATGAGAGTATTTAAATTAAAAAAAAATGACGAACATCACATAGCGCATGATATATTTGATTTAAAAATTCAAGAGAAGAGAAAAATTAATTGTATAATTCTAAGCAATCCGGTGAATAGTAATTGTTTATGTGTGATAAATCATTTAGTATGTAAATCTGTAGAAAATAAAAATATTGCTCAGCTAATCATTGCAAGCGAATATAAACAGTTAAAAGATATAACCACCTTTGGTAGTATAGATGTTGGCTATGAATATGATGGAGTAGAGAGCCGTGAGAACTTAGTAATAGATATATTTAATATTGGTATAAATCAAGAGGTAGATATGCTATACGAAAATTTTTTAATAATACTTCCAGGAGGAAATATTCATATAAAATTCGAGGAACCTCAAGAAAAATTGATTTTGGAAATGAGCATTGAGCAGCAGGTTATTTAGTTCATTCTTAGTCAAAAAGAATAACTAGCAGAGATACTAGTTATTCTTTAGTTATTTTTTTAGATGATTAAATGTATAATTTGCATATAAAAAATATAAAATGTGATATAATTTATAATGAATACATAATAAAAGGAGAGATAATTATATGAATCCAATAGTAACAATTAATATGGAAAATGGTAAAGTTATAAAAGCGGAATTGTACCCAGAAGTGGCACCTAACACAGTGAACAATTTTATTAGCCTTATAAATAAAGGGTTTTACAATGGAATTACTTTTCACAGAGTAATACCAGGATTTATGATTCAAGGTGGATGTCCTGAAGGAACAGGTGTAGGTGGCCCAGGATATTCAATAAAGGGTGAGTTTTCTTCTAATAAATTTAAAAATGATTTGAAGCATTCAACTGGTGTTTTATCAATGGCTAGATCTAATGATTCAAATTCAGCAGGAAGTCAGTTCTTTCTTATGGTAGCTGATTCTAATCATTTAGATGGAAGTTATGCAGGGTTTGGTAAAGTAACTGAGGGCATGGAGAATGCTTTAGAAATAGCTAAGACTGAAAGGGATTTTAGGGATAAACCACGTGAAGAACAAAAGATAGAAAGTATGACAGTTGATACTTTTGGCGAAGAGTACGGTGAACCACAAAAAATGTAATATAGTCATTTAATCGTTCAGAAACATTAAATTCGAATAAATTTTTTAAGTGTAAAGGGGGAGAGAGTATGAATTATATTAATGAAAAGCTTATCCTTGCATATGGATTAACCCAAGAGGAAGAGGGGAAACTTAATAGTGTACTGTTAAAGCAAAACATACTACCCTGCAAAGTAATTCAGAAAAATATGGGCAACGCAACAATTGAAGAAATATTGTTAAGCTCAGAAATTAAAGAAAGTAAAATAGAATTACCTCTTGAAAAATTGCTCTTATTTAACAATTATAAAGACACGGAACTATATGATTTAATTGATAATATAAGAGAGACTAAAAGTGCTAGCACTATACTGGCTGCGGTAACGCCAACATCTATGAAATGGACGGTTGGTTACCTTTTAGAGCATTTAATAGAGGAAAGAGATGCATATAAAATAAAGAAATAACAAAATATGAATCTTCTGCTATATGCAGAAGATTCATATTTTATAGAAAAATATAAATAATAGTTGGATTTATAGGATGCTTACAATGAATATTAACTGGAAAGGCGGAGAGTTATGAGCAGAATAGGAGATAAGATTAAACAGGTAAGAGAATCAAAAGCAGTAAGCCAGAAAAACCTAGCTAAAAAAATTGGGGTTTCTGAAAGTTTTATTAATGATATTGAGATGGGTAAAAAAGTTATAAATGAAAAATTTATAGAAAAAATATCTAAAATTTTAGGCGAAGAAATTGGAGATACTTCTGTAGCTTTTCAATCTGATGACCACGAAGAAGAAGGAAAACCAAGGCTTGAAAGACCAAGCGTGCAAAACGTAAAAGAAGTTTGGAATGATGCTTTTAGCTCAGTTTTGAAAGATGTGGCTATTTATAAATATGACTTGATTAAATCTATAGGCATAAAACAAATGCCCATAATATCAAACAAAATAGATGGGTATGCTCAAGATAAAGTATTGTTTTTAGAGATAGAAAATGATGATATGCTTGGGTTTAGAATTTGTAGTGGAGATATTGCTTTTGCTCATTTGACACACGAAATAGAAAATAATGCTATTTCACTTGTGGATTATAATGGAGAAAGAGTATTAAGACAAATAAAGAAATTGGATAGTAATAAAATACTATTAATAAGTAATAAAGCGTCATTAAGAACTGAGACAGTTAATCATAAGGAAATTGTGGTAATTGCAAGACTAGACAGAGTAGAGTTTAAGTTATAATATTATTAACAAAACACTATTCATATTTTATAGTATACTATAAACTTTAGGGGGCTATTGGTTATAATACTAACTTAGCAATTTTAATAGCTAAAAATTAACAAGGGACAAAATGAGGGGGATTAACATAATGAAAGGCACAGTAGTAGCAACATGGATGAAAACTTGTAGGAAGCTTTATGGTGATGGTGTAGTTGATAATGCAATGGAATCAGTGGGATGGAGTGCGCATAAAATATTTTTACCAGCAGAGAACATAGATGATGGACAGGTTAAAAATATAATAGGTAGTATATCAAAAGAACAAAATATATCCCTTGAAAAATTGTGGAGAAGCATAGGAAAAGATAATATAACAGCTTTCCATAGAGATTTTCCTGCATTTTTTCAGACTGAAAATGTATATTCATTTTTAAAATCCCTATTTGATATACATGTAGTAATGACAAAAAAAATTGATGGAGCTAAACCGCCACTTGTGGGTATAAAACCTATTTCAAGACGGGAGGCAATATTTACTTATAATTCTAAGAGGGCAATGTTTGATTATTTTTTAGGACTTTTAGATGGAACTTGTGAGTATTTCAATGAGAAAATTGAAATACAGCAAATAGAAAAAACTTCAGATAGTATGAGTTTAAAACTTACATTTGATAAAGATATTTATTATAAAAAAATATATAAAATTAATAAAATGCTATCTTTAGGGTTTATTAAGAAGGTGCCTTTTAAAGTAGGTATAGTTACTTTTATTATATCTTTACTTGGAGCTGTAGTTCTAATGACAGGTGAAAATATAGTAAAAGTATTAGGTTTTGCTACATTATCTGGAGCAGGTTCAAGCCTTGCATCTTTTATAATGGGGAGACCTATGAGCCTAATTTTACAAACTATAGACCAAATAAGTAGTAATAATTATGTTGAAGATGGAGATATAGTAACTGGGGATGAGTATGAAGAACTATATATAAAACTTAAGGAATATAAAAAAGTATTTAGAGCAGATTTTGTTGAGTTTAAAGGCGTAACTGATGAGATGGATACATTCGCTGAAAACATTAATAAAATCTCCAGTATTATGAACAATACTTCTGAAGATATATCAGGAGTAGTGGATCAAATGGCAAACTGTTCGGTAAGCCAAGCAGAGAACACTGAAAATGCTGTTTTAATTTTAAATGATAATATAAGGGCACTTAGGGATATTGTTAAAAATGAAAACAATAACAAAGATGAATTAGAAAAGGCTATTGTAAAGATCAATAATAGCTATGAAAACGTTGATAGTACAAGTAAAAATATACTTGGAACATTAGAGAAATTTCAAGAGGTTAAGGATAATGGCATTAGTTTAGAAACAAAGGCTCATGATATAACAAATATAGTATCAATTGTTTCCCAAATTTCTGAACAAACAAATCTTCTGGCTTTAAATGCGTCTATTGAAGCTGCACGTGCAGGTGAGCAAGGTAGGGGATTTGCTGTAGTTGCTGACGAGGTTAGAAAGCTTGCAGAACAGTCGAAGAGTGCGGTAGAAGAAATTAATACTAATCTAATCGAATTTGTTAAGGATATAAATTTACTTGTTGTTAAAATTGGTGACCAGTATGATATTCTTCAAAACGAAACAAAAGGCCTAGAAGAGGTAAGAGATATAAGCTACGAGGCTACAATGTCTGTTAGAATAGTTTCTACATCAATGATAAATACTATAAATGATTTAGATAGAGAAGCTGAATCTATTTCAAATATATATGAAACAATAGAGTCTTTAGCAGCAATTGCTGAAGAGAGCTCTGCATCTTCAGAAGAGGTAAGTGCAAGTGTTGGAAGTTATACCAGTGAAATAAAGAAACTTATTAATAATATATATGAATTTAAAAGGATAACAAGTTCATTTAAAAATGAACTTAGAAAATATAAAATATAGCTTTTGTTAGAGCTATTAGGGGGTCACAAATGGAACAATTACAAAAGAAAGTCTTTGCTCACGAATGGAAGGATATTATGAAACGTGGTTTGTGGGGACTAAGCATACCATTAATAAGTTTGACCTATCCAATGTTAAATCAATATAGAGGAAGTACTAACTCAGTGTTTACATTTGTGGATAAGTTTATACCTTTTAATAGGTTCTTCATATTACCATATGTATCTTGGTATGCATTTATTGCAATTTTCTTGGCTATTTTATGTGTATTAGATAAAGAAAGGTATTTAAAACTTCTTATAACTATAAATATAGGCATGATTACATGCTATGTAATTTATTTCTTTTATCCAACATATGTTCCAAGACCCATAATAACAGGCAGTGATTTCTTAAGCAATTTAGTTTCTAATTTATATGCTGCGGATAATCCTTATAACGCTTTCCCAAGTATTCATGTTTTGAATTCCGCATTAATAGCTTTTTATATTTATAAATCAGAAAAGGTTAATAAACTTACTAAAATAATTTGCGTTATTATGGCTACATCCATAATTATATCTACTATGTTTATAAAACAGCATTATTTTGCTGATGTGGCGGTAGGCATAATATTCGCTTGTGTATTATATTTTTCCTTTAAGAATATAAATTTTAATATTGATGAAGATAAATCTACTACATATGTAGAATAATTATTATCTAAAAAATCCTCATGACTTTAATCATGGGGATTTTTTATTTTTATGAAACTTTATAATTTCCATTTTTACACTTCGCTTAGATCAAATTCTGGTACGAAAGCTTTAGAGGAAGTTCCACTTTCTTGGATAAAACATTTTGTGATACCTAAGTTTAAGCAATAGTTAATTAAAGCATCGTAATGATCATGATTTAAAGGTTTGCTTATTTCAAGATATTTATATGATTCATGCATAGGAGTATACTGATTCATTAGGCTAATATACACTGAATTATTAAAAGTATTATATATAAAATCTATTATTTTTTTAGAGTCAAATAATAAGCCAGGTAGCATTAAGTGCCTAATTATTACGCCCCTTTGAATAATCCCGGTGCTATCGAATTTGACTTCGCCTACTTGGGAAACCATTTCAGTAATAGCCTTCCTAGCTGTATTAAAATAATCAGGGGCACCGGAATATTTAAGTGCATATTTATCTTTATAATATTTTAAGTCTGGCAAATAAACATCAATAAATCCTCTAAGAGACTTAATGGTATCCACATTTTCATATCCATTTGAATTATAGAGAATAGGAATATTAAGTCCCTTATCTTTAGCAAGCTTTAAAGCTTCAATTATCTGGGGTACATAGTGAGTAGGTGTAACTAAATTTATATTGTGGGCTCCTTTTTTCTGTTGCTCTAAAAAAATTTCACTAAGTCTTTTAATAGATATTATCTTTCCAATACCTTCATTACTTATTCTATGATTTTGACAAAACACACATTTTAAATTGCAATTAGAGAAAAATACAGTGCCAGAGCCAAGTAGCCCTGAAACACAGGGCTCTTCCCACTGGTGCAAGGTAACTTTAGCTATTTTTATATCCACAGAAGATCGGCAAAAGCCTAATTCTCCATCTAATCTATTAACATTACATTTCCTAGGACATAGATTACATTTTTTTAGCAGACTTAAAAAAGATGAATCATTTAATTCTTCTGTATCACTATTAATCATTGGTATCTCCCTTTTGTATATCTATCGGTATAATCTAAGATAATATATATATCTTATATAAGAATTGTACATCTCATTATATATAAGGTCAATTATGCTTCTTAGTAGTTTTTCTATAAAATATAATACATTGAACTAGAAAAATAAGACTTATTGCACCAAAGCCAGGGTAAAGGACTTTTATTAAAGTCCTAAAGCCAATTTGAGAAATAGGTATGGCTATAATAAGTATCAAAATTACAGCTTTTTTATAAGATATATTAAATTTTTTCTCCAAAGTTTTTCCTACACTATATATATCCGAAACTTCAGTTGAAAACATTTCAAAAAATATTACACAAAGTAGAAGAATTTGCATTAACATACCAAAGCGGTGTGTTATGTATAGGAGGGGAATTTCGTACTTAAAAATTTGAGGTATGTTTAATAAAAGCATTACATTTACCAAATAACATAATACGGTTAGAACTAACGCACCTATTATAACTCCAGGAATGAGAATACGTTTATGCTTCATTTCTTGACTTAAGGGAACTAGAACGCCGCTACAGCATAGCATATTAAAACCAGCATAAAGTAAGGCTGAGAAAAACCATTGAGCAGGAACAATATTATTTTTATAAGAGGGAATTTGTTTTATATAGGAAGCACTTACAATATCTCTGTAGAATACTAAGTATAAAACAAATATAGTTATAATAATTGTAGTAAGACATGGAACTATAAAGGAATTTATAGTTATTAGCCCTTTAGTATCTTTAAGCAGTGTATATAAAGAGATTATAGACATAAGAGAAATTCCCACCCATTTTGAAACGCCAAAATATTGATGAAGCAGTGCACCACTTCCAGCAAGGATTATGGCAGCTCCACTTATCAAGAAAAAGCTTGTAAAAATGTCTGTAATTACCCCGAAGAAACCAGGACTTACAAGAGTAATAAGTTCGGTATAGGAACTTAATTTATGCTTTAGGCTAATAGAAATTATAATAGAACTTATAACAATATAAATTAAACAGCATATCAGAATACCCCAAAAGCTTATATATCCATAAGTACTGAAAAATTGAGTTATCTCCTGCCCGGAAGCTAGTCCGGCACCCACTATGGTTCCGATAAATACAGCAGCAATTTGAAATATTGGACCAATTGTCTTTTTCAAAATATCTCCTCCATAAAATTATTAAATTAAGGTCATACTTAAATAAAATGCTTGTCTTTATAAATATATGTATAATATTTAATAATAAATAACGATTTTATAAATTAAAATTTTATTTATAGGGAAACTATAATTAGTATAATAAATTTTACTTTGTAAATCTTAAATGTGAGAGCAGTTATAATCAATATTATTGAACTAAAATTCATTTAGAGGGAGTGGAGATATTGAAAAAGTTCTTAAGCTGTTTATTAATAATGGTATTTATTTTGTCTTTTACAGCGTGCACAAAAAAGGAGGAAGAGAAGAAGGTACAAACTAACACTTTTGAAATTCAAACTGCAACCAATGTAGTTGAAAATTATATGAAATTAATTATGAAAGAAGATTATGAAAATGGTAAAAAATTATATACTAAAGATTTGTTTCTAAAAGTTTCAAATATGCCAATTAGTGATATGAAGATAAAGGGTTATAAAGTTACAGAAAGTAATGAAGTTGGTCGAAGTGGAATTTTTAAGGTTAGAGTTACAAGAACATCCATGGTTAGCTCACAGTCATG
Source organism: Clostridium sp. (assembly GCF_016650035.1). Classification (GTDB taxonomy): domain Bacteria; phylum Bacillota; class Clostridia; order Clostridiales; family Clostridiaceae; genus Clostridium_AD. Next base: position 13,891 of record NZ_JAENWM010000002.1, read on the forward strand.
CCTTGATGAATATTCCATTAAAATTGTTAAAGATGGAGCTGAATACAAAATAAGCGAGATTACTAGTAATCCAGAAGAGGAAGCTTTCCTTGAAGGTAAAGGTATTAGATATAGAGATAAGAAAAATATAAAAACTAATTTAATAATTGATGAAGCAGGGCTTCCTAAATATGCATACTCAAGTGAAGATGAAGCGCATCTTTATAAAATAGTAGTACCAATAAAAAAATTCAGTTCTATAAATTTTAGCTATGAAGGAGAAAAACTTGCGGTTAGTACTTATAATAAAAATTCGTTTATAGGTATTGTTAATATTGACGAGTCGCTAGCAGTTCAAGGAGATGTAGGGGGCCAGTCTGGAGGAGCTTCGGGAGGGGAAGGAGGCGAATCTGGAGAAGTAGCTAAGGAGAAACCAATTGGTAAAGAGTTAATTCCAGTTGATTTATTGCTGGATTGTAAAGTGGATTTTATGATCTTCTCATTAGATGAAAAATTCCTTCTTGTTCAATACATTAAAGAAGACATGGGTAAATGTATCAGGATTTACAAAGTAGACGATGGGGATATGATTCCTGTTAATTTTGAAAAAGATTATCCAATAGAAAATGTGGAAATAGTATTTTCATCCTTCGGTGAGGATACTATGACGTATGAAGTAATACCTAAACCAAAGCTTAATAGTTCGGAAATTGATATTGTTGGCAAATGGAAATTAGATTTAAAGATTTTTACCGTAGATAAATTATAACTAACTCTCGCGTGCTATACTATAAGGTATAATTAGTATGAAGTTAGTAAATTAATTAAAATGACTAGTTTAGTGACTAGTCATTTTAATTTATACCTTACATAGAGGAAGGAAGAGATTAATGCAGAAAGCATGGGGTGACAAAAGATATCACAGTTTGAATTATTTTTTAAGAGAAAAGTTTTATGGTAAGGTTTTTAAGATATCGCTTGATGGCGGATTTTCATGTCCCAATAGAGATGGAACCATTAGTAGTGGAGGATGTTTATTTTGTAGCGAAAGGGGCTCGGGAGATTTTGCTGGAAATAGAGAATTTACTATTAAAAAACAATTTGAAGACATAAAGGATATGATGAGTAAAAAATGGAAATCAGAAAAATATATTGCTTATTTTCAAGCTTATACTAGTACTTATGGACCAATAGAATTATTAAGAGCAAAATATGATGAAGCGGTATTACAAGAGGGTGTGGTGGCACTTGCTATAGCTACTCGACCGGATTGTTTAGATGATGATGTGTTAGATCTTATAGAAGAATATTCGCATAGAATATACACATGGATAGAATTAGGACTTCAAACTTGTAACGATGAAAGTGCAAAAATCATTAATAGAGGATATAAATTATCAAAGTTTGAAGAGGCACTTGAAAACCTTAATGAGAGAAATATTGATGTGGTGGTGCATACTATTTTTGGACTTCCTGGTGAAAGTACATTGGATATGTTAAAAACAATAGATTATGTGGCTAGTAAAGATATAAAGGGTATAAAAATGCATTTGCTTCATCTTATAGAGCATACACCTATGACTGAGCTATATAAAAGTGGAAAACTAAAATTTCTAGAACAGGAAGAATATATTGATACAATTTGTACGGCAATTACTAGGCTTCCACCTAATATGGTTATACATAGATTAACAGGTGATGCGCCAAGGGAACTATTAATAGGTCCTATGTGGAGTTTAAAAAAATGGGAAGTTTTAAATGGTATAGATAACAAATTAAAGGAATTAGATATATATCAAGGAGTTAATTTTAAAATTTAAGAGGGCATTTGTGTCTTTCTACAAATTAACGTTATGACTTTTGGGTGTTTTGAGAATAGATAAATATAATTTAAAGGATTGCAATGTATGTATATTAAAATCATTTAAAATGTATATGTAGGAGGAATAAATTATGTCGAATTTATCATTAAGGCACATATTCAAGGTTTATACTGGAAATGTAACAGCGGTAAAAGATTTTAATCTTGAAATAGAAGATAAAGAATTTATAGTTTTCGTAGGACCATCAGGGTGTGGTAAATCAACAACTTTAAGAATGATAGCAGGTCTTGAAGAAATTACAGAAGGTGAAATTTATATTGGTGATAAACTAGTAAATGATATGGCGCCTAAGGACAGAGACATAGCTATGGTTTTCCAAAACTATGCATTGTATCCACATATGACTGTATATGATAACATGGCTTTTGGATTAAAACTAAGAAAAATGCCAAAAGATGAAATAAAACAAAAGGTTACTGATGTGGCTAAAACACTTGATATAGAACATTTACTTGATAGAAAACCAAAGGCACTATCAGGTGGTCAAAGGCAAAGAGTAGCACTTGGAAGAGCAATAGTTAGAAATCCAAAGGTATTTTTAATGGACGAGCCACTATCAAACTTAGATGCTAAACTAAGGGTTCAAATGAGAAAAGAAATAGCTAAACTTCATCACAAACTTCAAACAACTTTTATTTATGTAACTCATGACCAAACAGAAGCTATGACTATGGGAACAAGAATAGTTGTAATGAAAGATGGCCTGGCCCAACAAGTAGATACTCCTCATAACATATATGAGCACCCAGTTAATATGTTCGTTGCTGGATTTATAGGAAGTCCTCAAATGAACTTTATGGAAGCTAAAGTTTTAGAGCAAAATGGAGAAGTAGTTCTTTCTTTTGATAATGAAACTATAGTATTACCAAAGGATAAAGCACAAGTTATAAAAGAAAAATCATATATTGGTAAAACTGTTATAATGGGAATTAGACCAGAAGATATTGATGACGGTATAGCCTTTATTGAAAAAAATAAAAATTCAGTTATTGAAGCACAAGTTGAAGTTGCAGAGCTTATGGGTGCAGAAACTAATATTTATATGTCAAAAGGAGATGCAAGTATTGTAGCTAGAGTTAACGGGTCTTCTAATGCTAAAGTTGGAGATAAAATTATAATTGCTTTCGATACAAAAAAAATTCATGTTTTTGATAAAGAAACAGAAATGACTCTTTTGGTAAATAGGGACGGTTAACAAGTATTTAACCTTAGAGATTATTTCAGGTTTTTCTCGAAAGCTTGTACCTGATCATTGCAAGATGCATTTATTCACAATATATTTTCATTGGACTTATGATTTGGTTAGTTAAAGTAGTATATGTTTCAATACTTGTCCAACTCTATCTAAAATAAATTTTATGCCTATTAAATATAAAAATTTTCATTTGAAATAATAAAATATTTATAGGTTATAGTATCTAATTGAATTTTTGCTAAGCATAAAATTCAATAAATTCATCTATAATATTTGTATATTTTTTATCGGTTTCAATTAATTCAATACCAATGCTAGTTAATTGGGAAACTCTAGCCTGAGTAATGTTCCCAAGGGAGTCAGATATATCGCTAAATTTTAAATTGCAGAGACACCTCATTAAAACAACTATTAAGGCTTTTGCACCTACAAGTTTTCTACGGTATTTCGTGAAAGAATGAAACTCTGATATATTCATCTTTAATGCTATAAAGTTCATTACATCTTTAGCTGTATAATTTGTTATAGGGATTTTACGTCCACTTCTATATTCTGTTTTTTCATCTTCAAATTCAAATTCTTCTTTTAATTTCTCATCGGTGCATCCATCAATGAGGCTATAGTAGCTTTTCCTTGCGGTGGAAAGATTATTACTGAAAAGGTCCATTACAAATCTATAATCAACTATATTGAAATGGTCTCGTTTTTTCCCAATATATACTCCCAAACTCGAAAAAGCATATTTTTCAGGACAATCTTTAAATTCACATATACTTGAAGGATTATTATGTATATATAATGATACGGTTTTTAAGTATTGGTCATTATCAACTATTTTGCTCTTAAATCTACCTTTAAAAAGATGTCCGTCTCTTTTATATTTTTTATTAAAGTACATTGCATAAGAAAAATTTATTCCATGCATTACTTTTGATATGTCTGCGCCATTGGAATCAAGCAATAAATGTACATGGTTATCCATAAGACAGTACCCGTAAATTTTAACATTGTGTAGATTTTTGTACTTCTTCACAAGGGATAAATACTTTTTCTTATCCTCGGAATCTCTATATAAAGTTACCTCGCTGATGCTTTTGCACATAATATGATATATAGCATCAGCTGCTTTTAATCTTGCCATTCTTGCCATGGAAAATCACTCCTACTCATAAGATTTTATTTAAATTATTGCCTGTGGAGTGAAATGATATTCATATTTTTGGATTAATAGCTTAAAAAATTGTTAACCGTCCCCAATTATTCACAATTATTCAAAGGAGTGAAGATAATATGAAAATAGATATAATAATTTCTGCTGAGGATATAAAAAAGGAGAAAATAGAAAACAAAACAGTTGTAGTGATAGATATGCTTAGGGCAACTAGTGTAATAGTTACTGCGCTTAATAATGGATGCAAAGGTGTAATCCCCGTTTTAACAGTTGAAGCAGCAGCTGACATTGTGAGAAATAGCAAAGAGGAGTTTATGCTAGGGGGAGAGAGAGATGCATTAAAAATAGAAGGCTTTCACTATTCAAATTCCCCTTTAGAATACACTAGAGATACCATAGAAGGCAAAACTCTTGTGATGACGACTACCAATGGGACTAAAGCTATAAAAGGCTGCGTGGGTGCCAGTAGCATCTTAATAGGTGCCATGATAAATGCTAAGTCTACTGCAAAACGAATAATAGAATTAAATAGAGATGTTGTGATAGTCAATGCGGGGACTTATGGTGAATTTTCTATAGATGATTTTTTATGTAGTGGGTACATAATCAATTGTGTGTTAAAAGAAATAGAAGCAGATCTATCAGATATAGCTGTAACCTCTCATTATATTTATAAAAACAATGAAGACATCTATAGTTTTATAAAGTATGCAAGTCACTATAAAAAGATTATGGAATTAGGTCTTGAAGCAGATTTAGATTACTGCTGTAGAAAAGATATTATAGATATGGTTCCAGAATATAAGGATGGGATTATATTCTAAAAATATGTAATCTTAGACGCAAAAAAAGTATATATTACGTAAAATGCATTTGAATAAGCTTTAGTAATTCTAATTTATTTTATTTAAATCTGCGTCAAGAAAAACTCATTGTTTGAGCGATAGCGAGTTTGAGTTTTTTAGCAGATATAAATAAAATAAATTTTAGAATTAATTAGCGAAATGAAAGCATTTCTAGTAATATATACTTTTTTATATTTTATACCACTTGGAATACGAAAAACTTTAAGTAGTAAGATTCATCAGAATTCCATAGTATAGGATGATCTGCTGATTGAGTTCTAAACTCTACTTGTCTAAGTGTTCTTTTTGCGTCGCTTGCTGCTTCTGCTATTGTATCTCTAAATAAGTCAGGCTTCATAAAATGCGAACAGGAGCAAGTTACAAAATATCCACCTGGTTTAACTAATTTAATACCACGTAGGTTAATCTCTTTATATCCTCTTGTTGCGCCATCTACAGTAGAACGTGACTTTGTAAAGGCTGGAGGATCAAGGATAACTACATCGTATTGCCTTCCTTCTCTTGACCATTGGCGTAAAACATCAAAAGCATTATGGCATTCGAATTTAACTATATCTGAAAGTCCATTAAGCTCAGCATTTTTTCTTGAATATTCTACTGCATACTCAGATATATCTACTCCAAGTACACTTTTAGCTCCAGCTATACCGGCATTAAGAGCAAAAGAACCTGTGTGGGTAAAACAATCTAAGACATCAGCATCCTTGCATAATCTATGTATAGCAGCTCTGTTTTCCTTTTGATCTAAGAAAAATCCAGTCTTTTGACCGTTTTCTATATCAACATTATATTTAACTCCGTTTTCAACAATTTCGATGTTAGTGTCAAATGGATCTGTTAAGAATCCTTTTGTTTGTTCCATACCTTCAAGCTCTCGAACTCTAGCATCACTTCTTTCATACACACCTTTTGCACCATATTCCTGGGTTAGTAACTTAACTATTATATCTTTATATTTATCTATGCCCAGTGCTAATGATTGAATAACATAATAGTCTTCATATTTATCTATAATCATTCCAGGTACAAAATCTGCTTCTCCAAATAAGAATCTACAGCTAGAATAATCTATAACTGTTTTTCGGTAGTCAGAGGCAGCGCGTAGCTTCTTTCTGAAAAAATCTTCATCTATTTCTTCGTGTATGTCTCTAGTCATTATTCGTATGGCAATTTTAGAAGCATCATTTATAAAGCCTTTTCCTATAAATTCCTGTCTGAAATTATACACTTCAATTATGTCTCCATTTTCATATTCGCCATCAAAGTACTCAATTTCATTGGCGTATATCCAAAGATGTCCACTTTCTGCATTTCTACCTTTACCTCTATATAAGTAAAATTTACAAGTCATATTAAATCCCTCCTGTACTTTTTAGGGGCATAAATTAATTTTCAATAATAAATATTACCCTATTTATCTATAGTAGTATACCACACTGAAGTAAATTGTAATATAAAATCCATAAAATTCTTTTGACATTAGCGCAATTATAAATTACACTTATATATGTGTCATTTTTATATGTATACTTGATTTAAGGGAATTTAGATAAAAGTTGGATGTATTTTCTTTCAATGGATATCTATATATTTATATAGATAATACCAGTATTGAAAATAAATAAGTATATAACTAAAAATAAATATATAAAATCATATTATAGTAAGGAGAAACACAAATGAGTAGATTAATAGTAAAAAACATGAGCCACGGATTTGGTGATAGATCAATATTCGAAGATGTATCTTTTAGATTACTTAAAGGTGAACATATTGCACTTATAGGAGCTAACGGAGAAGGCAAATCAACATTTATGAACATTATTACAGGTAAGCTTATGCCAGATGAAGGTGATGTTGAATGGTCAAGTAGCGTTAGAGTTGGATATATGGATCAGCATACTGTTTTGGAAAAGGGGAAAACCATTAGAGAAGTTTTGAGGGATGCTTTTAAATATCTTTTTGATTTAGAAGAGGAAATGCTTGATGTAACAGAGAAAATGGGAGATGCGACGCCAGAGGAACTAGAAAAATTACTGGACAGAATGGGAACAATCCAAGATTTGCTTGATAATAATGGATTTTATGCTATTGATTCTAAGATAGATGAGGTAGCTGCAGGAATTGGACTTAAAGAGGTAGGCCTTGAGAATGATGTTGCAGATTTAAGTGGAGGACAAAGAACGAAAGTTCTTCTTGCAAAACTTTTATTAGAAACTCCAGATGTCCTACTGCTCGATGAGCCTACTAACTTCTTGGATGAGCAGCATGTAGAATGGCTCAAGAGATATCTTCAAAATTATGAAAATGCATTTATCCTAATATCTCATGATATTGAATTTTTAAAAGATGCAGTTAATATAATATATCATGTAGAAAATAAAAAACTAACTAGATATATAGGCTCTTATGAAGAGTTTTTGAGAATTCATGAGGCTAAAAGGCTACAAATAGAAGCCGATTATGAAAGGCAGCAAAAGGAAATTAATAGACTAGAGGTTTTTGTTGCTAAAAACAAAGCAAGAGCTTCTACTAGTGGAATGGCAAAATCAAGACAAAAGAAATTAGATAAAATTGACAGAATAGAAGTTACAAAAGATAAACCAAAACCACAATTTAATTTTAAATCTGCAAGAGCTTCAGGGAAAATAATATTTAAAACTGTGGATTTAGTTACTGGGTATGATAGTCCATTATCTAAGCCATTGGATTTATATATGGAAAGAGGGCAAAAGATTGCTCTAACTGGTGCTAATGGTGTTGGGAAAACAACACTACTTAAGAGTCTTATGGGTGATATAAAAGCTGTTTCAGGTAAGACAAACTTAGGTGATTATCAATATATAGGATACTATGAACAAGAAATTAAGGGCGTTAACCGCAATAATTGTATCGAAGAATTTTGGCAAGAATTCCCTAGTCTCACTCAGGGGGAAGTAAGATCTGCGCTTGCTAAGTGTGGACTTACTACAAAGCATATTGAAAGTAAAGTTACTGTGCTTAGTGGTGGAGAGCAAGCGAAGGTAAGACTTGCTAAGCTTATTAATAGGGAAAGTAATATATTGATCCTAGATGAGCCTACTAATCACTTAGATGTAGATGCTAAAGACGAATTAAAGAGGGCTCTAAAAGAATATACAGGAAGCTTACTTATAGTTTGTCATGAACCAGAGTTCTATCAAGACATAGTGACAGACGTTTGGGACTGCGAAAAGTGGACAACTAAAATAGTGTAATTTACACAAAACAAAAAGAGCTAGAATAATTTCTAGCTCTTTTTTCATAGTGTTTTTAGTTCAAGACGTCTAATCCTAGGTCTAGTATATTAGCAAATAATGATAATGTATTAGTATTTGGGATAACATTATTTTTAATATCTAATAATTTTCCAAGTCCATAATCAGTGTATATGCTGACAGTAGGGAAATTAATTTCACCTAAATCACAAATAATATCAGATGCGGTTAATTTTATTTTAGTTGTATTATTAATAGGTTCTGCTGTGCTATAAAGTCTTGTATGATTGTTATATCTTAGAACTTTTAAAGTATTACCTACTAGTACCCCTTTAGTTTTAGTGTTTATATCATACTTTGAAGTAGTTGCAGCAATATTATCTATAACAAAATAATAAATATTTCTTTTGTAGTTTACCTTATCTTTAAATTCTTGTAATCTTTCTAAATTCAACTTTATATCTACTGCTATTTCATCGTTTTCTAAACTGCTAAAACTTTCTTTTATGTAAGTTAATTCTTCTTTTTCATCAAGTTCTCTAGCTAAGATATTCATACAGTTATCATAAATATCTTCAAACGAACTAAATGGTAAGGAATATTTTATATTATCTAAAACAAGGTAAACCTTGAATTTAGAAGATTTACTATTTTTAGATGAATAATTGACTTCAACTAATAAGCATTCATTGAGTAGTTCTGTATCAAGTGTTATTTTTTCGATTCCTTTACTAAATTGCACAATGTAATTCTCATTAGTAGATAGGTTTTGTGTATGTTGGTTTATTATATAAGTACCCTTAAAACCAGCTTCAGTAATTTCACCAACTCTAAGTGAACTTTTCATAGGTAGTTTCTTTAAATTTATATATGGTCTATTTATACATAGGTTATTTTCAGATATTATTCTCATATTAAACTCCTTTAGTTCTAAAAAAATTATTAGTTTGATTTATAAATTATACCATAATTAGTACTTGAAAAAATAAAAAACTTAATTAATGATAGAAATAGGGTCATTAAAATTTGTGTTGGTCAGCGATCCAGAAGGTTATATTTAAAATTATGTGGTGTCTAATTATATGTTTAAGGGTAAAAAGAAAGATGGAAGGGATTTTACAGCTATAACTTGTGCATTCTCTGATGAGTATATAATAGAAAAAGAATATGATAAAACTTATGATTGAAACATGTATATACATGTGGATTAAAGCTTGTATATACATGCAAATGGCACTTGATATAATAACAAGTTTTAATATTGTTGTGACAAGTGAACTTTATATATGTAATAAATGTGGTATATTCATACTAAGTAATAATAGTGTTTACACGTTCTATTTATAACAAAGTAATGAAGAGGGGAAGGGTTAGTAGATGAATAAAGATGAAATTTTAGCGAAAAATAAAAATGAAGGCTCAGGTGAAAGAGTGCAAAGCGTGTGGTTATCTTCATTTGCGCAGGGGAATATGATCACACTTATTTTATGTTTCATATTCATTGCCATCAACGGGATAAAAGGTAAAAGCTATACGGAGGTCCTTATTATTGCGCTAGCTTCACAATCAGCAACAGATTTTTATAAATATAAAGAGCTAAAAGATAAAAAGAATTTACTTGTATTTATTTACGCTGGTCTTTTGGCAATAGTATCTTTTATATTATTTATTATAAAAGGGTGATAATTTATTCTAGTTTGATTGAAAACTTAAAGGAAAAGGAATCATTTATCTTGATTCTTTTTTTTTTAGGTTTTCCTATTTTAAAATTAAATTTTAATTTATATTAGTTACCTGGAGAATATAAAGTTTTACATAATAACTAAAAATTCAAATAAATAGAAATGACATATTGACAATATCGAGTATCGATAATATACTAAGACTATAGATATCGATACTCGATATTAAAAGGAGATAAAAAATGGCAAGGGAGCAATTTCAAAATTTAACAGAGCCAATGTATTATATATTAATGTCATTACTCAGGGAAATGTGTGGAGTAGATATCATGGAAGCTGTAGCTGAAATTTCCAAAGGGCGTGTAAAGGTTGGACCAGGAACTTTATATGCACTTCTTTCTAAGTTTGAAAAGGAAAATATGATAATAGAAACAGAAGTAAAAGGGAGAAAAAGAAGCTATATAATTACTGATAAAGGAAAAGAAATACTACTAGATGAGTATAGAAGATTAATTACCATGGTTAATGATGGAGTAATGCATATAGAGTGATATTAAGAAAATTTCAAGTATAGGAAGGAGGTAGAAGTAATGAGAAGTAAGAATACTAAGAGAACATTTTTCAAGTATTTATCCTATGAATGTTCTGCGTTAGAAGAATATCTTGAGAAGATGGCAGGAAAAGGGTGGTTACTTACATCTACAAAAAGAGGTTTTTTTAAATTCAGAAAAATAGAAACAAGAAAAATAAAGTACTCGGTAGAAATACTTAATAAGGTATCTTTTTTTGATCATAAGGACAGTGATGTGTCTTTAGAATATAGGCAATATTGTGAAGCGTCAGGATGGACATATATATGTGAAGATGGTGTGGTTCAAATTTTTTACACTGAGGACGATAAGGATATTATCTCTATTCATACTGATGAAGAGGAGAAGTTTAAAGTTGTTTTTAAAGATTCTAGTAAATTTGTATATGGTCAAATGTATTTAATTATTTATTTAATTTTTATTATGTTTTTGCAATTATCAAGAAGTACAGAATTTTTATTAACAAATAATATGAGTATATTTGAGTTAATTTTAATATTTTCTGTTATATTGACGAATTTTATAGGGATTATCAACTTCTATATTTGGGTCATAAAAGCTAAAGGTCGGTTAAAGGAAAACAAGTCAATACATTATAATAGATATAAGTATTTAAAGAGAAAAAATATCTTAATAATAGCCTGCTATTTAATATTAACCCTTATATTTTTAGTAGTATTTGTTTTTGATATACCTGGGAATAGCAAACTATATATTATTATGGCACTTATAATATTTGTTCCTATGCTATCGGCTATACTATCAGGAAATTGTATTAAAAAATTTATTGATAGAAAAAATTATTCTAAAGAGGCTAATTTGGGAATATATGTTGGCGGTATACTATTTTCATTACTAGTTTCATTAGCAATTTCTATTATATTTAGCTATGTTATTGTCGGGAGCATTCCTGATGAAAGGCAAAGTGAAGTGCCAAATGAAAAAGCAAGATTAACATTCACTGACTTTGGATATGAAAAAAATGGTGATAAAAATATTAATATCCAATTTGATAAAAGTATATTAGCTCAAAAAACATTCTATTCTTTTAATAATGGGGTTAACTGGTTTAGTTATACTATTTTTGAAAGTAAATATGCTTGGTTAGTTAAATTAGATGAGAATAGATTACTAAGTAGACTTAATTATGATATCCCTTTTACTTTTAAGTTAAAACCGGGGAATGCTAATTTACCTGCTAATATTAGAGTTTATTCAGAGAGGGGCGAGGGTACAAGGAATGATTTTGTATTAGTATCAGAGGATAAAGTTTTTTATTTTATGAGACTTTCAAATGACATAAGTGAAGAAGAATTTTTAAAGATATCATATAAAAAACTTTTTTTAAAATAAGTAATGAAGAGTAATTACTATGGCGAATGATGGATTATTGCATATGGAGAAATCTGAAGATGATTTTAAGGTATAGAGAGGAGGGAAAAATTATGAGAAATAAGGATATAAAAACAACATATTTTATGTATTTACCCTATGAATGTTCTGCTTTAGAAGAGTATCTTGAGAAAATGGCAAAAAAAGGATGGTTACTTACATCAATGAAAAGAGGTTTTTTCAAATTTAGAAAAATAGAAATAAAGGAAATAAAATATTCAGTAGATGTACTTGATAGAGTTTCTATTTTTGATCATAAAGATAGTGATGTAGCTGTAGAATACAGGGAATATTGTAAGACTGCAGGATGGACATATATATGTGAGGAAGGCGGTACTCAAGTTTTTTGCACAGAGGGTGATAAGGAAATTATATCTATTCATACTGATGAAGAGGAAAAGTTTGAAGTTGTTTTTAAATCTTCAATAAAAGTTGTATACGTACAAATGTTTTTAATTATATTTTTTATTTATAATATTTATCGTCAATTAACAAACGATACAGGATTTTCAATAGCATCTAATATAGGTATATCTTCAATAATTTTGCAGTTTTCTGTTATATTGATGAATATTATAGTAATTATTAACTTTTTTATTTGGGTCATAAAGGCTAAAAGTTACTTAAAGAAAAATAAGCTAATGCCTTTTAATAGCTATAAGCAGTTAAGGAGAAAAAATATATTAATGATAGCCTACAATTTAATAGGGTTCATTATATTATTAGTAGCAATTTTTGATATTCCTGCGAGTAGCAAACCATATATTCCTATAGTATTAATAGTTTTTATTCCTGCAATATCAATAAGTTGTATTAAAAAATATATCGATAGAAAAAAATATTCAAAAGATGCTAATATAGGAATATATATTGGTAGTATGATAATTTCATTAGTAGTTGTGAATATTCTTGGTTATGTGGTTCTTAGCCATGTGGATTTTGATACCGTTACTAATACTAAGCAAAGTGAAGCGCCAACTCAGAAAGCAAGCTTAACATTCGAGGACTTTGGGTATGAAAAAAATGGGGATAAAAATCTTGATATTAAATATGATAAAAGTATAGTAGCTCAAAAAACATTTTATTCCTGTAGTAATGGGGGTAGCTTTTTAAGCTATACTATTTTTGAAAGTAAATATCCTTGGTTAATTAAATTGGATGAGAATAGAGTAGTAAGTAGACTTAATAATAATGTTTATAATTATAATTTGAATTTGAATTTAAAACTACAAATGACTGATCTACCTAGTAATATTAGAGTTTATTTAGAAGGGGGTGGGGGTACAAAGAATTATTTTGTATTAGTATCAGAGGATAAAGTTATTTATTTTATAAAACTTGCAAATGACATAAGTGAAGAAGAATTTTTAAATATGGCATATAAAGAACTTTTTTAGTAAGAACATGGAGGGGAAACTATGTGGAATAAAAATACAAAGAGAACATTTTTTACTTTTTTGCCCTATGAATGTGCGGCAGCAGAAGAATATCTTGAACTAATGGCAGAAAAGGGATGGTTATTACAATCAGTTAAAGGAAAATTTTATAAGTTTAAAAAAACACAGATGAAGAATATAAAATATTCAGTGGATGTACTCCATAAAGTTTCTATTTTCGATCATAAAGATAGTGATGTGGCTTTAGAATATAGGGAATATTGCAAGGCAGCTGGGTGGATTTATGTATGTCAGATAGGTAAAATACAAATATTTTATACAGAGGCTGATAACAAAACTATTTCGATACATACTGATGAAGAAGAAAAATTTAAATCAGTTTTTAAAGCTTCATTATATAGTATGGGAAGTCAGTTTTTTATAACGATACTGTGTGTTTTTAATCTTTATATGCAATTATTTATAGCAGATACCGGGTTTGCACTAGCGACTAATATGGGCATATTATCAATAGTTGGAATGGGTTCGCTTGTACTTATGAATAGTATAGGATTTGTTAGCTTTTTACTTTGGGTTACAAAAGTTAGAGCTAAATTAAAAAAAGATATAGTTATGAATTATAGTAACTATAAGCAAGTAAGGCAAAAAAATATATTTAGAAGCAGCGTTGCTGTAATATATTTTTTTATACTTTTAAAACTTCTTATTTTTGATAATCTTTACTCTAAAGGATTTAGTATTACTTTCTTAATAATAATGTGCATTCCTATCATAATTATGATATTTGTGCGAAAATTTATTAATAAAAAAAGGTATGCAAAAAATATTAACATGGGGATAACTATAGGTAGTGTAGTAGTTTCAACATATGTAATACTAATACTTGTCGTTAGCGTAATTCTTTTTAGTGGCGAAACTTTACAAAATGAAGTTCCAACTCAAAAATTCAATCTAACAACTGTGGACTTTGGGTTCGTAGGAAATAACGATGAAAGTCCCTATATTAATTTTGATAAAAGCATAATAGCTCAAAGAGTAGACTATTCTGGCGGTAACGACGACAATTATTTAAGGTATACAATTTTTCAAAGCGACTATCCCTTAGTAGTTAAATTCTATGAAGATAGGTTATTAAGTAAACTTAATAGTTATGATACTGATTTATTGGAACAAAAAACTAAACTACCTAATAATATTGTGGTTTATTCAGATAGTGAGAAAAGAATGTTTGTATTAGTGTCAGAAGATAAAGTAGTTAAGATTATAAAAGATTTTATTAATATAACTGAGGAAGAATTTTTGAATAAAGTTTATAAAAAACTTTATTAAGAAAATGTAAAAGGCATATATTTTAGCAATATATGCCTTTCGTTTTGTTAAATAGCAGAACCTTCTTCATTATTAACAGTATCATCTAAGGTAATTATGTTATCTTTTTTTACCCACCCTTTATTATTGATGTTAGTCTGAGATTTTAGACACACTTCATACCAAGCAATATCAAAAATATCAGCGGAATCTTGAATTTCTAGGGACGTTTCTTTAACTATATTAGTTAAAACCGGTGAACTTTCAATAGGACTTAGATGTAAATTACAACTTTCTTTTATAGTTCCTATTTTAAAAAATGGTGCTTTGTACTTTATAATAATTGGTCCCTGCGCATTTCGCGTGCTTGCAATTTTTGATTTGAATTCTCTATTCTGTCTGGAAATAATTTTTAGTTGAGTTTTCTGGTTTGATAATTTTTGGTTCATGATAGTATAATATACGCCAAAGCATATTAAAAGAATTGCAATTAGAAAAATAAGCAATAATAACGCTCCTTGTAAATTGATCCTTTTAGATAATGATATATTATTATAATAGAGATTAATTCAAATATTTGTGCATATGTTAAATTGCATAATCCCTAATAGTATATATATTCAGTAGAAAAGTAAAAAATTCATATAAAAAACCCATTCCATGCATGAGTTTTTTATATGAATATCTAAATGGCCGTAGTTAATTCATGGTATTCGGTTATATACATATCTGCATGACTTATAATATCTTCTTTTTGTTCTTTAGAAAAGTCATCATATACGCCTATTACCTTCATTCCAGCGGCTTTTGCACCTTTAATTGCAGGGAGTATATCTTCAAATACAATGCATTCTTCTGGTTTTATACCTAATTTTTCAGCTGCAAGTAAATATACATCAGGGAAATTTTTCCCTCTACACACTTCGCTGGTGAGGGTTATAGAGTCAAAATAATGGTATATATCATTAGACTTCAAACAAGCTTCTAAAAGAGTTTTACTATTGCTTGTAGCTAGTCCTATTTTTATATTTAGTGATTTAAGTAAAGCTAGAAATTGTACTACACCGGGTTTTAGTTTTACAGTGTTAAGATACTCTTCATAGGCAAAATCTGTCCATTCTTTTTTAATTTCCTCTATGGTATCTGGTATATTAAAATTGATTTTAAAATATGCTGCAGTGTCATCAAAGCTAAGATGCTCTATTTGGCTTTTTAGATTGGAAGGTAAATCCATATTTCTTTTTTTAAAATAATCTGTATCTATTTTACCCCAAACCCACATAGAATCCACAAGAGTACCATCTAAATCAAAAATTGCAGCTTTAATATTTGTTAGCATTCCATCACCTCTTGTATAAGTATAACAGGTGAAACCGGTATTATATACTTGAATTTAAAAACTATTAGCAAAGCTTAATTAAAAATAACTTAGACGGGCGTTTTCCATCTAAGTTTCTCTTAAAAGAATTTATATGTAAGAATAGAGCAGATAGTTCCAATAAAAATACCCACAATCACATCTGTAGGGTAATGGACCCCTATGTATATTCTAGAAATACCCACACCACATGCAAGAGGTATAGTTATAAATCCAAACATAGGAAAATATAAAGCTATTATAATAGCTAATGAAAATGCACCAGTAGTATGTCCGGATGGGAAGGAGTATTTATCTATACCTATTTTTTTTATATTTAAATTTGGGATATTTATAAAAGGTCTTAATCTAGTAACGGTCATTTTTAAAATTTTGCCAATACCAGTGCTGATTGTTATAGAAATCATGGCACGAACAGCCATGGCGTGAAGAGTATCACCTTTTAATAAAAAGACAACGGTGCAAAATACAAACATAAAAGAAAAGGAGCCGAGGTAAGTCATGGCTGGCATTATAATGTCTAGAAATTTACACTTCCAAGAATTATTTATAATTTTAAGTAGATTAATATCTCTAAGGCTTATATATTTAATTATTGCTTTCATAAAAACCCCCTTAGATATAACAAATTATTTTTATTAATTAATTAATATTGTATCATATTTTAGTAAATATTTATATTGTAAAATATTTACTAAAACTCTCTGAGGAAGATTTTAGTTTTATTTTTATCCTTAAAATCATCAACTGTATCAATGCCAATCTTGCTTAAAATCTCGTTCATACAAGCACTATCTATGGCTACCTTAGTTTTACTGCTTTCGGCAAATTCATCTACGGTGCGCTTACCAGAGATTGCGCTTATAAGCGATTTAGGCCCTCCTACGCATCCACCAATACAACCCATACCCTCTATAAAATTGGCATTTACATTTCCGTTTTGAGCTTTAGAAAGTAATTCCTTGCATTCATTTACGCCGCTTGCTTGAGTAGCTTTTAATAAACTGTATTTTTCGGGAAATAATCTTTCTATAACCTCTCCAATAGCTATAGATACTCCTCCAGTCCTAGCATAAAGCCTACCACCTCTAGAAGCATATTCCGTAGACACGTCTTCTTCTAGTTTATCTAGCTGAATGTTTAAAGTATCAAAAATATCCTTAAGTTCTGTGAAGGTAAGCACAAAATCTATATCACCTAAAAGGTCATGATCTTTAGCTTCGCCTTTTTTTGCAATGCATGGGCCTATAAAGACTACCTTGCAGTCAGGGTTTAGCACTTTTAAAACTCTACCTGAGGCAATCATTGGAGATATAGAAGGAGAAACATGCTTCACTAGAGTGTGGTAAACCTTCCTTACCATCCCTACCCACATAGGGCAACAGCAGGAGGTAATCATTAAATCTTTTTCCTCTTTAACAATTTCATCAAATTCAATAGCTTCTTTTAATGTAAGCATATCTGCGAAAAAAGCTACTTCGATCATATCTGTAAAACCAATTTTTTTAAATGCGGTTCTAAGTTTATTTATATTAACATTTGCTCCAAACTGACCAGCGATTGCAGGGGCTACGGTTGCTATTATACTAGAATTTCCTTTTAATAAATTTAATAGGGGAATAAATTCTACTTTATCCATTAAAGCACTAGTGTGGCATGCATCTACACAAAATCCACAGTCGGTGCATTTCTCATTGTCAATATAGGTAGTATTATTTTTATTATCTATTAATATGGCATCAAAAGGGCAAGAAGCTTGACAGGGAGTCTCTGGAGCGTTGTCTGTACAACACTTAGTGCAGTTTTTAATTTTGCTTACAACTTTATGATTTGCGTCGTAGGATAAGATGGCTTTTTTTAAATCTTCTATGTATTTATCAGAAAAGTCCACATCTACTCCGCAGAGCGAAGAAATTGTAGCACTTAGTTCATTTTTATTTATATTTTCCTGAGATAGCAATTTTTGTACGCTATTTTCAAAATCGTCCTCATAATAGGATTTAATAAGGATTTTAAAAATTTCAGTATTAACTTTATTCAAAAGAATCACTCCTAATTTCATACTTTCAATATAATAATAATTTAACCGGTATTAAGAAAAAATATTAAAATGGTAGCATGTTAATTATTTTGTGAAAAAGAAGTGATTTTATGCATAGAAGTGAATTAAAAATATACAATAAAAAAAGAGTTGTCATTAGACAACTCTTTTTGGTCGGGGTGACAGGGATTGAACCTGCGACCTCATGGTCCCAAACCACGCGCGCTCCCAGCTGCGCTACACCCCGACGACAAGATTTATTATATAATAGAATTGGATAAAAGTCAACAGTATGTGAAAAAACTTTTTTTAAATTATGTGAAAATACTTTTTCAAAATACATAAGCTGTTATTTAAGAATACATTTAAGTCTATACATGATAATACTTACAAGCTATAATTTAAAGTGGAATACAGTTTGGAAGGCTTTATTTGTATTTAAAGAATAGTATGTGGGGGTGAGAATTATGTATAAATATTTAATAGAGGGCTTACTTATAGGATTTGCTTACGTGGCACCTATAGGTACACAGAATATATTTGTAATTAACACAGCTATACGTAAAAGCAGGTTAAAGGCATACCAAGTGGCCTTTATTACTATATTTTTTGATATATCCCTTGCACTTTCATGTTTTTTTGGAATGGGAGCACTTATGGAAAATTTTAAAATTTTAAAGATGATTATTCTTTTAATAGGAAGTGTAGCCGTAATTTATATTGGTATAGGCCTTATGAGACAAGTGCCAAAAGGGACCTATGAAGAAACGGTGGATGTGGATAAATCAATTATAAAAATAATATGGACGTGTTTTGCAGTCACTTGGTTAAATCCTCAAGCTATAATTGATGGATCCTTATTGCTAGGACCTATGAGAGCTTCCTTACCTTTAAATATGGGTATTTACTCTATTATAGGAGTTTGCTTGGCCTCATTAATTTGGTTTACTTCACTTGCAACAATTGTGTCACTATTTAAAGGGAAATTTAACATTAAAGTTATTAGAATAATAAATTTAGTATGTGGGGTAGTTATAATGCTTTATGGATTTAAATTAGCGTATTCCTTTGTTAAATTAATCATTTGAAGGAAGAAAGCAGTTTGTGGAAATTATATCATCCACAAAACTGCTCTCTATTTATCATTTTTTAGCATCCTTTTCTTTATCGCCAATACCTCTAGTAGGCACAGTAGACATAACGAAACCTACCAGTATAGACACTAAGGCAGGTGCTATTACGTTAATATATACTATAAATCTAGTTTTGTATAAAACTAAAGCAACAAGAGAAGTGATTAGCACACTAGCTACAAAAATAATAATTACAAATTTTGCGAAAGAACTCATAAATTTTTCATACAACCTATGACGAGTTGGTCCACTTATAATACTCCTAAACAGAAAGTAGGAAGCAAAAATTATTACAATATCCACTATAGCTGAAACTAGAAAATTTTTCATTATATATACCTCCAAAACAAATTTTCATAATTAGTGTTACCAAAGATTAATGCTTTTACGCAATATATTTAGAAAATTTAGTCCTGGATTATATAAATACAAATATTTACATTGATGATATTTTGTTATAATATAAAAGTATGATATCTTTTAATCTGAACTATATAAATATTATTATAGTAATGAATTAAGCATAAAAGGGAGAATGGGAGATAATGAATAATATACAGGAAATTTTAGAAAAACAAAGGGGATATTTTAATACTGGAGAAACAAGAAATGTAAATTTTCGAATAGAAAAATTAAAAATATTAAAACAATCTATAGTGAATAATGAGGATCAAATACTAGAGGCACTTTGGGTTGATTTACACAAATCAGAATTTGAAGCTTATGCTACTGAAATAGGAATAATTTTAGAGGAGATAAATTTTGTTATAAAGCATTTGAAGTCATGGGCAAAGACTAAAAAAGTGAAGACTCCACTAACGAATTTTTTATCCTCTAGTTATATATATTCACAGCCTTATGGTGTCAGTTTAATTATGTCACCTTGGAATTATCCATTCCAATTATTAATAGCTCCACTAATTGGATCTATAGCAGCAGGTAACTGTGCTATGTTAAAACCATCTGAAAATTCGCCAAAGACTACTGAAGTAATTATAAAAATTATTGAGGACTGCTTCAAAGAAGAATTTGTTTCTGTGGTTGAACCATATGGTGGTAAGGAGACTGCAGAGGCACTTTTGCAAGAAGAGTTTGATTATATATTTTTTACAGGTAGTGTACCAGTTGGTAAAATAGTAATGGAGGCAGCATCAAAACATCTTACCCCTGTAACCTTAGAATTGGGTGGGAAAAGTCCTTGTATAGTGGACAAAGATGCTGATGTAAAGCTAGCAGCTAAGAGAATAGCCTGGGGGAAGTTTTTAAATGCAGGGCAAACTTGTGTCGCACCGGACTATATATTGGTACATGAAAGTGTTAAAACAGAGCTTTTAGATGAAATAACAACATATATCACGGAATTTTTTGGAGAAGACCCAGCGAATAGCAATGATTTTCCAAGGATAATAAACGAAAGGCAATTTAATAGGCTTGTAGGATTATTAGGTGAGGGTAACATTGTTACAGGTGGAGAATATAACAAAACAGAAAAATATATTGCACCTACCATTATAGATAGAATAACCTGGAATGACCCGATTATGTTAGATGAGATATTTGGACCTATTTTGCCGGTTGTGGAATTTGAAAATTTAGAAGAGGTTATAAAAGTGGTTAATTCAAAACCTAAACCTCTAGCACTATATTTTTTCTCTACTAATAGAAAAAACCAAGAACGGATTATAGAAAAAACCAAGAACGGATTATAGAAATGATTTCTTATGGTGGAGGATGCATAAATGATACAATTATGCATGTAGGGTCACCATATTTGCCATTTGGTGGAGTAGGGGCTAGTGGGATGAGCGCTTACCACGGCAAAGGAAGTTATGATGTTTTTTCTCACAAAAAAAGCATGACCAAGAAGAGTAATATTATAGATGTAAAAATAAGATATGCACCATATAATGGTAAGATTAAATGGTTGAAAAAACTAATGAAATAGAAATAACAAATAAACATGATATAATATATTGTAAACAAAATAGTTGTATTTATCTTTTACTGGAGGAATTATATGATTTATGAAAAAAAAAAATTGAAAATAGATAGCGACTTTAAAGTGAAGCAAATACAAAAGGACGAGTATAACATTGATTTATTAATTCCATTAGAGTATAGGTGTGTAAATTTATATTTTACTGATTTTCCTAAGTGTATTAATTCTAGGGTGCAATTTCCATCAGTTAAAACCATACTAATAAGATTTTGTATTATAGAAGATAATAGCATATGTACCATACACTTTTTAAGTGACAGCGGAGTTCATTCAACTATAGCAAATTTTGAAATGGATTATAGTGAAACATATATAGAAATAAAAGATAGAGAATTTTATGTGGATATGAAAATGTGCTACAAGGAAATAATATAGTAGAAAATAGAAAAGTGACCGGAAAAATATAGTATGATAGTTTTTCCGGTCATTAGCTTAAGTCTTATAATTCTCTAATCACTCTACAGGGATTACCGGCGGCTAAAACATTTTCAGGAACATCTTTGGTTACCACACTTCCAGCTCCAATAGTAGTATTTTTACCTATTTTTACTCCGGCGCACACTATGACGCCACCACCTAGCCATGCATTATCTCCAATTTCCACAGGCTTTCCTAGATCTTTTCCAGCATTTCTTTCCTTCGCATTAAGAGGATGGGTAGCGGTGTATATATGCACGCTTGGTCCAAACATTACATTTTCACCAATTTTAACCTTGGTTAAATCAAGAATAACGCAATTATGATTTGCATAAAAGTGCTTTCCAATTTCAATGTTATACCCATAATCACAAAAGAAAGTAGGCTCTATGTAACAAGTATTTTCTGTTTGAAATAAATTTCTGAGTAATGCCTTTCTCTCATCATATTTATCAAAAGCCATACTATTAAATTCATGGCATAAATTGCCAGCCCTTTCTCTATCTGCAAATAATTGTGGGTCCTTTCCATCAAAAAGCATGCCTGCAATCATTTTTTCTTTTTCGGTCATAGTATCTCCCCCTTATTAATATTTTAAATCCAGTATACCATTAAAGATAAAAAAATTATTTATACCTCTGAAGTAAGCCCTTCTTTAACAATAATGGCTTTGCCACCAACCTTTACTATTAAGTTATCTTTGCTTCCGATTAGGCTTACAATTATTTTACTAGGTCTATTCATATAGTATCCTTGTTCACAGATTATAGTTATATTATTTTTAAATTTAAGCACATCATTTTCAACTAAATATGCACCCAGTGCTCCATTAGAAGTTCCTGTGGCAGATTCTTCATTTATTCCAACTGCAGGGCCGAAGTTTCTACAAGCGAGAGTAGAGGATTCTTCTTCAGTTTCAAGTGTAAAAGCATGTACTCCAGTAATATTTAGATTCTTACTATACTCGGTTAATTTAGCAAAGTTCGGATTTATGGCTTTTAGTGTTGATAAACTTTTAACCGGAAGTATAATGTCCGTAAGTCCAGTAGATACAGCTTGAGGGACAAGAGTATACCCGTCTATTCCTATATCACTTACTTTTAACCCCATAATTTCAGCAAGTTCACCTACGGGTTTAACATTAAAAACAAATTTTGGCTTAGATTGGGTCATCATTATGCTTTGTATTTTAGAATCTTTAAAATGAAGCTCAACTGGTAATATTCCAGCCTTTGTTTTTTGGTTTATAATTTTAATATTATCAGTTCCAGTAATAACACCTTTTGAAGCTAAAGCGAAGAAAGAAGCAATTGTAGCATGACCACACAAATCTACCTCTTGAGTGGGTGTGAAAAATTTTACCTCATAATCTGACTCATCATTTTGTAGTGGAAAAATAAAGGCGGTTTCCGATAGATTCATTTCTCGGGCAATACTTAACATATCATTATAATTAAGGCCAATAGCATTGGGCACTACTCCAGCTGGATTCCCGCCTAGAGGCATATCTGAAAAAGCATTTACACTGTATATAACTTTTTTCATAAAAAAATATTCCTTTCTGATTTTAATTAATCTAAGCACCTTCATTTAAGAATTTATATTGAGACATATAAAGATTATAATATAATCCTTTTAAAACTATAAGCTCCTCATGGGTTCCACTCTCTACAATTCTGCCATCGTCTATAACCATTATTTTGTCACAATATCTTATAGTTGATAGCCTATGTGCAATAACAAATGAGGTTCTACCGTAGAGGAGTTTTTTGATTCCCTTTTGTACAAGCTTTTCTGTAG
The DNA here is from genome assembly GCF_016650035.1 of Clostridium sp. Lineage (GTDB taxonomy): Bacteria > Bacillota > Clostridia > Clostridiales > Clostridiaceae > Clostridium_AD. The sequence continues at coordinate 37,358 of NZ_JAENWM010000002.1, forward strand.
TGGTGTCAATATTAGAAGTAGCTTCATCTAATATTAATATTCTTGGATTAGCAAGGAGTGCACGAGCGAAGGATATAAGTTGTCTCTCGCCTACAGAAAGCCTAGCACCTCGTTCATTTACTTCTGTTGCATAACCATTCGTAAGTTTCATGATAAATGAATCGGCACTAACGGCAACAGCTGCAGCTATTACCTCATCATCTGTGGCATCTAGTTTTCCATAACGAATGTTTTCCATAATGGTAGTAGAGAAGAGGAAAGTATCCTGTAACATTATGCCCATTTGACTTCGAAGGGATCCTATATCAACATGGGATACATTTTTACCGTCAATTAAAATTTCACCGCTATTTGCATCGTAAAATCTACTAATCAAGTTTATTACAGTAGTTTTTCCTGCACCTGTAGGACCTACTAAAGCTACCGTTTCTCCAGATTTTATCGTAAAGTTAATATTGTTTAATACGGGAACATCATCATCATAACTAAACATTACATTTTTAAACTCCACATCACCTTTTATTTTGGGCATTTGTATAGCATTGTCAATAGTTAGTATATCTGGTTTTACATCTAGTATTTCAAAAATTCTTTCAGCAGAAGCAAAGTTTGTTATTAAAGAGTTATAAAAATTACTGATGTTCATAATAGGTTTCCAGAACATTGAAATATAAGCGCTAAAGGCTACCAGTTCACCAATGGTTAATTGGTTTGATTTAATAAGCGGAACGCTATACCAATATACAAGTAAGCTCCCAAGACCCCAAGAGAGTTCAACCATTGGCCAAAACAAATCGTTTAATCTTACTGCACTCATAAAGGAATCCATCATATCTTTAACATAGGTTCCAAAGGTTTTAGAAGTTTTGTCCTCTGAGACGAAAGATTGGATTATTCTTATACCCGAGAAATCTTCATGGGTGTAGGCATTAAGATTTGAACGTTTAGCTCTATATAGCTGCCAACGCTTTCTAGAAAAAATTTCTATAGCAGCAAACCCTATAATTAATATTGGCAAAAATGATATTGAAATAAGAGCTAATTTAAAATTCATAGAAAACATAATGATTGTAACAAATACAAGGGTTAAAATTTCTGGGATTAGGTTAGTTACGCTACTGGAGAAAAGATCTTGAAGGGAGTTTACATCCCCAATAACCCTTGCAAGTATTTTCCCCACAGGTCTATTATCAAAAAAAGTGAGGGATAGTTTCTGAATATGAGTATACAATTCTTGTCTTATATCCAGTAGCGCAGAGTTAGTAACAGAGGCCATCATATTAAATCTAATTTTAGACGCAATAAGTGCTATTATATTAAAAAACAGCATGAATCCAGCAATTTGAAACAATCCCTTTATATTTGAATTCACTATATATTTATCTATTGCTAGCTTTAAAATATAGGGGTTTAATAGGGAGCATATCATTACTAAAATCATAAGAAGTATAACTAAAACTACTTTGAATTTATAAGGCTTTAAATAACTAAATATCCTTGTAATTAACTCTCCCTTTGAAGTTTCGTTAATCTGTTCATCTTGTTTGGATGAATTTTTAATCATTATATCACCACCCCTTCAAGGTCCATAAAGTCTGTAAATTGTTGTGTGTAAACATCGTAGTAGTACCCTTTCTTTTCAATGAGTGTTTTATGATTTCCCATTTCCACGATATGACCATCTTCAAGAAACAGTATTATGTCAGCATTTTTAACTGCAGATATTCTATGTGCAATTATAAAAGTAGTTGCACTATTATTTCTATTGTGAAGATTTTTCAAAAGATTGTATTCAGTTTCCATATCTAGGGCTGAGGTGGCATCATCAAGGATTAGAATGCTTGAATCATTAACAAGCGCCCTTGCAATAGAAAGTCTTTGTCTTTCACCACCGGAGAGACCCAGGCCTCTTTCGCCAATAACTGTGTCATACCCCTCTGCAAGGTTTTCAAGAAATTCATCTGCGCAAGCATCCTTGCAGGCATTTTTAATTTCTTCAGTGGATGCATCGTGTTTCCCAAAACGTATATTTTCAGAAATGCTTTCTGAAAACAGGAAAGTGTCTTGAGCAACAATGGACATTCTACGCCTCAAATCACCTATGCATATATCACGCACGTCATTACCATCTACAGTAATGCACCCCTTTGAGATGTCATAATATCTGCCTATAAGATTTATAAGAGAGCTTTTACCAGACCCTGTTGTACCCATTATCGCAACTGTGCTTCCAGCAGGTATATCTAAATTTATATTTTTCAGTATATAATTATCATTGTACTTAAAAGACACATCGTAAAACTTTATGTGGCCCTTAACTTCACTCATAGATATGGCATCATCTTTATCTTTAATTTCTGGCACAACATCCATGATATTAAATATCTTTTTAGCAGAAGTATTAGCTTGAGTTATCATATTTGTAAGCCAGCCTATCATCCTCATAGGCCAAATTAACATCCATACATACTGGCTAAAGGCTACGAGCTCACCTATAGACAAGGCTTTATCAATTACTAAAAGGCCACCGACGCATACTACGGCTAGAACAGATATATTGCACAAAAATTCTATCATAGGAAAGCGTCTACTCCATATTTTAGCTTGGTTCATATTAAGATGATAATTTGTTTTATTGTGATTTAAAAATTTTGTTGTTTCATGTTTTTCGCGAGCAAAAGCTTTTACAAGCCTTGCACCAGCAATATTTTCTTGAGCTGTGGTGTTTAAAACTGCATTATGGTCACTTATTTTATCAAACGCTTCCCCCACCTCTTTTTCAAGTTTCATTGCTATAAAACCAATAAAGGTCATGGTTAGGAGTGTTACTATTGCCAGTTTCCAATTTATGAGAAATATAAGGATAGAGGCAACTAAAAAATAAATTAGCTGTTCTATAGCAAGGCTTATACCAAAAGCGATGGACATCCATACATTATCTACGTCAGAACTCATCCTTGACATAAGCTCACCAGTGTTCATGTTATCAAAATATTTAAAAGGTAATCTTTGAATATGGTTAAAGAGATCAGTTTTTAAATCTATGCTTACTCTAGAAGATACATAATCTAAAATGTAGTCCTTAATATATCCAAGAATTGACCTAGCAAGAGTAATTCCAGCTAAAGACATTAACACAAAAGTAAGAAGATCATATTGTTTATTTTGTAGAACCTTATCAATCATAATTTTTACTAAATAGGGATTAAACATATCAAGTGCTATGCTAATTAACATTGCAATAGCAGGTATAACAATAAATAGTTTATACTTTGTAACATATTTTAAAATCCGTTTCATTAAATCGGAGCCTCCTTTAAGGTAGAAATATATTCAGAAATAAAATGCCTTACAGAAAAAAGCCATGGAAGTTTCCATGGCTTTAAAAATCACTTTTTCATAATACTTTATTTGTTAATGTATGTCAATAAACAATTAAAAAAATATTCAATGGATTATTTTAAATACATTTCTCCTATTTTATTTACATCTCCTGCACCCATTGTAATAAGCATATCCCCTGGTTTTAAATTAGCGTTAAGGTGGTATACAATTGCTTCAAAACTATGCAAGTTTATACAATCTACATTTTTCTCTCGGATTCTGTCTCCAAGCATAGTTGAGCTTATTACCCCGGTGTCTTTTTCCCTGGCAGCATAAATATCAGCAAGTATTAAACTGTCCATATTATAAAAAGAATCTGAAAAATCTTCAAATAAACTTATGGTTCTTGAATAAGTATGGGGCTGAAAAACACAATAAATCTTATTGTGAGGGTAATTTCTTGCAGCACTTAGGGCTGCTTTAATTGCTGTAGGATGATGAGCATAATCGTCAATAACAGTTACACCATCTTTAGTACCTTTAAGTTCGAATCTTCTATGTGTACCATTAAAACCTGAAAGGCCATCCACAATTGAGTTTTCAGAAAAACCAAGTATTAGAGCCGTGCCTATACTTGCAAGGGAATTTAAAACATTATACTGCCCCGGCACATTAAGATTTATTTGAAATAGCAATTTGTCGTCTTTATATACATCGAAGGTAGCACAACCCAGGTTATTATAGGTAATATTTTTTGCCTTAAGTGTTCCTTCATTTATACCATAAGTAAGTATGTTACAGCTATAATTATTATTTAGAACAGTTTTAACATTTTCATCGTCTATATTTGCAACTAAATAGCCATCCACAGGTATAATATTGATGAATTTTTTAAAAGCATCTTTAATGTGATCGATGTCTCTGTAGTAATCTAGGTGATCTGCATCTATATTTAGTATTGTGCCTATATAAGGGAAGAATTTTAAAAATGATTCCTTATATTCACAGGCTTCTGTAATAAAATAGTCGCCATTACCAGCTAAAACGTTGCCAGCGATGGCATCGAGTTCGCCACCTACTAGTATGGTAGGGTCTACATCCTCTTTTAAAATTATGTGAGCTATCATGGAAGTTGTTGTAGTTTTACCGTGGGTACCTGATACGGCTACATTATACTTATGACCTTTCATAATGTGACCTAAAAATTCGGCTCTATCCATTAAAGGTAGGTTTAATTCCATAGCTTTAATATATTCAGGGTTTTCAGGAGAAATAGCGGCAGTGTAAACAACTAAATCTGCATCTATTATGTTATCACTATTGTGGCCTATATAAATCTCGGCACCTTTTTGTTTAAGTTTGTTTGTTATATGGGATAACTTCATATCAGATCCAGAAACCTTATAGTCGTTTTTCATAAGAATTTCTGCAAGGCCGCTCATACTTATACCACCAATTCCTATGAAATGAACTTTTTTGTTTTTATCTCTTATAAAATCAAAAGACATTATATCAACTCCTTTAAATAATTACACTTGTTTAGTATATGCGAATAGCATTAATATTGATTGTAACAAATTATTATATATAGTGCAGCTTTATAAAATAATTGTGTTATCTTTGGCACGACATTTTTTAAGGTACGGGTCACTTCTTAATTATATACAAAATAACATAAAAACAATACAAATAAGCAATAATATTTTTATGTTTTGAATTTAATTAGATAACCGTTGTAAAAGATGCAAAATTGAACTACAATAAAATTACGAATGATAATGTACTTTTATATATTATAATTCGTAAATAAAAATAAAAAAACATAGGTGATATTATGGAAAAATATAGTAGAAATCAAAGAGTTACAGGTATTACTAAAATATTAACAGAAAACCCTAATAAGACAATAAATTTAAAAAAATTTACAGAATTATTTAATGCAGCTAAATCAACAATTAGCGAAGATATTGTTATTGTTCGCGAAACTTTAAATGAATTATCTATGGGAAGGATTGAAACAGTTTCAGGAGCAGCTGGGGGTGTGAAATATATCTGTGGAATATCAAACATTGAGAGCGGTATATTTGCAGATGAGTTATGTGGAATTTTAGCACAGAATGACAGAATAATACCAGGAAATTTCATATATATGACTGATATTATGTATAATCCGGAAATAGTGCATAAAGCAGGAATAATTCTTGCAGCTGCTTTTAGTGAATTAAATATAGACTATGTAGTAACGGTAGAGACTAAAGGAATACCGCTTGCTTATGAAGTAGCAAAAATGATGGGGGTCCAATTAGTTATAGTAAGGCGTGATACTAAGGTTACCGAGGGAAGTACAGTTAGTATAAATTATATATCTGGTTCAAGTGATAGAATCCAGACTATGTCTCTTTCAAAAAAATCCATCAAAGTAGGAAGTAAATGCATTTTTATAGATGATTTTATGAAAGCAGGAGGTACTGCAAGAGGCATAATTAATTTGCTTAAAGAATTTGAAAGTGAAGTTTTAGGTGTTGGTGTTCTTATTGATAATATAGAAAATCAGCATAAGCTAATAGATGATTATATATCAATTATTCAGTTTAAAGGGATAAGTAAAGATGGTAAACCCCTGTTAATTTCATCAAAAATCACTGAAAAGGCATAATATTCAAAAAATTAAATATTTTTTTATAATTTAAGAAGGAAAAACCCAAGTTATAGAGAAATAGTATAATATTAACGCAACTTGGAGGTGGAGTGTATGGAAATCACAGACGTTAGAATTAGAAAAATAGCTACAGAGGGTAAAATGAAAGCAATTGTATCAATAACTTTTGATAATGAATTTGTTGTTCATGATATTAAAGTTATAGAAGGGCAAAGTGGACTTTTTATCGCTATGCCGAGTAGAAAAACTCCAGACGGAGAATTTAAGGACATAGCACACCCAATAAATACTGGGACAAGAGAAAAAATTCAAGCAGCTATTTTGAGTGAGTATGAAAAAGTAAAAAATGAAGAGCCAGTAGTAAGAAAAGTAATAGAAAATCTGCAAGAAAAAGTAGAAGAAAAAGCAGAATTATAAAAAGGGGGGAACCCCCTTTTTATTTTTTAAAATAAATAAGCAAATAATATCTATGGCTGGTTGCAATTAAGGGTAATATAAAATATAATATAAGTGATATTTTAATTGAAGATGATATAACAAATAATGTTTAAATTTGTCGAATTAATGTATAAAGAGGTGTTTTATTTGTATAAATGCGCTATAATATTAGCTGCGGGTGAAGGAAAAAGAATGAACTCTAATACTCCTAAGGTTCTACATAAAGTTTGTGGCAAGGAAATGATAAATCATGTTATTGACACTATTAGAGATGCAGACATTGAGAATGTTAATGTGGTAATTGGAATAGGGGCTGCGGAACTTAAAAAAGGAACACAAGATAGAAAAATTAGTTACTCCCTTCAAAACGAGCAATTAGGGACAGGACATGCAGTAATGTGTGCTAAAGAATTTCTAGGCGATAATGAAGGCACTGTAGTAATATTTGTTGGAGACGGTCCACTAATTACTGAAAAGACAGTTAGGGAACTAATAGATTATCATGAAAAAGGCGATTTTAAGGCGACTATATTAACTTCAAGAAGTGGTGAACCTGCAAAGTATGGCAGAATAATTAGGAGTAAAAATGGCGAAGTTGAAAAAATAGTTGAATTTAAAGATTGTACTGAGGAAGAAGTATTAGTACAAGAAATAAATTCAGCAATGTATTGCTTTGATATAAAACAATTACTTAATAGTTTAGATAAGTTAAATAATAATAATGCTCAAAGGGAATACTATTTAACAGACGTTATCGGTATACTAAAAAGCGAGGGATGTAAGGTTGGAGCTTTTGATGTACCAGTCCATGAAATTACTGCTGTTAATTCTAAGGTAGAGCTTGCAGAGGCAGAATTAATTATGAGAAAAAGAATAAATAGAGTGCATATGGAAAATGGAGTTACATTAATGGATCCGAATAATACATACATTGACTCTGAAGTTATTATAGGTAAAGATACTATTATATATCCAGGGAATATACTTGAGGGTAAAACTATTATTAAAGAAGACTGCATTCTTTATCAAAATAATAGAATTGTAGATAGTATTCTTCAAAAGGGAGTTTCTGTTCAAAGCTCTGTTGTAATCCAAAGCCAAATAGGCGAGGAAACTACAGTGGGACCTTACGCATACATAAGACCAGAAAGTAGCATTGGAAAACATGCTAGAATAGGAGATTTTGTTGAAATTAAAAAGTCAACTATTGGAGATAACACAAAGGTATCCCATCTTACTTATATTGGTGATGCTGAGGTTGGAAGTGGATGTAATTTTGGTTGCGGAACTGTGGTTGTAAATTACGATGGAAAATCAAAATATAAAACTATAATAGGCAATAATACTTTTATAGGCTGTAATACTAACCTAGTAGCACCTGTAAAAGTTAATGATAATGCATACATTGCTGCTGGCTCTACAATAACTAAAGAGGTGCCTGAAAATGCACTTTCAATAGCTAGAGCAAAACAGGTAAATATTGAGAACTGGGTAATTAAAAAAGGACTTAAAAAATAGTGCAACAAGGACAATATTCAATAAGTAAATTATAAAGGGAGGTGTAAAACTGATTTTTGTAGTAAAAGGGGAAAGTACAAATTTCAAAGCCTATGATACTACCGTTCTGTTTAGTGGACAGAATGAAAATTAGTATAAATATTATTTATTATAATTTTAAAAATCAGGACTACAGATGATAAACCAGAGCAAAAACATTAAGATTTTTACCGGTAACTCAAATCCTAAATTAGCTGCAGATATAGCTGAAATTCTAGGACTAAAAGTTGGAGATTCAGAAGTTGGCACTTTTAGTGATGGAGAAATATCTGTTAATATCCACGAAACGGTTAGGGGAGCAGATGTATTTCTTGTTCAATCTACTAATGAACCAGTAAATGACAATTTAATGGAATTACTTATTATGATTGATGCCTTTAGGAGAGCTTCAGCAGGAAGAATAACTGCTGTTATACCGTACTATGGATATGCAAGACAGGATAGAAAAGCAAAAGCTAGAGACCCAATTACAGCTAAGCTTGTGGCAGATATTATAACAACTGCAGGAGCGGATAGAGTACTTACTATGGATTTGCATGCAGCTCAAATACAAGGATATTTCAATATTCCTGTTGATAATTTAATGGGAACACCTATACTTGCAAAATATTTTATCGAACATGGATTCAAAGATAGAGAAGATGTAGTAGTAGTTGCACCAGATCTTGGAAGCGTAGCTAGATCAAGAAAATTTGCGGATAAGTTACATGCGCAAATAGCTATAGTGGATAAGAGAAGACCAAAGGCTAATGTTTCAGAGATTATGAATGTTATAGGTGACATTAAGGGCAAAACTTGCATTATGATGGATGATATGATAGATACAGCAGGAACTATAACTAATGGTGCTAATGCACTAGTTAAGCTAGGAGCAAAAGATGTTTTCGCTTGTTGCAGTCATGGGGTATTATCTGGACCTGCTATTCAAAGAATAAATGATTCAGTAATAAAAGAATTAATAATACTAAATACTATTGATGTGCCAGAAAGTAAACACAGTGATAAATTTACAACATTATCTGTAGCACCAATTATTGCTGAAGCTATAAGAAGAATATATGAGAATGTCTCTGTAAGTAAATTATTTGAGGATGTTTAATAGCGTTCATGTAATGAATTAAAGTAAAGAAATGTAATTTGTAGATACATATTTTAAATAACGCTACTCTGTTATCTTTATAATAGGTTAGCGTTATTTTTTATGCAATTCGTTATAGTGAATATTGTATTAAATTGTTATAATTATATATATAAAAGTGAGATAATGATTATAATATATATAAGCAATAAAATGCTGGATATCAAAATTATTTAATGGAAATGGTGAATAAATTGTAACATTTTCAAAAAAACTAATAAGTTAACAGCAAAGTATGATAAATTACTTATAAGACTAATTATTTATAATAATCTTACAAAAGATAAATTAGCAAATGACTATCTATTTTTGAAAACACATAGAACATAAAAATATCAAAAATAATAAATGAAAAACACATAAAAAAAATGGAGGTACAAACATGGAAGGAACTATAGGAAAAATACTAATAGTTGATGATGATAAAAATATTGCTGAGGTAATTAAGATGTATCTAGAAAGTTCAGGATATGCGACAAAAGTAGCATATGATGGTAGGGCTGCACAGGAGGCGTTTTTAAGCTACAAACCAGATTTGGTGCTTTTAGATGTAATGTTGCCTTATATTGATGGAATCGATGTATTAAAATGGATAAGAAAAGATTATGAAACTCCGGTTATTATGCTTACTGCTAAAGGGGAGACCTTTGATAAGGTATTAGGCCTAGAACTTGGAGCAGATGATTATGTAGTAAAGCCTTTTGAACCAAAAGAAATAATCGCAAGAGTGAAAGCTGTTCTTAGGCGTTATAACTTAGACAATGGTGGTAAAGAAGTTTTAAATTTTGAAGGACTAGAAATTGACATTAATTCTTATAATGTTACATATAAAGGTGAAGAGGTAAAAATGCCACCTAAAGAATTTGAATTAGTACATTATTTAGCGCTTAACAAGAACAGAGTATTTACTAGGCAACAATTATTATGTGAAGTTTGGGGATACGATTACCCAGGTGACTCTAGAACTGTAGATGTGCATGTTAAAAGGGTAAGAGAAAAGCTTCAAGGAGGACCCAATTGGCAGATTGAGACTGTTTGGGGAGTAGGATATAAGTTCGAGGTGAAATAAATGGTGAAAAAAGGGCTGTTTTTTAAAATGCTAGCCACCTATACAATTATAATATCTCTCAGCTTAATATTTATTGCTTCTTTTTTGTCTTATTGGTTTCAGAATTATTTCTTGAACGAACGAAAACAACAATTTTTGGAATATTCCTATATGATACAAAAAATTGCTATGGATAATGATTATACGCGCGAGGAAGTAAATAATTATATAATTTTTATTGGACAAATTATAAAGTCAGATATTTGGCTTACCGATAGTTATGGGATGGTTTATGCCGTATCTAATAAAGAACATGTGGATTTTATGCATAAACAGGTTTTTGATAAGGAACTAGAAGATCTTAGATCGGGTCATACATTTGAAGTTACAGAGCCCTATGGTGGTTTATATGATGATAAACCTGTAAGAATTTATGGCACACCTATGATGACTGAGGTAGGATTTAGTGGTTCTATAATTCTGTACAATTCCATTGAACAATTAAGTGAACCATTAAATAGGGTTTATGAAATAATTTGGATATCTGCAATTTTTGTTATAATAATTTCATGCATAGTTATATATTATTTCTCTCAAAAAATAATTATAAAGCCTTTAGCAGAGATTAATTCTGTAGCTAAGAAAATATCTAATGGTGATGTGGATAAAAGGGTTTATTTGAATTCCGACGATGAAATTGGAGAACTTGCTCAATCCTTTAATTTTATGGCCGATTCCATAGAGAAAATAGAGAAAAACAGACGGAATTTTATATCGAATGTATCCCATGAGATTAGGTCACCTATAACATCAATTAAAGGATTTATTGGTGGAATATTAGATGGCGTAATTCCTGAGGAAAAAGAAAAATATTATTTGTCTATTGCCTATGAAGAAATCCAAAGACTAACAAGGCTTGTAAATGACTTATTAGATATGTCTGCAATAGAGGCTGGGGAGTTCAGATTAAGGATTATAGAAGTGGATATAAATGAAATTATTAGACTTACAGTTATAAAAAATGAAACTAAAATCAAGGAAAAAAGAGCAGTCGTAGATGTGTGCTTTGATGAAGAAAATTTATTTGTAGCTGGAGACACAGATAGGTTAGTGCAAGTTATAACAAATTTACTTGATAATGCAATAAAATATGTAAACCCAATTGGAAAAATAAAAATTATCTCAAAAACTAAAGGAAAAAAAGTCTTCGTATCCGTTTTTAATGAAAGTCCTCTAATAGCTGAGGAAGATTTAAAACATATTTGGGATAGATTTTATAAAGCGGATAAATCAAGAACGGCAAAAGAGAGTACTGGGCTAGGGCTTTCTATAGTTAGAAATATAATAACTCAATTACAGGAAGATATATGGGTTGAAAATAAGGAGAATGGCGTTTGTTTTACCTTTACATTAACGAAAGTAAAATAACTTAGTAGGAGGTAATGCTATGAATAAAAAGGATAACCATAAATCTTCTGAAGAAATAAGAGATGCCATGTGGAAGAATGCAGAATGTGGTCATGATATTTTTGGAGAAATTAAATTTAGAAAAAACAATAAAAAGAATTATTTTAAATTATCTTTAAAAGTATTTAGTTTTATACTTATAGCAGCACTTTCTGGTGGAATTACAGCCCAATTTGTAATTAATAAAGATTTTAGCGGTGTTTTAGATTCAGGAGGTTTAGGGAACAATAACACTAGTGGGACTTATAATAAGACTATTTCCGAAGTTGCGCGCAAGGTGTCACCGGTGGTAGTTGGTATTAGTAATAAGTCAGAAGGAATAGAAAATACTGCAGAAGGCAGTGGTTCTGGAATTATATTTAAAAGTGATGGATATATTATTACTAATTACCATGTGGTTGAAGGTCCAACAGAAATAAAAGTAAAACTTAGTAATGATAATATTTTGAGGGCTACGTTAGTAGGAACGGATGAGAGAACAGGGTTAACTGTTATTAAAGTTGAAGCTAGCAACTTGCCCGTTGCGAAATTTGGAGATTCATCAAAAATTAACGTTGGAGATTTAGCTATTTCAATTGGAAATCCACTGGGAAAAGAGTTTACGGGAACAGTTACTGCAGGAATTATAAGTGCAACAGACAGGGAAATTAATATGATTGATAAAAAAACTGCAGAACAAACCATATATAAAGTAATACAAACAGATGCAACTATCGGTTCTGGGAGTAGCGGTGGAGCATTATGCAATAGCAATGGAGAAGTTATTGGCATAAATAGTTTGAAAGTAAGTTCTTATGGTGACGCTTTTGCAATGGGGTTTGCTATTAACTCAAATGAAGCTCAAGATATTATCAATGATTTAATGACTGATGGCAAGGTTATTAGACCATCTATAGGTATTTATGGTGAAACAGCAACTTCTGCTGCCAGTGGTGGTGTAGAGGGAGTGTATGTGAAAGATGTTATAAGAGAAAGCGGAGCTGCTATAGCTGGAATTATGCCCACTGATATCATAACTGAAATAGGTGGGCATAGTGCTAAAAACATGGAGGATTTAAATAACATTTTGTCAGAATACAAAGTTAACGATGATATATCATGTAAAATATGGAGAGATGGGAAAATAAAAAAAATTAGTATAGTTCTCTCTGAACTAAAAGTAAACTAAAATAACTAGTACATTTACTGGTTATTTTTTATATTTATTAGCATGAATCGTATAGTAATATTTATATTTAGTGTGGAAATTAATAATATTTTGGTATACTATTATTAATAAAAGAAATAAAATAATTATGTGTTAGATAAACATCCTAAACATAAGAATATTTGGAGGTAGCAATGTACTTGGTGGTTGGACTAGGGAATCCGGGAGATGAATATAAACATACGAGGCATAATGTGGGATTTGATGTAATTGATTTAATGAAGGGTAAGTATAACATTAGTATTAATAGGATAAAATTTAAAGGTGTATATGGAGAAGTTAATATATCAGGAGAAAAAGTTATTCTCTTAAAACCTAGCACTTATATGAACTTAAGTGGAGAGAGTGTACGAGAAGCAGTTTCTTTTTATAAGATTCCAAGGGAGAATATCATCATAATACATGATGATATTAGTTTGGATGCAGGTAAATTAAGAATACGAAGTAAAGGTAGTGCAGGAGGACATAATGGACTTAAAAGCATTATTTCTAATTTATCTTCAGATGCGTTTACAAGAATAAAAATAGGTGTAGGGCAACCACAAAATTCTATAATACCACACGTTTTAGGGAGATCTTCTAAAGAGGATCGGGTGCTTATAGAAAAGACTTTTGATGCTAGTATAAAAGCTGTCGAAACGATAATAGAAAAAGGATGTTCTGAGGCTATGAATGATTTTAATGGGTTTAGTGCTTAATTAAAGTCATTATTAAAACATTATATATAAATTATTCAGTGAGTGAGAGGTGTTAGCATGAGGCTAAAAGGGCTTATGAAGCCTTTGAAAGATAGTAGTCAGTTTAAAAATATAATAACAAATGTAGAAAAAAAAATGTATCCAATTGGTGTGTATGGACTATCAGAATCAGCTAAGAACTATTTAGTGAGTGGTGTGTACGAGCAACTGGATAAATCTCTATTAATTTTAACACACAGCGATGTAGAGGCTAAAAATATTTATGAAGATTTATGTTTTTATGCGAATGATGTGTATTATTATCCAACTCGAGAAGTGGGATTTTATAATGTAGATGCTGTATCTGGTGACCTTAGATGGGAAAGACTTAAAGTAATGAAAAAAATTACTGAAAAGGGTAAAAAAATAATAATCACATGTATAGAAGCCCTAGCGGCTACATATATTCCTTTAGATTTATTTCGAAAATATGTTTTTGAATTATCTGTAGGAGGTACATTAAACATTAATAATTTTTCAGAGAAATTAATTCAGTGTGGATATGAAAGAGTTGATATGGTCCATACTAAAGGACAGTTTTCCATAAGGGGAGGGATTATAGATTTATACCCTCCTATTTCGGCGTTACCATTTAGAATAGAACTTTTTGATGAGGAAATAGACTCTATAAGAACGTTCAACAGCGAAACTCAAAGGAGTATTGATAAGGTAAATGAAATAGAGATATTCCCAGCAAAGGAAATAATATTAACTGAGGAAATAATGAATAATGGATATATTAAAATAAAGGAAGATTTACAAAATGTATTAGGTAGCTTTAATAAAAGAAAAGACAAGGAAAGTATGGAAAGAATAAAGTCTTTAGTTAATGTTAACTTAGAACAGCTTAAAGAAACTTGGAGCTTTGACTCTGTAGATAGTTATATGCCTTATTTTTATGATAATACATCCACTTTTTTAGACTATATGAAAGGTTCTTTTATAGTAGTTGATGACGCACAGAGGTGCTCCGGGAAACTGGATAGTGTGTATTTTGAGTTTCAAGAAAATTACGAGAATTTTATAAAAAGAGGCAATATACTGCCTAAACAGGCAGAAAATCTAATTAATAAGGACAACATATATCAGGATTTAGAGACACTTGAGGTGATGACATTAGAGTCAATTGCCAAATCTGCAAAGGTGCTTAAACCAAGGTCTATAGTATCTTTTTCTCAAATAGAGGCTAATGATTATCATGGAAAGTTAGACCTTCTTATTGAAGATATAAAGGATAAAAAGCATAAAGGTTATAAGATTGTAATTCTTTCTGGTACAAGAACCAGAGGGGAAAGGCTTATAGATACACTTAGGGACAGAGGTATTGATAGTGTATATAAAGATAGTATTTCTAAAATTGAGTTCGGAGAAGTAGTAGTTACTTTTGGTAATCAATTAAGAGGGTTCGAATATCCAGAGCTAAAGATATGTGTTATATCAGACAAAGAGGTTTTTGGAAGAGCAAAAAGAAAAACTGTGAGTCGTTCCAGTAAAAAAGGAGCGAGTAAAATAAAAAGTTTTACAGAACTTAAACTGGGGGATTATGTTGTTCACGTAAATCATGGTATTGGGGTGTACAAAGGGATTAGTCAGTTAGAGGTTCACGGTCATAAAAGGGATTATTTAGTCCTTGGATATAGTGCTTGTGATACCCTTTATGTTCCTGTAGAACAATTAGATATGGTGCAAAAATATATTGGGAGCGAAGGCAAAGCTCCAAAGATTAGCAAACTAGGTGGAGTAGAATGGGCCAAGGCTAAAAATAAGGTGAAAAATTCTATTGCAGATATTGCAGAGGATTTGGTAAAACTTTATGCAACAAGGGCTACACTTAAGGGCTATATATATAGTAAGGATACTGTATGGCAAAAACAATTCGAAGAAGAATTTCCATATGAGGAAACACCAGATCAAATAATAGCGATTGAAGAAATCAAAAAAGATATGGAATCAGACAAACCTATGGATAGATTAATATGCGGCGATGTTGGATATGGTAAAACAGAGGTAGCAGTTAGAGCGGCGTTTAAAGCAGTAATGGATGGTAAACAAGTAGCGTTTTTAGTACCAACTACAATACTTGCTGAGCAGCATTATAAAAATCTTACTGAAAGATTTTCCGATTTTCCAGTAAAAGTTGAAATGGTTAGTAGATTTAGAACGCCAGCACAGCAGAAAGTTGTTCTTAAGGCTACAAAAGAAGGAAATGTAGATATATTAATAGGTACCCATAGAATAATTCAAAAGGATGTAAAATTTAAAGATTTAGGGGTATTAATTATAGATGAGGAACAACGATTTGGGGTTACTCACAAGGAAAAAATAAAGAGTCTTAGAAAGAACGTAGACGTAATTACCCTAACTGCTACTCCGATTCCAAGAACCCTCCATATGTCTCTTACTGGAGTAAGAGACATAAGTGTGATAGAAACTGCGCCAGAGGAGAGATATCCAATACAAACTTATGTGGTGGAGTTTAATGATCAACTAATAAGGGATGCGATTCTAAGAGAATTAAATAGAAATGGTCAAGTTTTCTTTGTGTACAATAGAGTAGAAACTATAAAAGAAATGGCAGCCTATATAGGTAAACTAGTTCCTGAAGCAAGAGTTTGTATTGGTCATGGGCAAATGACAGAAAGGGAACTTGAATCCGTTATGATAGATTTTATGGAGAACAAGTATGATATATTAGTGTGTACTACCATCATTGAGACAGGGATAGACATCCAAAATACAAATACTATAATAATTTATGAAGCTGATAAGATGGGACTTTCTCAGCTTTATCAATTAAGAGGAAGAGTTGGGCGGTCAAATAGAATAGCCTACGCGTATCTTACTTATAAAAAAGACAAGGTGTTAACCGAGGTAGCTGAAAAAAGACTTAAGGCAATTAAGGATTTTACGGAACTAGGGTCAGGTTTTAAAATTGCAATGAGGGATCTTGAAATTCGGGGTGCTGGAAATATGATGGGAGCAGCTCAACATGGACATATGGCTTCCGTAGGCTATGATTTATACTGTAGGATGCTTGAAGAAACAGTGAAACATATACGAGGCGATGTGGAAGTGGAACCTATTCAAACCTCTGTTGAAATTAAAATAGATGCATATATTCCTGGTACCTATATCGAAGATGAGTCACAAAAAATTGAAATCTATAAAAAAATTGCTGCTATTGATTGTTATGAGTATATGTTAGACATACAAGAGGAAATAGAGGATAGATTTTCAGATATACCAGTGCCTGTTGCAAATCTTATGAATATAGCTTATCTTAGAAGTATGGCATCAAAGATAGGAATAATAGAAATAAAAGACGCAGATGAGGAGGTAATATTACAATTTGATAGTGGTGATCGGATAAATGGGACATTAGTTAAAGCGCTAATTAATAAATATAATAGGAGTATTGTATTTAAATTAGGTAGTAAACCAGCCTTTGCATACAAAAACAAGAATTTAACAAAAGAAGATACTATTACAAATCTCATAGATATTGTGAAGTATATAAAAAGTATAGTTGAAAAAAAATAAATCTATGATAAAATTAATAGGTATTGTAATAAGGATTTAAATTACAATATCATATATAGAATGGGGGAAATAAAATGAAAAACGTAAAAAAAATAATTAGTATAGCTTTAATAACTATGGTCACTACATCTTTAATTGGCTGTAATATGATAGAAAAAACACCAGAAGGTGTTGCTAAAAGTGTAGTAGCAAAGGTTTTTGACACTAAAATAACAAGAGGAGAAGTGGATATAATATTAGAAGGGGTCATTCCTCAGATAGAGGAGCAGTATGGAGAAAATTATGCCAGTAATACTGAAGCTATGGATGTAATAGCAACTCAAAAGACTCAAATATTAGAAAGTCTAATTCAGGAAAAAATTATAAATTATAAAGCAAATGAGTTAAAAGTAATGCCTACTGAAGAAAAACTGAATGAAGAAATTAATAAACAATTAGAAATTATAAAAGCAGGGTATGAAACTGATGAGGCATTTCAGGAAGAGCTAAAAAATTATAACACTACAGAAGCAAAATTAAAAGAAAATATAAAGCCAAGTGTTATTTCAACTGCTTTAATTACAGAAGTTACAAAAGATGTTAAGGTAAACGAGGCAGAGGAAAAAGTATACTATGGTGCTAATCCATTTATGTATACAGAAGAACCTAATAGAGTTCAAGTAGCACATATTTTAGTTGCAACGCCTGAAGAAGCAGCAGCAATTAAGAAGCTTTTAGATGAGGGTGGGGATTTTGCAGCACTTGCAAAAGAAAAAAGTATTGATACAGCTAGTAAAGAAGCTGGTGGAGACTTAGGATTTGTGGAATACACTGAGACTCAAATTGATCAAACTTTTTTAGCAGCGGCTATTGCCACAGAAAAAGGTAAGGTTTCAGAACCTATTACAACAGATGCTGGAGTTCATTTAATAAAAGTTCTTGAAAAGGAAGAGTATGATCCAAAGAAATTTGAAGATGTTAAGGACGAAATACAAGAAACATTATTAGCACAGGGAAAAGAAAAGACTTGGAGCGATACAATGTTAAAATGGCAAGAAGAAGGCAAAATAACGAAATATGAAAAAAATCTATAGATTTTATTATAAAGAATACCTTTAAAAGAATACCTTTAATAGAAGGTATTCTTTATTTTTTTTGGTTTTTTTGAATATTAAAATTAAACATATACAAATGTGCATAAAATTTCAAGTTTAGAAAGATAATAATAGTGGAAGTGTATTATATAAGATTTTATATAAGGAGGGAATTAGTTAAATGAAAGCAACCGGTATAGTAAGACGAATAGATGATTTAGGAAGAGTTGTTATACCAAAAGAAATAAGAAGAACTCTGAGAATACGAGAAGGAGATCCTTTGGAAATATTTACTGATAGAGAAGGAGGAGTTATTTTAAAAAAATACTCGCCTATAGGTGAATTAAGTGAATTTTCTAAGGAATATGCGGATTCGTTACAACAGACTATAGGTAATGTAATAATTATATGCGATAAGGATAATATAATATCTGTAAGCGGCGGTGCTAAAAAAGAATATGTTGATAAAAAAATTAGTATGGAATTAGAAAAAATTATGGAAGATAGAAAAGCTATCATCTTTGGTGAGGGCTCAGAAAAAATTATAGCATTGTATGATGATGAAACGCAAAATAAATATAGTGCACAGGTTATTGCGCCTATAATAACTGAAGGTGATGCAATTGGAGCAGTACTAATAGTGTCTATAGAGCCAGAAGCTAAATTTGGAAATCTAGAATTAAAGTTGGCTGAAACTGCTGCATCTTTTTTAGGAAAACAAATGGAACAATAAGAATATAAGAGTAAAAAGTATATATTACTGAGCAAAGTGAAACTATTTGCAGTAATATATACTTTTATTTTTGTAATATGAGTAATAATAAGTCCTTTAATCAAGTAATTATAATCAGAGAATGTATTTACTGTATGCACTATAGGAATACAAGGAGGTTATTATGAAGAAACAATCATTGATAAAAGGGACTATTATGCTTGGGATGGCAGGATTATTTGCAAGGTTTTTAGGTTTATTTTTTAGAATTCCAATTCAGGCACTTATAAAAGATCAAGGCATGGGGTACTATCAAATGTCTTATCCACTCTATATGACATTCGTAGCAGTAGCTTCTGGTGTGCCCATAGCTATGTCCAAATTTATTGCTGAGATGAGTGCTAAAAATGATGAAGAAGGAGCCCGGCAGGTATTAAGGCAAACACTTTTTTTTATGGTTACATTAGCCTCAGCAGTTACAATGCTTATGATACTGTTTGCAAGGCCTATTATATCTATATTAAAATGGGATCCTAAATCATATTATTCATTTTTGGTTATTTCTACAGCTCCAATTTTTGTTTCTATTATGTGTACATTTAGGGGCTATTTTCAAGGGCTACAGAATGTTAGGCCTACTGCTATTTCTCAGATAGTAGAACAGATTGGAAGAGTTTTCGCTGGAGTTTTATTTGCGTATTTGTTGTATCCAATGGGAATTGAATATGCAGCTGCAGGAGCAGCCCTCGGAACTCTAGTGGGCGGAGCTATGGGAAGTATATATTTATATTTAACTTACATGAGAACTAAAAAATGGTTGCCTGTGAGAAGAGTATCAAAACGAAAGCATATTTTAGCAGAACTCGGGAAGGCGGCACTACCAATCTCTATGGGAGCGGCGGTAGGGACTATTATGTCGTTAATAGATTCAGTTTTAGTGCCACAGCAACTTCTGAAGGCTGGGTTCACACAATTACAATCCGCCGTTATGTATGGCCAGCTGACAGGAAAGGTGTTTACCTTGATGAATGTACCTTTGGCGCTTTCTGTGGCTCTATGCGCATCATTAGTACCCATAATTGCAGAAGCGTTTTATTTGGGTAGAAGAGGTGAACTCGTTAAACGGGTAGATATGGCCATCAAACTGTCCAATGTAATTTCGCTTCCATCTTTTTTAGGTATGTTTTTTATGGCTTATCCTATAATGCATTTAGTTTTCATGAAAGATGCAGCAGGATATGAAATTTTACAATATATATCTATATCAATACCATTTATAATTTTAACTCAGACAAGCACTGCAATACTCCAAAGCATAGGTAATTATATGAAGCCTGTATACAATTTAGGGATAGGCTGCATCGTAAAAATCATCATAACATATGTGTTAGTTTCCATGGCATCTGTAAATATATATGGAGCAGTTATAGGAAGCATTTTAGGATATGTTACAAGTTGCAGCTTAAACATGAACGAGTTAAAGAAAAATTTAAACTTGAAGGCCGATATTGTGGGTGCTTTTGTGAAACCAGCTTTTGCCTCTATTATAATGATAATTGCAGTTGTATTTAGCAACGCTAGTGTTTATAATTATACAATGAGCATAGGGCTGTCTTGCGTAATATCCATAATAATAGGTATTATTGTTTATATATTATTTATTTTTTTGCTAGGAATATTTGAATATGAAGAAATTAAAAAGAGATTTTGCAAGTGAAATAAAAATAAGGGAGTGAAAGCTAATGATTAAAGTAGTGGGACTTGGTCCTGGTGCAATAGAATCACTAACTATAGGAACATTAGAAGTTCTTAAAGGAGACAAAAAGATTTATCTCAGAACCCAAAAACATCCGACGGTTGATTACTTGAAATCCATAGGTATTGTGTTTGAAACCTATGATGATAGATATGAACAATATAATAATTTTGATGATGTGTATATGGCTATTGCAGAAAATCTTATTGTGGAACACAATAAATATGGGGATATTATTTATGGGGTTCCAGGTCATCCTCTTGTAGCAGAAACTTCTGTTAAACTTTTAATAAACCTTTGCCAAAAAAAAGAAATAGATATAGAAATTCTTCCTGCAGTTAGCTTTATAGATGCAGTTATTGAAAGTTTGAAATTAGATCCTATTTGCGGACTTAAAATTATAGATGCCTTTGATATAAAGGATCAGATTTTAGATAAAAGAGTAGGGGTTATAATAACGCAAGTATACAATAAATCTATAGCATCGGATGTAAAACTAGCACTCCTAGAGTATTATAAAGATGATATGGAGATTTATTTTGTTAGAGCGGCAGGGGTAAAAGGTTTAGAAAGTACAAGGAAAATTAAATTATACGAACTAGATAGACAAGAAGATGTGGATTATTTAACCTCAATTTACATACCGATAGAAATGGATGCTACAAAAGATTTTCATGATTTAACCTCGATTATAGATACATTAAGAGGCGAAAATGGATGTAAGTGGGATAGAAAGCAGACCCATGAATCTTTGAAAAAAAACCTTATTGAAGAATGTTATGAGGTTTTAGAAGCTATAGATGAGAAAGATGAAGAAAAAATTGTTGAGGAACTAGGTGATGTACTCCTACAAGTGATTTTTCATGCACAAATAGGAAAAGAACAAGGATATTTTAATATAAATGATGTTATTAAAGGAATTACTAATAAGATGATAAATAGGCATCCTCATATTTTTTTAAATAAAGAAAATTTGAATCCTGAGGATGTTTTGCTAAATTGGGAAAATATCAAGATGAAAGAAAAAGGATTTAAAAGTTATACAGATACACTAAAACATGTTCCGAAAAATTTACCGGGGCTAATGAGAGCAGATAAGGTTCAGCAAAAGGCCACAAAAGTTGGGTTTGACTTCGACTCAGTTGAAACTGCTATGGGAAAAGTGTTAGAAGAGCTGCAAGAAGTAAAAGATGTATATAAAGGGAAAAATAGGGCAAAAATAGTAGAGGAAGTGGGAGATTTAGTGTTTTCTACTGTGAATATTGCTAGATTACTTGACATTGACCCTGAATTTGCAGTAAATTATACTATAGATAAATTTATTGACCGCTTTCAGTACATAGAAGAAAATGCAAGGGATAGAAACTTAGATTTGGCCAATATGTCACTTGCAGAAATGGACACATTATGGAATGAATCTAAAGGACAGTAAATTTATTTAAAAAACAAAATCAGTCTAAAAAGAAGGAATTTCAAAATTGGTGAAGAATATGCTTTTAATAGCGTATTCAATAATAAGGAGGTAACAAAAATGAATAAATCAGAATTAATTGCAAAAATCGCAGAAAAATCTCAGTTAACTAAAAAAGATGCAGAAGCAGCGTTAAAAGGAATTATAGAAACTATCGAAGAAACATTAGAAAAAGGTGAAAAAGTTCAACTAGTTGGATTTGGAACTTTTGAAACAAGAGCAAGAGCTGCTAGAATGGGTAGAAACCCAAGAACAAAGGAAGAAATTCAAATTTCAGCATCAACAGTTCCAGTATTTAAAGCTGGTAAAGAATTTAAAGATATAGTAAATAAATAATTTTTACTATGATTTGAAAACCTGGATGTATATCTAGGTTTTTTCTTTTAAAAATTTTGTCTTAAAATAGTAAATTATATTAATAGTGGAGGCGTGAATATGAGACTGGATAAATATTTAAAAGTGTCAAGGATTATTAAGAGAAGGACCATAGCAAAAGAAGCATGCAGCGGTGGTAGAGTCTCTATAAATGATAAAGTTGCGAAGGCAGGAACTGTAGTATCCGAAGGCGACATTATTGAAATAAAGTTTGCAAATCAAACTTTAAAGGCTAAAATTATTAATATTTTGGAACATGTGACAAAAGACACTGCAAAACAAATGTATGAAATGATTTCAGGAAGAGAAGACAAGGAAGAATAAATGTTGACAAATATAATTCTTAATTAAGGTTGATAAGCATATATATTTTATAGGAATATAATGGTGTGCTATGGATTGAGAATTAAGAAATCCTTAATTCCCGATTTTTATTATTAAATTTAATGAGGAGGATATTATGGAAGTCAAGAAAGAAATCAAAATAGAAGATAAAAAAAGTAATTTGATGCTAGAAAACAGGAATAAATTAAATGTAAGTGGAATTATCGAGGTTATAAATTTCAATGAAAACCAAATTTTATTAAATACGAATGTTGGAACAATGATAATAAAAGGACAGGATTTAAAGATGAATAAATTAGATGTACAAAATGGAGATGTAGTAATAACTGGTAAAGTGGATTCTTTTGTTTATACTAGCGAAAAGAGTAAAGCTAAAAAAGATAGTATAATATCAAGATTGTTTAGGTAGAATAGTTATGATAATATCATTAATAAACCAAGTTAAACTTATAATTTTCGGGTTGCTAGCGGGAATAATAACTGGAGTATGTTTTGATATATACAGATTAATAAGAGGGTTCGAAAATTCGAATAAAGTGATGACTATAATACAGGATTTGCTATTTTGGGTATTAACTTCTATAGTTGTTTTTATATTTTTGATGTATACTAATGAAGGATATATAAATTTTTATGTGTACTTATGTTTAATATTAGGAGTATACTTATATTTGAAATGCTTAAGTTCAGTTTTTATAAAAGTGCAATTTAACCTTATTAAGTTTTATGGAAAAGTATTTAGAGTGGTATGGAATATCATTTTATACCCAGTGAATTTATTGGTTTACAAGCTGAAAATAAAAAAAAAGCATAAAATATAAAGAAATAGCTTGAAGAAATGTGAAATACAAATTAAAATAGATTAAGTAGCATAAGGAATACTCATTCCATTGAAAGGAAAAGGGTATGGAATATGAAAAAAAAATTTAGTATTAAGACTATCATATTGGTTTTTGCATTAGTATATGTTTGTTATGTTTTAATTCAGCAACAAATAACCATGGTTAGACAAAAGAAAGACATACAAAAGTATAACGTTGAATTACAAAAGAAAGTGGAAGAAAATAAATTACTACAGGATGAAGTAGAGTTATCTAAAACCGATAAATATTTAGAAAAATTGGCAAGAGAAATTTTAGGTCTTGTTAAAGAAGGTGAAACTCCTGTAATGGATAAAAAAAATTAAATACTATAATTATTATTATGCTTATTATTAAATTAATATAGAAAATAAAAAACATTATTTTTGAGGAGGAACTTTTTAATATGACCTTAATGGCTGGAAGTATTGTTGAAGGCAAAGTAGTAAATATCACCAATTTTGGTGCGTTCGTTGAAGTGGATGGTAAAACAGGATTAGTGCATATATCTGAGGTATCTGATACATTTGTTAAAAATGTAAATGATCATCTTAAAGAAAATGATATTGTAAAAGTTAAAGTGATTTCTGTGGATGATAATGGTAAAATAAGTTTATCCATAAAACAAGCTGGAGTACCTAAAAGGTCTATTAAACCAATGGAGATAGACTGGGAAAAGGAAAAAAGTAAAGGAAATGCAAGTGGTTTTGAAGATATAATGACTAAATTTTTAAAAGATAGCGAAGAAAGATTTCAAGATGTTAAAAAGCATCAAGAAGGAAAAGGTAGAGGCTATAGTAAAAAAACTTCTAGTTATTAGCAATTATGTAGGAACTAAGTATTTAGTTCCTATTTTAAAAGAAATAAAAAGTTATTGACAATGGTTTATACATCATATATAATAAAACATGTCGCTATGAAGTAGCACTAAATTTTAAAGTGAAGTAGTATGCTTGTATAATAAATATGCCAAGAATAAATATGCTGGAGTGGCGGAACTGGCAGACGCACAGGACTTAAAATCCTGCGGTGGTTAAACACCGTACCGGTTCGATTCCGGTCTTCAGCACCAAGTATCGCGGGATGGAGCAGTTGGTAGCTCGTCGGGCTCATAACCCGAAGGTCGTAGGTTCAAGTCCTACTCCCGCAACCATTATGGCGGAATAGCTCAGCTGGCTAGAGCATTCGGTTCATACCCGAAGGGTCGTAGGTTCAAGTCCTATTTCCGCTACCATAACTCATAAGCGTGCTTTTGAGTTATTTTTTATTTTTTGATGTTATTTTAAATTCTATCTACAAAATGTCGACAGTTAAATCATATAAGTATAATTTTTTTAAATATATAATATTATGAAGCGACAAGCTTCATTTTATATTTTAAAACCTACCATATAAATATGGTAGGTTTTTTTATATTATAGTATATTATAAAATATTAATGTGAAAAATATACAAAAAAATGTCTCATAAAAAATATAGGGACATCTCATCTTATGACATTTATTTCCAAAACGTATTGTTATAATAAAGTCCTAATTATTAAAGGAGGGTGATTTATAATATGCAATACGGAATTGATATATTTCCATACGAAAGACTTAGAAAGATAAAAGAAGGAGCGCAGAAGAAAAAGGCAATAAATATTAATTATATTATCAGAGGTATCATTTATTTTGCAATAAGTCTACTGGTAAGTAGGGTTCTGCTGCTTAATAATACAGCGCCATTTGGGATAGCTTTTTTAATAGCTACAATATTCCTTAATGATGATAAGATCACAATGATTGCTACCGGTGGTACCCTTATAGGGTATATAACTCTATATAATAGAATAACGATACTACCATCATATTTAATAGTAATAATCACCCTCGCTTTTTTGAGTCATAGTTTTAGAGGGATAGAGGTAAAAACTAAGGCTTTAATATACATGTTTGGCATAATTACATTTGAATTATTTATCTATAATTTTTTTATTCTAAGGGTAAGTGGTTTAATGGCTTTTTTAAACTCATTATTTTTAGTTTTATGTATCTTTCCTTTATATTTTATTCTAGATTATAGCCTTTTATGCTATAAAGAGATTAAAACAAAACATATATTTTCAAATGAAGAAATAATAAGTATGTCTATAATAAGTGCTTTAATAATAGCAGGTACTTGGGGACTCAGTATTTATAGTGTATCAATTACGAATATTTTAGGACTAGCTTTTGTTATAATAATAGCCTATATTAACGGGAGTGGAGCAGGTGCCGCATCGGGAGTTGCTATGGGGATTGTTGTAGGAATGTCTTCTGAAAATATGATATTATATATAGGAATGTATGGTGTTTGTGGTTTAATAACAGGTATATTTAAAGAGACAGGAAAGTGGCTAAGTGTAACAGCTTATTTAGTATCTTTTTCAATAGTAAAAATATACAGTATTACAGCATCGGAGTTTATGATATTTGAGGCTCTTGCAGCGGCGGTGATATTTCTTTTGGTACCGGCAAAAGTTTACGCGCAGTTATCTATAGAATTCAATTCGGATAAAAAAAGGCAAAGTATTGAAAATGGATATATAAATAAAATAAAAGATATATTTGTAGGAAGGTTAAGTAATTTTTCAGATGTATTATCTAACATGTCAGATATATTAAATAATTTAGTGGATAATGAAAAACTTGCAATGAAGGGTAAAAGTAGCGCGTTAGTTGAGACACTTGCAGACAGAGTGTGTAGTAGTTGTAATATGAACTCTATGTGTTGGAAAAGAGAGTTACATTATACGTATGCAGCATTTGAAGAATTGATTCAAAATTTTGAAATGAAGACTGATAGCGTACCAAAAGAAATAGAAAGAAAATGCATAAAGAGAACGGCGCTTCTAAAAAATGCAGAGGACATTGTTAATAGGCATATTATAAGTGAAATGTGGAGAACACGACTTAGTGAAGGTAGAGAGCTTTTAGCAAATCAGATTAATAATATGGCGGGTTCAGTTTCTGAAATTGTGGAAGATTTTAATTCGGAGATTCAAATAGATACTTCTATGGAGAAAGTTATATGTAGAGCCTTAGATAAAAATAGGATTCCGTACAATGACCTTATGTGTTTAAATGACAAGATGGGAAGACTAAGCATTAAATTTTCACTTAACGCTTGCAGTGGAAGGCAAATGTGCGTGAAAGATTTATTACCAATTGTTACTAGCGCCACAGGAAAAATTATGTGTGTTAGTGATGAAGGATGTAGTATAGATCCAAAGACTAATATGTGCAAGGTAACTATTGAAGAAACGCCTAAGTTTCATGTTGTTTCACATGTGGCTAGCAAATGCAAGGACGGCGAGAGGATAAGTGGAGATAGCTACAGCTTTGGGAAGTTACCTGACGGAAGCTATATGTCAATTATTAGTGATGGCATGGGATCCGGGCCTGAGGCAGGGAGGGAAAGCGAGGCTGCTGTGGAACTAATAGAAAAGTTTACATCAGCAGGTTTTAGTAAAATTACAGCTATTAATACTGTAAACTCAATAATGACATTAAGGTTTTCAGAACAGGAAAAATTTTCAACCGTAGATTTAAACAGCATAGATTTATATACTGGGGAAATTGATTTCATGAAAGTAGGCGCAGTAGCGACGTTTTTGAAATCTGGTGAAAGGTTAGAAATTATAAAATCAAAATCCCTCCCTATTGGTGTTTTAGATAAAGCAGATATAGACATCCAACAAAAGAAATTAAAAAATGGGGACATTATAGTTATGCTTAGTGATGGTGTTTTAGACTATAATGATGAAAATGTAGGGCGGATAGATTGGCTTGTTGATTATTTAGGTAAAAATAGTTGTAATAATCCTAAGGATTTAGCTGATGGATTACTAGGTGAGGCAAAAAAATTAAGTGGAAATAGGGTAAAAGACGATATGACAGTTCTTGTTTCAAAGATATACAGTTTATATTAAAAGTGAAATTAAAATTCACAAGGCATATATAATGTGGAAAGAGTTAAAAATGAAGAAAAGAGTGCGTAAATTAATTTTCTTCATTTTTTATTTTTAGAGTAATGTCAAAAAAAACGTAAAATATATATTATTATATGATATAGTAATATGGTATTAAAAATATGTAAACTTATAAAAACAAGTAAATTCTATAAAAAATAAGTTTGGGAAGTGAAAGTTTTGTCAGAAAAAGTTATGGAGTATATAAAAGAACATTCAATGTTTGATAAGGGTGATAAGGTAATAGTTGCATTTTCAGGTGGACCTGACTCCACATGCCTTCTCTATATTTTAAATGAACATAAGGACGAACTAGGGATTACACTCTTTGGTGCGCATCTAAACCATTGTCTACGAGGAATTGAATCGGATAAGGACGAGGAATATGCGAAAAAGACTTGTGAAAACTTAAATATAGATTTTTATAGCAGAAAAATTGATGTGAATATAATAGCCCAGCAGAATAATTTATCTTGTGAAATGGCAGGCAGAAAAGCTAGATATGATTTCTTTGAGGAACTAATTATTGAATTAAACGCCAGTAAAATCGCCCTGGCACATAATGCTAATGATCAATCTGAAACTATTTTAATGAGGATAATGAGAGGAACCGGTATGGAAGGACTTATAGGTATAAGACCTGTTCGTGATAAAATATATGTAAGACCTGTGCTTAATCTTAGTAGACGTGAAATAGAAAAATATTGTGAGAAAAATAGCATAAATCCAAGAATAGATAAATCTAATTTAGAAACTATATATGCCAGAAATAAGGTTAGATTAGATTTAATTCCATATATGGAGGAAAACTTTAATAAAGATATAATTAAAACCTTAAACAGATTATCGGATATCGTTAAAGTAGATAATGATTATTTAGAAGCTGTTTCAACAAAACAATTTAAAAAACATTGTGAAATTGGGGAACAAAGGGTTATAATACATAGTAGTGCTTTTGAAGAACATGAGGCAATTGTAAGTAGGATTGTAAGAAGTGCAATTTTTGAGGTTTGCCATAATTTGAATAATATAGAAAAAATTCATATATCTAATATTATAGAACTTCAAAAACTTGAGACCGGGAAAGCCACAATGCTACCTCAGAATATAATAGTGGAAAACTGTTATGGGAATATACATATACATATTAAAGAGAAGAATTATAATAATACTAATTTAGCTATTAATAATGAGTATGCTTTAAATGTTAATATGAAAAATTCAATCCATTCTTTAAACAAAGTAGTTTCAATCAATACTATGTCCAAATTGGATTTTAATGAAGTTAAAACTAATGATTATATTAAATATTTTGATTATGATAAGATCCAGAAACCGTTAATATTTAGGTATAGAAAAGATGGCGATAAATTCATGCCACTTGGCATGACGGGTAATAAAAAATTAAAAGATTTGCTGATGGATTTAAAAATACCTAAAGCAGAGAGAAATAAAATACCATTAATATGTTCTGGAGATGATATAGTTTGGGTAGTAGGGCATCGGGTTAGTGAAAAATTTAAGATTTCAAAGGATACTAAAAATATACTCCAGATTAGAATCGAAAGTGAGGAATAATTATGAATAATGATATAAAAGAGGTATTGTACAACGAAGATCAGTTAAGGGATAAAGTCAGACAAATGGGTGCAAAAATAAGTAATGATTATTCTGGTAAAGAGCTTATACTTATTGGCGTTCTAAAAGGATCCGTTGTATTTATGGCAGATTTAATAAGGCAAATTACAATTCCATGTAAAATGGATTTTATGGCGGTTTCAAGCTATGGGAATTCCACAGAGACTTCAGGGGTTGTAAAAATTTTAAAGGACTTAGACTATGATATTCAAGGAAAAGATGTATTAATAGTAGAAGATATTATAGACTCTGGAGTTACACTTAAATATCTAAGGAAGTATTTATTGGCACGAAAGCCATCTAGTCTAGAAATTATATGCATGCTTAATAAGCCAGACAGACGAACAGTGGATATAGATGTTAAATATTTAGGATATAATGTACCAGATTATTTCCTTGTAGGGTTTGGTCTTGATTTTGCTCAGAAATATAGAAACTTGCCATATGTGGGAATACTTAAAGAAGAAATTTATAAGTAAATGTGTATAAAACACATATTAACTAATAATTAATATATATGGTATTGTCAAGTGATTTTTAATGTGATAAAATTCTAAAGTAACTATAAAGAAAGGGGGGTTTTCAATGAAAAAAATTTCCAGTGCATCGGTATGGATTGTAGTGCTTGTACTTGTTATTTTGGCAGCATTAGCCTTTAATGGATCTAATGAGAATGTTAGTAGCATTAGTGTTGATGAATTCCAAGAACATTGGGTTAAGAAAGAAATTAAAACCGTTCAGGTAAAAGAAGATAAAACTGTAGAGGGACAATTAAATGACGGAACCCAATACGAAACTGTCGTTCCATTAGAGAGATTATTACAAGTAATGGAGAAATACCCTAATGAAAAGGTTACAGAAACATATATAAAGCCGGCTACTATGCCTATGTGGTTACAAATAGTACCTACACTTCTTATAATTTTAATGCTAGTTGCTTTTTGGTTTATGTATATGCAACAAGCGCAAGGTGGCGGTGGTGGCGGTAATAGAGGCGTAATGAATTTTGGAAAAAGTAAAGCAAAGATTGCATCGCCAGATAAAAAGAAAGTCACATTTGATGATGTAGCAGGTGAAGATGAAGAAAAGGAAGAACTTGCAGAAGTTGTGGATTTCTTAAAGCAACCTAAAAGATATCTAGAAGCAGGTGCAAGAATTCCTAAAGGTATTCTTCTTGTAGGACCACCAGGTACTGGTAAGACATTACTTGCTAGAGCTGTGTCAGGCGAAGCAGGAGTGCCGTTTTATAGTATATCAGGTTCTGAATTTGTAGAGATGTTTGTAGGTGTTGGAGCTTCGAGAGTAAGAGATTTATTTGAACAAGCGAAGAAAAGTGCCCCTTGTATAATATTTATAGATGAAATTGATGCAGTAGGTAGACAAAGAGGAGCGGGCCTTGGCGGTGGACATGATGAAAGAGAACAAACTCTGAATCAGCTATTAGTTGAAATGGACGGATTTGGTGTAAATGAAGGTATAATCATGATAGCTGCCACAAATAGGCCGGACATACTGGATCCTGCTCTTTTAAGACCAGGTAGGTTTGATAGACATATATTGGTAGGCGCACCTGATGTTAAAGGAAGAGAAGAAATTCTAATGGTTCATTCCAAAGGTAAACATTTAGCAGATGAAGTAAGTCTTCAAGTATTAGCTAAACGGACACCGGGATTTACAGGCGCAGATTTGGAAAATTTAATGAACGAAGCTGCATTACTTACTGTAAGAAATAATAGAAATGTTATAGGAATGAAAGAGCTAGATGAAGCTGTAACTAGGGTTATTGCTGGACCGGAAAAGAAGAGCAAGGTTATCAGCGAAAAAGATAGAAAATTAACTGCATATCATGAGGCGGGGCATGCGGTAGTTATGAAATATTCCCCACTCTCAGATCCAATTCATCAAATAAGCATTATACCAAGAGGTATGGCAGGTGGATACACAATGCATCTACCAGAAGAAGATACTGCCTATACTTCGAAACTAAAACTTAAAGATGAAATGGTTGGACTTTTAGGTGGAAGAGTTTCAGAAAAATTAATACTTCAAGATATCAGTACAGGTGCTAAGAACGATATTGATAGAGCATCGGCTATTGCAAGGAAAATGGTTATGGAATATGGTATGAGCGATGTTCTTGGACCAATATCTTTTGGAAATGATCATAATGAAGTATTCCTTGGAAGAGATTTAGGTAAAAGTAGAAACTTTAGTGAGCAGATAGCTTACAAAATAGATGACGAAGTGAAGTCCCTTATTGATGAAGCTTACGCAAAAGCTGAAAAAATACTTACTGAAAATATAAATAAACTTCATGCAGTAGCTCAAGAACTCCTTATAAAAGAGAAACTTGAAGGTGTAGACTTTGAGGAAATAATTGCTAGAACAGATACAGATGGCATTGATTTAACAAAGGCTTAAAAAGATTAAAAAACATACAGTAAATTAATAACGGGTTCTGTTTTGAGGTGCAAACAGAGCTAATACTAATAAATTCACAAGCATTAAAGACTATGTTTTCACATAGCCTTTTTTTGTTGATACTATTAAGTTAAATAACACTTTACAGTAATTTTTACAAAGAAATAACAAGCATTTTCACATTAATAATAACAGTGTTAATAAATTTATTAACACTGTGAATCTTGATGTTATTTTATATGTGAATTTTAATGTTATTTTGGATTAAAAATCTAAATAATTGGCTATAATTGTAGATATATCAATGATTATATGGTATGCTTTTCGTAAATTATAATTTACACTTTTCATTATACACTATATTGTTATTAAGTAAACATTATTGTTTAAGGGAGGATATATATAATATGAAACCCATAAAACCTAAATACGTAGATACTATTAAAGCCGATTGGAAAATTTCTAAAAGAAGTAAGCAAATAATTAATCAATACTCTAAATATACAAAATATGATGAAGATGAAATTATAGATAGACTTATAACGGATATACTTGTAGATAATGATTTTATAGAATGGCTTAAAACCAGGCGGTATCAGAAAAAAATTCAAGGTGTTATATTTGAGGATGATGAAACTGGGAATGAAGATATAACAGAGATTAAAGAAGGAGATGTTCCTTTTGAAGACTTTTAAGAGATTGGCGAATTTTAAGGATTTAAATATAAAATGCTATGGCCCATTTTCAGATGAATTTATTGAACAACGGAATAAAGAATATTATGAGGATTCAAATGTTGCTTTTCAGAAAAATTACAGGAATTTTTTATATACACCCGCTATGATAGAAATTGAAGGTGAAATTTTTGATGTACAGTTGAATTTTTGTAATAACACCTTCTGTAAGTGGTATGGTTTACCTCAAATGATGTACGATAATATAAAATTTAAACCTTTAAGATATACCTTACAACAAACTGAGAGGAGTGGAAAAATAAATTCAGAACCAAAACCAAGAATAAGATGTAATCCAATCTCTGATAATAGAGTTTTTGGTGAATCTCTTGGAAATTCTACTGATACTATATCAAATTGGTCTGTTGCAGAAGAAATAAAAAGATTAACCACTATAAATTCCGTAGTTCCATTAAAGCCAGATTACATATTTCATAAATCAGGTTGTAGCAGTCTTGATAAAACACCGTCTAATGATGAAAAATCATTTTATAAAAGAGGGAAAAGTAGTACAAATTCACAAAAGTATCAGTGCAAAGAGTGTAAAAAGATAACAAATGTCTTGCCAGGTCAGGAGCAAAGTTTTAATTATCATCAACAACGAAATGATATATTAATTCAGTTTACAAAAGACATACTAAGCCGAACCCCTGTAAAAAGGATAATTGAGAAGCTTGAAATTGGTTCAGCCACTTATTATAATAAACTTGAATGGGTTTATCGTAAGTGTTTGGAGTTTAATGAGCGATATGAAACTAAAGCATTAAATATTTTAGATATTGATGAAATATGGCTTAATACTGATATGA
Organism: Clostridium sp.; assembly: GCF_016650035.1. Lineage (GTDB taxonomy): Bacteria > Bacillota > Clostridia > Clostridiales > Clostridiaceae > Clostridium_AD. Next base: position 70,658 of record NZ_JAENWM010000002.1, read on the forward strand.
TGATTTACAATTTAAATAACATACGATTAAAGGGCAAAGCCAAAAAGAAGGATAAATTTATTACGGAGAAAGATAAGAAGCTACAAACTTACCTATTATCAAGTGCTGATTTAAAATCTGGTTATGTATTTAGAACTGATATAGCTTTTGACTATGAGGTAAGATTGGACGATATTGAAAAAGATACTGAAACTTTTCATTGTGACCATTCCTATCCCTTTCTAAGAAAAAATGATAGGTTGAAATACCCATATTGCCCACAACCACCTACAAAAAATGATGACCAATCTATAAATGATTATGAAAATGATTTATACCAGTTTAATAAGCGTAAGGACTATGTAGAAGGTTGCCACGTTAAATCGCAGTATACAGCTATGGCACATTATTTCCTTCTACAGAGAGCTATAAAAGCTAAGAAATGGTATTTTATATCTGATGATGATAGCACTTTACAACATTGTATTTTTAAAGTTTTTAGCAAAAGTTTTAAAGATGGTTATTCTTTCTATTTTACATGTCAATCAGAAAAGACATTTACATTAGGTGAAGCAGGAAGAGAAGCTTTTATGAGCAGAAAAGATTTAGGAGATTGGGGAAAAGCCAATGGTATGAGGTCAAGAACACTTTATGAAGTTGGAAAGCAGAAAGTGTTGAGCGAGTTACAAACTCATAAATTTTATGATTTTAAATCAATAAATGGCATTAATTACCCCATTAGAGGTTATAACCCGATTAAACACCCTCTCCCAGATATAGATGAAGGTATCAGATGGGTAAACTTTATAAGCTATGTTCCGCATATAAATGATACTGAATTAGCTGACCTTATTATGCAAGTAAATAGTAGAGCTATCAACAATTTCTTTCAGCAAGTACGAAGAAGAATTTCCATATTGGAACGACCACTTTCAACTGCAAGGGGAGATGGGAAAAGCTATATATATGCTAACTATAATCCTAAGTATGCACATCAAATGTTAGTAATCTTTCGCACCTTCTATAATTTTTGTTTTGAAACAAAGTCTAATGGCGAACGTTCAACCCCTGCTCAAAGATTAGGATTGACAGAGAAAGTATTTAATTATAAGGATATTGTTTATTTTAGATAATTTTACCAATTAAGCCATCTAAACATCTATGGAATACATAAATTATATTAATAGACATTTTAACTCTTAACCAAAATTCAAATAAAATAATAAATTAGTAATAATAAAAGGAACTACATTGCAAAGAAACTGCAATGTAGTTCCTTTTATTATTTTACTATCAATTAGTCTAAGACAGGCTAACCCTCAACTATAGTAGTTAGAACCTTCCCTAAAATGTACAATACAAAAACAGGATTCGGGGAGGAACTAATTTATGATGAATACAGAAAGTACAAACATTACAAAAGTACATAGAGAGCATTTATTATCAATAATCAATAGCCTAAAGGAAGATACAAATTTAAATATTTTAAATGAAGATGAAAAAATGAATAAAATTAATCAGCTTGTTGAATTAGAGTTAGCTATAAATGACATCAAATATAAGCTTAATTTCGAGAAACATACTGAGAGGGTTGATATAGAGCTTGAAACTAAAATTCCAGTATTTATTGAAGATAAATCAAGAGAGATTGTAAAAGATAATGATAAGCCATTTAACTTCCTTTTAGAAGGAGACAATTTCCATAGTTTGAAATTGTTAGAGAAAACTCACCTGGGTAAAATTGATATTATATATATAGACCCTCCATACAATACTTTAAATAAAGATTTTGTATATGGCGATAAAATGATGGATGAAAAAGATGGTTTTAAACATTCCAAATGGTTAAGCTTTATGTCAGAAAGATTAGAAGTTGCAAAGGAATTACTAAGGGATGAAGGCGTTATATTTATAAGTATAGATGACAATGAAATTGCTCAATTAAAATTGATTTGTGATGAAATTTTAGGTGAGAAAAATTTTATTACAATGTTTATACGAAAAACCAAAACAAAAGCTAATGACGCTAAACATATTGCAATTGTTCACGAATATTTATTAGTTTATGGAAAAGATAAGTCAAAAATAAATTTAAATGGCAAAGCGAAAGATTTAACTAAATATACTAATCCTGATAATGACGTTCATGGTGCTTGGAAAAACACAGACCCAACAGCAAAAAAAGGATTTTATAGCTTTACTATAGTTAATCCATTTACAAACGAAGAGTATCACCCATCAACGGGTCGTTTCTGGGCATTTCCAGAATACAGGGTAAAAGAATGGGTTGATAAAGGGAAGATAGTTTTTCCTAAAGTAAAAGGTAAAAGGTTTATTTTTAAAACATACTTGAATGAATTAAAATCAACTGAACAGCCTTATACATCATTAGATTTTTCAGAAGATTCTTCTTTTATAAATGGAGGGGCAACAAAAGAGTTAAAGGACTTGTTTAACATTGATGTGTTTTCATATCCTAAACCAGTAAATTATATTAAAGAACTATTAAAATTAGTAAATAACCCTCATGGTATTGTATTAGACTTCTTCGCAGGAAGTGGTACAACTGGTCATGCTGTATTGGAACTCAATAAAGAAGATGGGGGAAATCGTCAGTTCATTCTCTGTACAAATAATGAGAATAATATATGTGAAGAAGTAACTTACCAAAGGCTTAAAAAAGTTATAGAAGGATATACAGCCTCAAAAGGAAAAGAAATAGAGGGTATTCCTGCGAATTTAAAATACTATAAGACTGACTTTGTTGAAAAATTTTCAGATGATGTTGATTATGATGTTGTGGATGAACTCTCTGAGTATATAGAATCACTTGTTCAGCTTGAAAATGCAGTAGACATCTCAAATGAAACTATAAGAATTATTTTTGATGATGAAGACGCTGACAAGCTTGAAAATGATATTAAGTCAGGAAAAAAGATTAGGAAAATCTATATAGATTCAGACGTGCTATTAACAACTAAGCAAAAATATTTAATTGAAAGTAATAATATTGACCTTAATATTATACCAACTTACTACTTTAGGAAGGAGATAATATGTTAAAACTAAAAGAATTTCAAAGTGAATGTGTTAAAGAGTTAAAAAATAGAACTCTATATAAACCACAAAATAAAATAATTATTAAATCACCGACAGGTAGCGGGAAAACTATTATTCTTACTAAATACATGGATGAATTTTTAGATGAAACTAAAGAAGATATATGTTTCATATGGTTAACTCCTGGTGCGGGTAATTTAGAAACTCAGAGTAAAGAAAAGTTTGACGAAAATATAAAAGGTAGAAAAACTAAGGTTTTACAAGACATTTTAACCTCTGGTTTTGAAAAAAACAATATATGTTTTATAAATTGGGAGCAAGTAACAAAGAAGGATAATAAAGCTCTAAGAGAAACAGAGGTAAAAAACCTTTTTACAAGAATACTTGAAGCTAAATTAAAAAACATTAAATTCATTCTAATTGTTGATGAATGTCATAAAAATATAACACCAAAAGCAATAGAATTAATGGATAAATTCGAGTGTATGAGTAAGATAATGGTATCTGCTACGGTTAGTAAAGCTGATATAGTAATACCAGAGGCAGATGTAATTGCTTCTGAACTTATTACGAGAGCTATTTACATAAATGAAGGAGTTAGTAATGATATAACCGTAAAAGATGAATATGAGTATCTTATTGAAAAATCTATAAATAAGCAAATTGAGATAAGAAACGAATATAAAAAGTTAAATAAAAATATTAATCCATTAATTATTATTCAATACCCTAATGCTTCAAATGACTTAATTGATAGAGTAGATAAATACCTTGAATCTAAAGGTTATAACTATAACAATAAAACGGTTAGTAAATGGCTATCTGAGGCTAAAGATAAAATTAATATAGATAGCATTACAAAATTAGATGACTCTGTAATATTTTTGCACATGAAACAAGCTATATCAACTGGATGGGATTGTACCAGAGCTAAAGTGCTTGTTAAACTTCGTGAAAATATGAAAGATGATTTTGAGATACAGACTATTGGAAGAATTAGACGTATGCCTGAACAAAAACACTATAATAATGAAACTTTAGACAACTGCTATCTTTATACCTTTGATGAAGATTATAAGAATGAAGTATTAAAGAACTTTGAGTCAAATGAGATAAGATTGGTATATATAAAAGATGAATACAAAGAAATTAATGTAGGACTTTTAAAGGAACTAAAAAGTGAGGATAAAGATGGCTTGGGAGAAAGAGAAATTGCTAAACTAATAACTAAATACTACAAGCAAAAATATAGTTTAGATTCCAATAGAGATAAGAATATAACATTATTAGAGATTAACGGATATTCTTTTGATAAAGATATAAAAATATCTATGGGGTCAGGAAAAGTATCAACAACAGAAGCTATTGAAAGTATAGATAAAGTAACTATTAAAAAAGAGGTCGATTTACAAGATACTAAACTTCAAAACGCTATTTGGATTATATCTCAAAAGGTAAGCCTTGATTATAGTATAACCCATAGCATTTTAAAAAGATTATTCCTTGGTAAAAACTACAAGAAAAAGAAAATAAAAAATGGTATGTTTTTAAAATTGAACTCCCATGAATTTTATGCTTATGTGGTTAATAATAGAGGGTTGATTAAATATGATTTTTTAGAAGCTATAAGTCAGAAGAAATCTCAAAAGGAATTAACTAAAATAAAAGGTATTAAAACTATTCCATTTTCAATACCCGAGAGAGATATTGTTAAATATGACCCAAGTAAAGACTCTTATATTGTTAAATCAAATGTCTATAAAGACTACACATCGGATATAATCCGTTCAAAGCCTGAAAAAAGATTTGAAAAATATTGTGAAGGGTCTTCTAATATAGAATGGCTATATAAAAATGGAGAAAAATCACAGGCATATTTATCTATTATTTATGTTGATAGTAGAGAGAAACAATGGGGGTTCTATCCTGATTATGTAATAAAGGAAAACGGTCAGATTTGGATTATTGAAGTAAAAGGTGGGGCAACTGCTGATGGTACATCTAAAAATATTGATAAACTTAAATCAGAAAACAAATTTGAAGCATTGAAGAGATATGTTGAAGAACATAACATTAATCCCCAAAACGCAAATAACCAAATTAAATGGGCATTTGTAAGAGATAACGAAACTGTTGATGATGTAGGAGATATGACCCATGAATTACTTTATAGTAATACAGATTGGGTAGAAGATATTTCTAATATTGCTTGGAAAAAATTAAAAGATATTCTTTAGTAAAAGGCGGGATAATTTTATCTCGCTTTTTTTAATGTTATTCTCAATTTATTAAGAAATAATAGAAAACACCTTATGCGTTTTGCATGAGGTGTTTTCTATTGATAAAACCAATGTGATTTAAGGTTAATATATTAACTTTCACTATTAAATAGATACTGTTATTATTAGCACAATTTTAGCTTTTGCACCTCAAAACAGAACCCGTTAGTAAATTAACTGTATGTTTTTTTAAATATAATCAAATATTCTGAAATTTCCACTGCAATTTTACCTGAATATCTGATATAATGGAAATAATTAAGGTTATAGAGTAGTACACTAAATAACCAAAATAGAAGTAGTCTAATTAATATATAAGGGGTGAAGTATATGAAAAGTGATATAGAAATTGCACAAAGTTCTAAGATGTTGTCTATACTTAAGGTGGCAGAAAAAATGGGATTAACTGAAGATGATATTGATTTATATGGGAAATATAAAGCAAAGATTTCTTTAGATGTACTAAAAAGAAATGAAAATAAGAAAGATGGGAAGTTGATATTAGTCACAGCTATAAATCCAACGCCTGCTGGAGAAGGTAAATCTACGGTTACAATAGGTCTTGGACAAGCATTATGTAAGCAAGGTAAAAATGCAGTGATAGCTTTAAGAGAACCGTCTCTTGGACCAGTATTCGGGGTTAAAGGTGGAGCTGCAGGAGGTGGATATTCTCAGGTTGTGCCAATGGAAGATATAAATCTACATTTTACAGGAGATATGCATGCAATAACAGCAGCCAACAATTTACTCTCCGCAGCTATAGATAATCATATCCATCAAGGAAACACACTAAGAATAGACAGTAGGAAAATTATATATAAAAGAGTAATGGATATGAACGATAGGTCACTTAGAAATATTGTTGTTGGACTTGGTGGAAAGCCTAATGGATTTTTAAGAGAAGATGGATTTATGATAACCGTTGCGTCAGAGATAATGGCAATCTTATGTTTATCTTTAAATCTTATGGATTTAAAGAAAAGAATGGGTGAAATTTTAGTAGCTTATAACCTAGAAGGCGAGCCGGTTTATTGTGAAGATTTAATGGTGAATGGTGCAATGGCACTGCTTATGAAGGATGCTATAAAACCAAATCTAGTTCAGACACTTGATAATACTCCTGCTATAATACATGGAGGACCTTTTGCTAATATTGCCCATGGATGCAATAGTTTACTAGCTACAAAAATGGCACTAAAATTAGGCGATTATGTTGTTACTGAAGCGGGATTTGGAGCAGATTTAGGTGCTGAAAAATTCTTTGATATCAAATGTAGATATGGAAATTTGAAACCAGAGTGCGTGGTTCTTGTAGCTACAATAAGAGCGCTGAAACATCATGGTGGAGTAAAAAAAGATAAATTAAATGAGCCAAATGTAGAGGCCCTTTCAAAGGGAATAGCAAATTTAGAAAAACAAATAGAAAATATAAAGAAATATAAAGTTCCTGCAATAGTTGCAATAAATAAATTCATGACTGATACTGAAGAAGAAATTCAGTACATAATTGAATTTTGTGGAAAAATGGGTGTTAAAGTAGCTTTAACGCAGGTTTGGGAAAAAGGGGCAGATGGAGGTCAAGAATTGGCTGACAAGGTGTTGGATATTTTAGATAATGAAGGGAGTAACTTTAAAGTATTATATGATGACAAACTTTCTATAAAAGAAAAAATACACACTATTGCCACTGAAATATATGGAGCTGATGGAGTAGAATATAGCCCCTCTGCAAATAAGCAAATTGCTGAAATAGAAAAACTAGGGCTAGATAAAGTTCCTATATGCGTTGCTAAAACTCAGAATTCTCTTTCGGATAATCCAAGCCTTTTAGGAAGGCCAACAAACTTTACAATAAATATAAAAGAAGTGAAAATTTCCAACGGTGCTGGTTTTGTTGTAGCCTTAACAGGAAATATAATGACAATGCCCGGCCTTCCAAAGGTGCCGGCAGCAAATAAAATGGATATTTTTGAGGATGGTACTATATCGGGTTTATTCTAAATTAATTTAAATGTGCTTAAGGTTGTTATAGTTTATAGCTATAGCAACCTTATTTTTTTCAATATACAGATATATGGAACATTATTTGCAAAATCAATATCATATGATATCATTATACTGAAAATAATTTTTGCGTTTTATAAATAGGAGGAATTAATATATGGAATTTTCATTTTTAGATGCATTAATTACTACACTTGTAGCTATGACTATAGTTTTTTCATTATTGATTAGTTTGACGTTTATTATAAAACTTCAAAGTTTTATAATATTTTTTTTATCACGAAATAAAGTTAAGGTTGATACGGTAGATATAATTGATATTGAAGAGGGACAATTTGATGAAATTAAAAGGTATGAAATTGAAGAAAATTTAGAACTTGTAGCAGTAATAGCTGCAGGTTTATCTGCATACCTAGATAAACCAGAAGTAAATTTAAGAATAAAGAGCATCAAAAGAATAAATAATAATACTTTTTGGGGAATATCAGAAGTCTAAAATAGTTTAAAGACATAGTTAGGAGGACAAAAATGAAAAAATATAATATAAAAGTAAATGGAATTACTTATGAAGTAGAAGTTGAAGAAGTTAAGGCGGAATTCTCTAGTAGCGTGATACCTGTAGCAGTAACAGAGGAATCACCAGTAAAAGTTCAGTCATCAACAAAAACTCAGGTGAAAAAATTAAATGTAACTAGGGAAAAAATAGAATGCCCAATGTCTGGAATAGTGCTTAAAGTTAATGTAGGCCCTGGAGATAATATTAAAAAGGGGCAAGTAATATTCATACTAGAGGCGATGAAAATGGAAAGTGAAATTATGGCGCTTCATGATGCAAAAGTTGTAGAAGTAAGTGTAGTCAGTGGTGATACTGTTAATGCTGGAGATGTTTTGGCAGTTATTGAGTAGCGCAATACTTTTAGGATTTTAACGACATTTCAGAAGGAAAGTCTCCAACTTCTATAAGTAGGAGTTACATGCTATAATAAATAAAAAACTTCAGTGGAAGTCTAAATCTCCTTCTGAAGTCGTTAATATTGCAGCAGGTATTCTTCTAACTATTTTCGGAAAATAACATTTATATAAATATTTAGCTTGACAAATATGTTTGAGTTGTTAAAATTAAATTGTTAAATTAAGAATAGTTATAATCAAGATTATAAAATATTGGCTATGCTATTCTTGTGGTTTTAATACGGAAATAATATAAAGCAGCGTGCAAAACTGCTTTATATTGTATAGGCGGTGTATAAAGTGATTTTAGTTTTAGATGTTGGAAATACGAATACTGTTTTAGGAGTTTTTAATGGCAATGAGCTACTCGTAGAGTGGAGACTATCTACTGATGCAAAAAAAACTGCTGATGAATATGGAATTCAAGTAATGCAATTGTTTTATCAGAGAAACATAGGAACACAGCTTATTAAGGGAGTAATAATTTCCTCTGTGGTTCCAAATATTATGTATTCAATAGAGCATATGATAAGAAAATATTTTAAACTGACGCCTATGGTAGTGGGGCCAGGGATTAAGACTGGAATAAATGTAAAATATGATAATCCAAAAGAAGTAGGTGCGGATAGAATTGTTAATGCTGTTTCAGCACATGAAATTTTTAAAAGATCGTTAATTTTAATAGATTTCGGAACAGCCACAACTTTTTGTGCTATAAGTAAAGACGCAAATTATTTAGGGGGGACCATATGCCCAGGGATAAAAATAGCATCCGAAGCGTTATTTGAGAGAGCTGCAAAGTTACCTAGGGTGGAGCTTATAAAACCAGATACAGTTATATGTAAAAACACTATTTTAAGTATGCAGGCTGGAATAATATATGGGTATATTGGCCAAGTAGATTATATTGTTAATAAAATGAAAATGGAAATGGTCAACATGGGAGAAGAAGAACCTTATGTTGTTGCTACAGGTGGACTCTCAAAAGTAATAAGGGATGAGTCTAAAACTATTGATGAGGTTTATGCTAACCTAACATTAGAGGGCCTTAGAATGATTTATGAAAAGAATAGGGAATAGGTGATTAAGTGAAAATATCAAATATTCATTTTGAGAATGATGTTTTTTTAGCTCCAATGGCAGGGATTACAGATAGTGTATTTAGGGGGTTATGTAGTGAACTCGGGTGTGGTCTCCTATATACTGAAATGGTAAGTGCTAAAGGCCTATATTATGGAAGTAGTAATACAGAAGCTCTTATGAAGGTTTCTAATTTAGAGAGACCTGTAGCAATTCAGATATTTGGAAGTGAGCCTAAAATTATGGCTAGTGCCTGTGAAATTTTTAATAGCAGAGATGATATTTGCATGGTTGATGTTAACATGGGTTGTCCAGTACCTAAGATAGTAAAAAATGGTGAGGGATCTGCGCTTATGAAAAATCCTAAACTAGCAGCTCAAATAATAAAAGAAATGAAAAAGGTTTCTACAAAGCCTGTTACAGTAAAATTTAGAAAGGGCTTTGATGCAAATAGTGTTAATGCCGTAGAATTTGCTAAGTACATGGAAGATGCAGGGATCGATGCTATGGCTGTACATGGTAGGACTAGAGAACAAATGTATGCTGGCAAAGCTGATTGGGATATCATTAGGGCTGTAAAGGAGAATGTTAAAGTTCCAGTAATAGGCAATGGAGATATATTTTCTGTAGAAGATGCTATGAAAATAAAGGAAGTAACAAGTTGTGATGCTATAATGGTTGCAAGAGGAGCTATGGGGAATCCTTGGATTTTCAGAGAAATTAAGTGTGCAATAAGTGGTGAACGGGTTACATATCCAACTGCAGTAGAAAAATTAGATATGTGTATAAGGCATCTAGATTTAGCCGTAAAATCATACAGTGAAATTAAAGCAGTTAGAGAAATGAGAAAACATACAGCGTGGTATGTTAAAGGACTTAGTAATTGCACTGAAATTAAGAATAAAATTAATACTAAAAATAATTATGACGAGACAAGAGAACTACTTTTAGAATATAGGGAATATTTAAAAACTATAAATAAATAATATTTAAATTAAAACATGAATTTATATAATTAATGGTGAATAAGATGATAGTACATTAATTTATAAGGTGCATATTTATGAAACCAATATTATGTGTAACTTCAAATACTTATAACTCCTATAACGAATTCGGGTTTATAAGTAAGATTTTGGATAAACGAAAGGTAAAGTTAATAAGTGCCGAACTTATTAAAGAATTAGATATTAAAGTTACAAAGGTAAGACTTCCACCCAATTTTAATAGAAAAGCCTACTTAGGTAATATAACTTATGCTAAAAAACTATGTAAATGTAAAGAAATACAATTATCGCCAAAGACGCTTAGACCATTGGATTATATTTACTTTAATTCATTTCAAAAGCAGCTTTTAGCTTTTAGTGTTGTAAAAAGTATAAAGCTTTTGCTTAGGCTGAGGAATAAAAGCTTGAAAAATTCTTGCATCGTAGTATATGACGCTGTAGAAATGATAAACTATAATATTATTGTAGAACTTGCAAAGCAAAGCAAATATATTGTATTTTTGTCCTGGGATTTGGTGAGAGCTAGAAGATTAGCAGATTATATTATTGCTAATTTCGGGGTGTCGCCTATTGTTACAGATGATGAAGTCTATGCAATTAAAATAGCAGATTTTATTATTTCATCTAAAGCTCATGAATTCAGTGATGGTAAATTAGTATGGTTTTTAGATAATAGTATGATTGCGAAAAGTAATATTCTAGCAGTTAATGATGTATGCTATAATGTACCTTGGAATGTTTCAAAACTAGATTTTTCTATCGAACTCCTAGGAGCTATATTATGCCAAATGCAAGAGCCTGATATAGAGAAAGCTCTTAAGTATAATGGTATAGATATAAAACAAATAAAATACAACAATAATGTAATTTGCTAGAAATTTTTACGCATAGTATATTGACAATCTTAATGGGCTGATTTATAATGTGCTAAATGGTTACATGGATTGTTATTCTATTAATGAATTTCATACCCAATAAATCATCAATATGAACTAATAGCCTTATATTATATCCATTCCGTAAATTTGCTTGTTTGATAAAAACATTACTATAATGGGGAAGTAATGTTTTCGGGCATTGTTATTTTATAAAGGATTTTATTGATATTTATTAACTTATTTAATAAAAATTTAAAAGGGGAGAAATAAATGAGCCAGCCAAAAAAATATGTGATGACCTATGAGGGAATCAGAAAATTAGAAGATGAATTAGAATTCCTTAAAACTGTAAAGAGAAAATATATAACAGAAAAAATTAAAGTAGCACTTGGTTATGGTGATTTGAGTGAGAATTCAGAGTATGATGATGCTAAAAACGAGCAAGCATTTGTAGAGGGAAGAATAATACAACTAGAAAATATGCTCCGAAATGCAAGTGTTTTAGATGAAAATGATATTGACAAAGATGTAGTAAGTATAGGATCTATAGTTAAGGTTAAGGATTATGAGTTTGATGAAGATGTTGAATTTTATATAGTGGGTTCAGCAGAAGCAGAGCCACTTAATAATAAGATATCAGATGAATCTCCAGTAGGAAGTGCTCTTGTGGGTAAGAAAGTAGGAGCGATAATTGAAGTTGCAGTTCCAGATGGTGTTGGTAAATATGAAATATTAGAAGTTAAAAGAGGGTAATTATTAAAATTATTTCATTTTTATAGAGAAAAAGGGTGCTTAACAATGTATAATTGATAGGTACCCTAAAGAAATATATATACATAAGCAATATTTGTGGCTAAATGTTAACAATTATTTGATGAACTAGAAGAAAACAGGAGGGATATCAATGTCAAACGAAGAAGAAAAGAATATACATGAACTTGAATCTAAATATAATGAGCAGGTAACAATACGAAGACGAAAATTAGCAGAACTTCAAGAACAAGGGAAAGATCCATTTGATGTATACAAAGTTGAAAGAACTCACACATCACAAGAGGTTAAAGATAATTATGAGAAGCTCGAAGGCGTAAAAATTACTGTAGCAGGTAGACTTATGTCTAAAAGAGTTCATGGTAAAGCTGGTTTCTCTGATATTCATGATAGAGATGGTAAAATTCAACTATACATAAAAATAGATGATGTAGGGGAAGAAAAAATAAAAGAATATAAAAGTTTTGACATAGGGGATTTTTTAAGTGTAACTGGTACAACTTTTGTTACTAAAACTGGTGAAATATCATTACATATAGTGGACTTTCAACTTATAGCTAAATCTCTGAAACCACTTCCTGAAAAATGGCATGGATTAAAAGATCCTGATTTAAGATATAGACAAAGAGAAGTAGATATAATAATGAATCCAGAAGTAAAAGAGACCTTTCTTAAGAGAACAAAAATAATTAGATATATCAGAGAATTCTTAGATAACAAAGAATTTCTAGAAGTTGAAACCCCGATTTTAGCGCCAATAGCAGGAGGAGCAGCAGCAAGACCATTTATGACTCATCATAATACGCTAGACATTGATATGTACCTTAGAATTGCAACAGAGTTATATTTAAAAAGACTAATTGTTGCTGGTTTTGAAAAGGTATATGACATGGGTAAAAACTTCAGAAACGAAGGAATGGATCAAAGACATAACCCAGAGTTTACAATGATAGAACTATATGAAGCTTATGCAGATTATAATGATATGATGGAAATTACTGAAAATATGATAGCTTATGTTTGTGAAAAAATTCATGGAACTACAAAGGTTAATTATCAGGGAACTGAAATAGACTTTGCACCACCATGGAGAAGAATAACAATGGTAGATGCAGTAAAAGAGTATTCAGGTGTGGACTTTATGTTGATTAATACAAATGAAGAAGCTAGGATAATTGCTAAAGAAAAGCATTTACAATTTAAAAAAGAATTAGAAGATTGTACAAAAGCAGATATACTAAATGAACTATTTGAACAATATGTAGAAGAACATTTAATTCAACCAACATTCTTATGTGATTATCCGGTAGAAATATCACCTCTTACTAAGAAGAAGAGAGGAAATGATGAGTTTACAGAGAGGTTTGAAGGTTTTGTATTCGGAAGAGAAATATGTAATGCTTACTCGGAGTTAAATGATCCAGTAGTTCAAAGAGAGAGATTTATGCAACAAGCAAAAGAAAGAGAACTAGGCGACGATGAGGCATATCTTTTGGATGAAGAATTTATGAGTGCATTAGAAACGGGAATGCCACCAACAGGAGGTCTTGGAATAGGTATTGATAGAATAGTAATGTTCTTAACTGACGCTTATTCAATAAGAGATGTTATTTTATTCCCTACAATGAAACCAATGCAATAATTTAATAATAAAAGGATATTTTAGTCTAGCTAAAATATCCTTTTATGGTTTAGATATAAACTACAGAGCTTAAAACCATTATAAAATGCAAAAAGTTATTGAATTTTTAATTCTATATGTTATAATGTCATTGTAGTTAAAAATAATAATATTCCGCGATAGCTCAACGGTGGAGCGCTCGGCTGTTAACCGATAGGTTGAAGGTTCAAATCCTTTTCGCGGAGCCATTTTATTTTTTTTGAATGAATTATAATAGCTGAAATTGTAAACATATTTTTAATAGTATAATAATTACTAATTAATTTGTCTATAATAATATGAAGTCTATTAATATATAAATATAATTAAATATTTCACTGTGATAAAGAAGAGTAGTAGTAGTACTTTATAAGAGAGGTTGTGGATGGTGGAAACAATCAAAGTATTATTGTGAAGGGAGCTTTTGAGTGTATAGAATTTAGAGTAGGGCATGTGCCAATAAGGGTGGAACCGCGGAAGTAATTTTCGTCCCTTAGGGTATAGTCTTTTTTTTATACTTATATATAACACAAAATATCAATAAATTATATAAAATTTAGGAGGTATTAACATGGCATTTGAAAAAAGTATGGATAAAGTAGTTGGTTTATGTAAAAATAGAGGATTTGTATTTCCGGGATCGGATATATACGGCGGTCTAGCTAATTCATGGGATTATGGTCCTCTTGGAGTTGAATTTAAAAACAATGTTAAAAAAGCTTGGTGGAAAAAGTTTATTCAAGAAAGCCCTTATAATGTAGGCGTAGACTGTGCTATACTCATGAACCCTGAAGTTTGGGTTGCAACAGGGCACGTTGGGGGATTTTCGGACCCACTAATGGACTGTAAAGGTTGTAACTCTAGATTTAGAGCAGATAAGTTAGTGGAAGACCATATGACGAAAGAAGGAGCAGAAGTAGCTACTGCTGATGGATGGACAAATGAAGAATTAAAAGAATATATAGAAAAAAATAAAATAGTATGCCCTAAATGTGGGAAGAACGTTTTTACTGACATTAGAAAATTCAATTTAATGTTTAAGACTTCACAGGGAATAACTGAAGATGGAAAATCAGATATATATTTAAGACCAGAAACAGCTCAAGGTATCTTCGTAAACTTTAAAAATGTTCAAAGGGCTACCAGGAAAAAGATTCCATTTGGTATAGGCCAAGTAGGAAAGGCTTTTAGAAATGAAATAACACCAGGAAATTTCATTTTTAGAACAAGAGAATTTGAACAAATGGAATTAGAGTTTTTCTGCAAACCGGGTACGGATTTAGAATGGTTCGCATATTGGAAAGAATCTTGTGCTAATTTCTTATATAATTTGGGGATAGTAAAGGAAAATTTAAGATTTAGAGACCACGGCACCGAGGAATTATCTTTTTATAGCAATGCTACTTGTGACATAGAATTCTTGTTTCCTTTTGGATGGGGAGAATTATGGGGAATTGCTGATAGAACTGATTACGACTTAAAGAAGCATATGGAACATTCAGGTCAAGATTTGAGCTATTTAGATCCTATGACTAATGAGAAATATGTACCTTATTGTATCGAACCTTCTTTAGGTGCAGATAGAGTTGTGCTTGCATTTTTAGTTAATGCTTATGATGAAGAAGAACTTCCAAATGGCGATGTACGAACAGTGCTTCATTTGCATCCAGCACTTGCGCCGTTTAAGGCAGCTGTTTTGCCACTAAGCAAAAAATTATCAGAAAAAGCTAATGAAGTTTTTGAAGGGTTAAGTAAAAAATTCAATATAGATTACGATGAAGCTGGAAGTATAGGAAAGAGATATAGAAGAGAAGATGAAGCTGGAACTCCATACTGCATAACTGTGGATTTTGATACTTTAGAAGATAACACTGTAACAGTTAGGGATAGAGATACAATGGAACAAATAAGACTTAGCATAAATGATTTAGAAAAGTTTATAGAAGATAAACTACAATTTTAATTAAAGAGTAGTGCATCGTATAAAAGGTAGCTTTCATAGGCTATATTTATACTATGCACTATTTTTATTGTATAAAAGGAATCTACCATTACTTCCACAGGTGATAACTTAAGTGTTATAATTAGTAGAATCAAATTTGTTAAATTGATAATATAATATTTAATATATAAAGAGTATATGGAGGGTTATATGGAAAAAAAATTTTGTGAATTTAAAAAATTTATAAGAGGGAAAAAAGTTGGAGTTGTAGGTATAGGAGTTAGTAATATTCCTTTAATTCATTTTCTAGTGAAACTGGGTGCTGCTGTTACAGCTTTTGATAAAAAAACTTATAGTTTACTTGGAGAGGAAGCCTTAAAATTTGAAAAAAGTGGTGTAAAGTTAGTTTTAGGTGAAGGTTACTTAAATGACTTAACAGGTTTCGATGTTATTTTTAAAACACCATCAATGAGAATAGATGATCAGGCTCTTTTAAAAGCAAAAGAGGAAGGAACATATATAACATCGGAAATGCAAGAATTTATAAAATATTGTCCTGCAAAAACTTTTGGGGTCACTGGTAGCGATGGTAAAACAACAACAACTACAATAATATATAATATACTAAAAAAGGAAGGATATAAAACCTGGGTTGGAGGAAATATAGGGACTCCACTATTTGCAAATATTGAAGAAATAAGTAGTGATGATAAAGTAGTATTAGAATTATCAAGTTTTCAGCTTATGACTATGACTGTTTCTACAGATGTAGCGGTAGTAACAAATTTAAGTCCGAACCATTTAGATATTCATAAGGATATGGAAGAATATATACAGGCAAAGAAGAACATATTTAAATATCAAAAAAATAGTGATGTAATTATATTGAATAAGGATAATGCTTTGACTTATGAACTCAGAAAAGAGGCCGCTGCAAAAGTTAAGTATTTTAGTATAATAGAGAAAGTAGAAGAGGGCGCATATTTTGAGAATGATGAATTATTTATTAGGGATAAGTTAGTATGTAATCTTTCAGAAATAAAGTTAAAAGGGATGCACAATGTGGCCAATTTATTAACTGCATTTTGTGCAGTGGAAGATGAAGTGACAGTTGCGAGCATGAGAGACATTGCTACTAGTTTCATAGGGGTACCTCATAGGGGCGAATTTGTTAGAGAAATCCAAGGAGTTAAGTATTATAATGATTCAATAGCATCTAGTCCAACTAGAACTATAGCAAGCCTTAAAGCCTTTGAAAAACCGGTTATATTAATTGCAGGAGGATATGATAAGCAGATACCTTTTAAACCGTTAGCAGAAGAAGCATATTTAAATATTAAAACTCTAATATTAGTAGGTTCCACTAAATATAAAATAAAAGAAGTTTTTGAGTCTGTATTACAAGAAAAGGGATTTTTTCTGGAGATTATCATTGCTGAAAATTTTAAGGGAGCTATTGATACAGCTAAATCAGTTGCCAAACCTGGTGATGTAGTGATGTTGTCACCGGCATGTGCAAGCTTTGATATGTTCGAAAATTTTGAAGTGCGCGGTAATAAATATAAAGAAATAGTTATGGCTTTATAAATAAATATGGAGTCGTATATGTAAATATATAACTCCATATTTATTAAATGCTCCAAGCGTATCATTACAAGTAAAACAGAATATATGGAAGAAATAAGTATAAATATGAAAGTGAATGGATATAATGAGTGATTATAAGCAAAAATTAATTTATACATATGATATTATATTAATTGTTGCTGAAACATAGTTATAAATTAACTTTGCGAACATAGTGATGAAGGTTAAATTAATTATTAAAGATTCTTTAGATTGGGTTGACAGATGATTAAATAACTGATAAAATTGTAGAAGTCGTCACATGATGACAAAATAAATTGGTCTTTGAAAATTAAACAGAGAAATAGGTAAAGAATAGCAAAATAATATTTTGCTAAACCAGTTAATTACTTTAGTAAAAAGAAGTAAATTTTTAGTCGTAAGACTAAATAGTATGTAATGAGCTTGAGTAACAA
>NZ_JAENWM010000031.1 GCF_016650035.1 Clostridium sp.
AATAGTTGAGGATATAAACCTAAGAGCAATGGCTCAAACATTAAAATTAGCTAAAAATCTTACTGATAATGGTTTTGGTATGTTCAGAAGTTTTCTAAACTACAAATTAGAAGATAAGGGAAAACAACTTATCAAAGTAGACAAATGGTATCCCTCATCTAAGACTTGTAGTAGTTGTGGGAATATAAATGAAAATCTGCAGTTAAAGGATAGAATATATATCTGTGAATATTGCGGTCTTAGTATAGATAGAGACTTCAATGCCAGTATAAATATAAAAGAGGTTGGTTCTACCTTGTTAGCTTGGTAAATTTATCTCCGCTAGGATATACTACCCAAGAAGCATCCACTTCTATAAGTGGAAGTGAGTTCACTTATGTTAATAGAATTGCTGACGGACTTGGGGTAGCATTAGAATGATAAAATGGAGAAACATGACTTTAAGAGGGAAAATAAGTTTTAGCGTGGTGATAAGATGAAAAAACTTCTGAGGAATATTTTTGTTATAGCTATTGTATCTACAATATTTCAAGCAGTATGGGAATATAGCCAATGTAGTATATTCTTCACAGTGGATGACTTGAGCAATCATACAAGATTAATGATTAGTGCTACTTTTGGGGATGTAATCATGACGCTGGCATTATATAGTTTATTATCAATTGTTAATGGTGAATTGGAGTGGTTTATGAAAAAGTGGGATAGAAAGGAATGGGTGATTATGATTTTATATGCCTTATTCTTAAGCTTTTATTTTGAAATTAGCGCTTTACATAATGGAAGATGGGCGTATAGTGAAAATATGCCATTATTTCCAAATACCAATATTGCTCTAATTCCAGTGGTTCAGCTTCTCATACTGTTTCCACTAATTTTTTTGGTTAGCAAACATATTTTAACTCATTTTAATAAAGTCAGATAATCTATATGTGGCAAATACAACAGTACATTTTCTATGAGGAAGAAAACATATTAGTGTGTTGATAGAAAAATTAGAAATATAAATATAATTATACTTTATTAAAGTGACCCCATAGGAGATAGCTTCTATGGGGTCATGACTTTTTTATAAAAGAATATCATTAGCTTTAATAAAATTAACTGTATAAGCCTTTAAGCGTTTCTATGACTCCACTAGGTTGCAACCTCTTTGTGTAATCTGTATCAATAAATGCTAAAACTATAGTACCATTGCTGTTAACTACATATGTTGCTGGAACTGGTAATTCATAATTACTGTTTCCTTGAGATGAAACCAAATCGATACCGAGATTTTTATAAGCCTCTTGTAATTCTTTTTCAACGTAATAAGTTAAACCAAATTTATTTGCTAATTTATTATCAATATCACTTAAAATTTCGAATTTTAATGAGTATTTTTCTACTAAAGACATAGAATTGTCTGGTAGTTCAGGTGAAATACCTACTAATTGAGCACCTAAATCCCTTATTTCAGGAAGAATTTCTTGATACGCTTGTATTTCTAAATTACAATATGGGCACCATTTCCCTCTATAAAAACTTATAACTAAGGGGCCATTAGATAATAAATCGTAAGAATTTATTTTTTCACCAATACTATTTTCAAGTTCAAAATCAGGTAATTTATCACCTGGTTTTAAAGCGGTTTTTTCTATTTCCTTATGTGCAAGCTTTTCTGCTTGTCTTTTAAATAAATCAATAATATCTTTTGGGGCTACCTTCATAAAGTTTTCATTTACTTTTGCTAATTCAAATTTTAAATCCATTGTATTACCTCCATCTATTTTTTTTATTCCATAAACCATTGTGCAAAGTAATTTACAATCCCAATAAGGAACTAATTAAATCTTTATCGAAACCAACTAGTTCCGTGTCATCAACTTTAATAATTGGAACAGAGCGATATCCTTTTTTTATCAGTTCTTTTTTAGCTTCTTTATCTTCAGATATATTATATTCAGTATAAACAATATTATTTTCCTTGAAAAAATCCTTTGCCGCGTGGCAGAACATGCAAGAAGTACTAGTGTAAATAACAACTTTTTTCATTTGAATCCCTCCAGTCTTAAATATTTTGTATTGACTATAGTATAACCTTTAACAATTAAAGCATATGTAAGGTATTTCACATACTATCAACCCACATTTATTTAATAATCTTAAAATAGGAGAATTTAGTTTGGAAGGTAAGTATGGCATATCCGTTAGTGCTAGTTATTTTGAGCAGGGAAATGAGGCTGTTCATTCATACTATAATAGGTGAAACATTAAAAAATAAAATTTGGGTTAAGTCAAATAGTATATAAAATATGTAAGCGAGTTTCCTTAGAATGCTTCCATTTATGATATAATCACTGTAACATAACTTTTAGTGAAAAATATAAACAATTTGGGGTGGATTTATGGAAAAGCTTTGGTACTTGTCACAAATAAAAATATTTTCAAACTTACCAAAAGAGGATTTAATAAAGATTAATGGTGTAACACATATGTCTACTATCCCTAAACATACAATAATACAAACACCAGATAGTAGCCATTTAGGATTATATTTAGTAAAAAAGGGTAAGTTACGTATATATAAATTGAGTTCCAGTGGAAAGCAATTCACTATTGGAATTATTGGTCATGGGAATACTTTTGGTGAAACTAGTCTTTTTTCTATGGAAACTAAAGATACATATATTGAGACCATTGAGGATACTCTACGTTGCCTTTTTAAGGATGATGATTTTGAAGCGTTTTTGGTGGGAAGACCTAAGCTTCTCATGAATATTTTAAAAAGAATGGGTGAAAAAATAAATGAACAAAATCTAATGTTGGAACAGTTAGCAAATTATGATATAAAACAAAGGCTGATGTATTGGCTAATAAAACTGGCTAATGAATTTGGAAATGAGGAAGGCGAAATTATAACCATTGACCTGGCTCTAAGTCATCAGGAATTAGCCAATATGATTGGTTCTACTAGAGAATCTGTTACCTCAACTTTAAATGAATTAGTTAAGGAAGAGGTTATAATAACGGGAAGAATGAGCATTGGCTTAAGAAAAGAAATGCTGTCAGTATTTCAGTAAGGATATTAAAGAAGCCATCTCTAAAGGTTTTAAAGAACTCATTTAAAGAGTGGCAGAATAAGCTTATAAAATTACTTTTTTTTAAGATAAGGTTGAGGCATTTGCAAAAAAAGTTTTCGCAAGATAAATTAGATAGTAAATCATAATATACATTACTGGGTATTATAAGAGGCAGCTAAAAAATGAAATTTAGCTGTTCTTTTTAAATATATAGACATGTGAACTAATTGTAAAAAGTAGCTGATGGTCTATTGTTATGTGAAGAATTTTACATAATAATTTATTGATTTAATTTATAATACAAATAACATATTAAATTATTATAATTGAGAGGTAGATAAAAATGCATAACATGAGCTTAAAAGAAGAAATTAAAAAATTAAAAGATATTGCTAAAGAAAAAACACCTGATGAAATAAAACAAATATTTAGTAGAGCTATAAAGGAGTTACAAGAAACAGGAAAGGTAAAAGGAATAAAAGCCGGTGGCAGGGCCCCTAACTTTACATTAAAAGATACTTTAGGAAATGATATTGAGTTATACGAGAAATTAAAAAACGGTCCTGTAGTACTTACTTTTTATAGAGGGGTTTGGTGTCCATATTGCAATCTTCAACTTAGAGCTTATGAAGATATATTTCCTCAAATACAAGCAGAAGGTGCTGAGCTTATAGCCATAAGCCCACAAAAACAAGAAAAATCAATTAGTGTAGCAGAAAAGAATAACCTTACTTTTAAACTCCTAACAGACATAGATGGAGAAACTTCAGAAAAATATAATATATTGTTTGAAGTGCCTACTTATTTACGGGAGGTTTATGAAGCAATGGGAATAAATCTCTCAGAGTATAATATGGGCGAAAAATGGTCACTGCCTTTAGCAGCTACCTTCATAATTGATAAAAATGCTCTTATTCGTTATTCTTTTGTAAATTTAGACTATACAGAGAGAATGGAGCCTATAGATATTTTGAGCATATTGTCTATAATAAAATAGTTATATTGTAATGCAGGATCTAAAAATATGATTTAACTATAAGAATTGTTTAAAAGGTGGCGTTAAAATGATTGACACTAGATGGCGTGGAAGATTTGAGCCTACATTTTATTTTTAACAGGCATAATAAGATTTAATAAAGTAATTAAATATAGTAAAATGACAAATTAGCTTACTAAAGATTTAATGGAATAAAAACTTGGAGGATAATTTAATGGTGTTAAAGAAGTTAAGTAAAAAACATATTATTTATTTGGTTTCGTTCATTACAGTATTACTTCTTACTTATGTATACAGAGCAAGGTTTAAAAATATAATTGACATGCTCTCAAAGGGATCCATAGAACAGGTTGCAAATATAATTAGATCCTGGGGCATTGCTGCACCGATATTAAGTATTCTACTTATGCTCCTACAAGCCTTTATAGCTCCAATTCCTGCTTTCTTAATTACCGGGGCTAATGGAGCAGTTTTTGGTATTTGGCTTGGTACTTTTATTTCTTGGTTTGGAGCGATGCTTGGAGCGTTAGGAACATTTTATTTATCTAGGGTTTTCGGAGAGGCTTTTGTGAAAAAATTCGAATCTACAAAAGGTTTATGGGAAAAGGTTGATGAAATAAGTAATAAGCAGGGAGTTAAGGTTATATTAGTAGGGAGACTGTTACCATTTATTTCTTTTGATTTTTTAAGCTATGCTGCAGGCTTAAGCAACATGAAATTAACTCCATTTTTAGTTGCTACAGGCATTGGTATGATACCTGGAACCATCGCTTATGTAGTTTTAGGTAATGAAATGTCTAAACTCAGCTCTTATTCAAAGATCATTACTATTTTAGTTATATCAGCTATTATTATTTTTATATTTAGTTATCTTATTAAAGTAATTATAAAAAAGAGAAGTAAATAATGTACGCTTTTGAAGATAAGGGTAATATTTATTTTGGTTAATATATCTGTGTTTTTTCTTGCAGACCTGTTGTCCCGTAAAAAGAACAAGATTGATAATTACTTATTTGAATAATATAGAATGATGCAAAATTGAAGGGAGTAAAAAATAGAATGACAAAAGAAATTCAAAAGAGGGAAAGGTTTATATGAAAATTATTCTTGATAATATTTCAAAAAAATATGGGAATTTAAAAATTCTGGATAATATCAGTATCAAAGTTAAAGCGGGAGAGCTACTTTCAATATTAGGAGAATCGGGAGCAGGAAAAACAACTATTCTCCGCATTATAGCAGGACTTCTTACACCTGATACTGGAAGTGTTATCATTGATGATACTGACATAACTAAGCTTATTGCAGAAAAAAGGGATATTGGGTATGTTTTTCAGTCACCTTTACTTTTTCCTCATATGACGGTTGAAGAAAATATATGCTTTGGCCTTGAGGTAAAAAAGTGGGATAAAAAACGAATGATGGAAAGGACTAAGCAGCTTCTTGTGCTTTTACAGATTGAAGGGCTTGAAAAGAGAATGCCCTCTGAGATTTCAGGCGGACAACAGCAGAGGGTTGCAATAGCTAGAGCATTGGCACCTAGGCCTCAAATTTTACTTATGGATGAGCCATTTTCTAGCCTTGATCCGGGACTTCGGAGTGAAATGGGTGAACTAATTAAATTAATACAGGCGACTGAGGGCGCTAGCATTATATTTGTGACCCATGACAGAAATGAAAGCCTTGCGCTATCTGACTCAATTGCTTTCATTGTAGAGGGGCACATAGCACAAATAGATACACCACAAAATATTTATTACAAACCTATAAATAAAACTACAGCACTCTATATGGGTGAGTGCAACTTCATTCCCGGTAAAATAGTAGGGAATATTTTCAATAGTATTATTGGCAATTTTACGGTTAAGACTAATACAAGGGAAAATATTGAACTACTACTAAGGCCACATCAGATTAAGATTGATTTTAGTGGAAATGATTACACTGTAGTGGAGTGTAAAGTAACAGGCAAACAAGCAACCTATAGAGTAACAGACGGAAATGTAAATTTACTTGTTGAAGATTTTTCAAATGAGGTTTTAAAGCTAGGACAAAGGGTAGGAATTATATTTCCAACAAATAACCTTCACTTTGTGCAAAAGGAAGAGGGTGAATATTATGCAAAAAACTAAAAAGTTACTGCTCGTGGGTGGTGGTCATGCCCATGTATTCCTTATAAAGCAATTTTGTTTGAAAAACATTCCAGGACTTGAAGTTGTTCTTGTGACTGCAGGTCAATATCAGTATTACTCAGGAATGGCTGCTGGATATGTGGAAGGAATCTACAAAGAGGAGGACATGTCCTTTGATTTAAAGAAAATGTGTCAGAAGAGTAGGGTTAAATATATAGAGGGTAGAGTAACTGGAATTGATGTTCAAAATAGATGTGTTAAACTAGAAAATCATGAAACAGTATCTTTTGATGTGATTTCTGTGGATACAGGGTCTGAAATGGCAGGGAAAAATACTCAGGGAGTTGTGGAATATGCATATTGCGTTAAGCCATTAGAAAACCTATTCAAGCTACGTAAAAATTTTATAGAGCAGATGTTTGAAGAAAGTCAAGTGGTAATAGTAGGTGCAGGAGCTGCGGGGATTGAAATAGCATTTGCGTTAAAAGTCCTGTCTGACAAAATGGAGAAAAACGTAAAAGTCACTTTGGTGCACAGTGGGAATTCAATATTAAAGGGGTACAATGAAAACGTCAGAGAAAAGACCTTAAAAAAGCTTATGAAAGATAAAATTGAAATTTTATCCCAAAATAAAATATCAAATGTTTCAGAAAATAGTATTTACATAGAATCTGGAAAACAAATAAAATATGATTTTTTAGTATGGGCTGCCGGAGCAAAGTCAAATCCAATGTATAAGAATTCAGGGCTTACTGTTGATAAGGCTGGTTATATGATGGTAAATCGCTATCTTCAGTCAGTTGACTATCCTTTTATTTTCGGAGCGGGAGACTGTATTTCTTTTTCTGATTTCGAATATGTAAAGAAGGTTGGTGTTTATGCTATTAGGGAAGCCCCATACCTCTTTAACAACATACTGAAATTTATCGACAATGAAGGATTAAAGGAATATATACCTCAGATAGACTATCTGGCTATTATATCTGCTGGGAATAAAAAAGGAATTATGCAGTATAAGAGAATGGTTAATATGGGGAGACTAAGCTGGAAATTGAAGGACTATATTGATCGTGGATTTATGGGAAAGTTTAAATATTAAGAATAGTTTGACAATTAATAAATTAGGTATGTGAAATATCTTACAGAATCTTAGGAGATAATAATTTATAATGAAAATACAATAGATATGTGAAATGTGACAAACTAGTATATTAAAAAAATAGGATGTGATTTTTATGATAAAAGAAAAACCCTCCAAAGTGATAGACCTATTAATTATAGGGGGTGGCCCGGCAGGACTTACCTCAGCTATTTATGGTGGGAGAGCAATGATAAATACACTACTCCTTGAGAATGGAGTTATGGGAGGTCAGATTCGAAATACTTATAGGATTGAAAATTACCCAGGATTCATTGAAATTACTGGAGAAGAGTTGACCAGTAGAATGATGGAGCAAGCTGAAAAATCCGGAGCAGTAATTGATGAATTTGATGAGATAGTATCTATAAAATTTAGTGACGAAGAAAAAATTATTGAAACTGCAAGTGCTATCTATAAACCCTTAGCTGTAATTATAACAAGTGGCGCAAAGCATAGAAGTTTACCTATAGCTCAGGAATCTAAATACTATGGTAAAGGTATTCATTATTGTGAACTTTGTGATGGGTTTATGTATAAGGATAAAAACATCATAGTGGTTGGTGGTGGAAACTCAGCAGCAGAAGCCGCGATATATCTTTCAAGATATGCGAATAATATAACGTTGATACACCGCAGAGAAAGTATTAAGACAGAAAAATCAATCCAGGATGAATTATATAGTATTCCTAAAATAAAATACATGTGGAATTCAGAAATAGTTAGTGCCTATGGTGAGAAAAAGTTAGAGGGTGTAAGTGTGCGAAACTTAAAAACTCAAGAAATTATTGATGTTAAAATTGATGGAATATTCGTTTATGTGGGAATGCTTCCACAGTCAGAGCTTTTTAAGGACTCCATAAATGTAGATGAGCAGGGATATATATTAGCTGGAGAATCAACTGAAACTAATATTAAAGGAGTCTTTGCAGCAGGGGATATTAGAAAAAAACAATTTAGACAAGTTTCAACAGCGGTAGGGGATGGAGCAGTGGCTTCCTTGATGGCTGAGAGATATATTACAAAACAACGAAAAAACTAGAAGGAGTGTTAAAAATGATAAAAATTTATTCGTTACCAACTTGTTCATGGTGCCAAAAGTCAAAAAAATATTTCGACTTAAATAATTTGGAATATACAGATATTAATATACAAGAGGATGATGCTGCAGGGGATGAAATGGAGAGAATTTCAGGACAAGATAGTGTTCCAGTAATTATAATCAATGACAAAGTTATCATCGGGTTTGACAAAGCAGCAATTGATGAGGCTATTGGATTAAACAAAAGTAAATAAGAGTGATATCGTAACTGGATACTTAAATTGTATTCAGTGACCAAGCGACAGTTAATGATGGCATTGCTATGTTGATTTACAGTAGAAGATAGTTGCTAACTATAACCTAATACTATTGAAAACATAATTTATAATTAATTTTATTCAAACAGAGCGGTGGAAGTCTATGATTTTCATGGCTTTTTTTTATCATCCTATCAAAATGAACTCCCCCCCCACTCAACGTGCTTTCTAGAGATATTTAATGTCGTTGGTATAAGTGTAGAATGAAATTTTATTTTTAGACCACCAGCGTTTGATTATATTCCTATTACTGGGGATTCGTGGTTGAGTGTGTTAATCTGTAACTTGGGCCGGTAAAGACTAATAAATGATTGTGATGAACAAGTATGTCAATAATAGCACTAGTAAGCTTTTCATCGTAAAAAATTCCATTCCATATTGTATGACGAATATGATTAATTTTTATGAATAATCTATAAATATTCTATTTGGGCGTTTTTACCAATCCCCTCCCAAAGGGGGAATAAGGGCTATTTTACAAAGTTGGTGTTAGTATAGTATTGTAGACACTTAAACTCGAACGGAGTGAACCTAAATGTGCAGTAAAGCAGGCAATTAACGAAGGCATACTTGCAGAAGAAAGGCTGAGGAGTTATAAAAAATCAAGAAAGGAATTAGCGTATTCTGGGAAAAACATTCAATATAGAACATAAGGAGAATTTATATGAGAAAGATAATTTTAAACTTAGCAATTAGTTTGGATGGTTATATTTCAGATAATAATGGAGGATTTGATTGGATTGTTGGTCATGGTGATAATAACAATGACTCAAAGGAGACGTTCGATTTTTCCGAGTTTATGGGAAGTATCGATACAGTTGTAATGGGATCAAAAGCCTATGAAGATTGTGTATTATTTGGACTTGAAACATATGCGGATAAGAAAATTGTTGTTGCAACTTCAAGAGATTTAGAGAGCAGAGAAAATGTAGAATTTGTTAATTGTGATATATGTGGCAGAATACTAGATTTGAAAAAAAATCATGATGGTAATATTTGGTTGTTTGGAGGTGCTGGTTTAACCGATGCATTTATTAAAGCAGATATAATAGATGAATATATTATTGGAATTATTCCAACAATTCTAGGTAATGGAAGATTATTATTTAAAGGTGATTATTCGAAAATTGATTTGCACCTTGATAAAGTAACAGTTAATGATGGAATTACAATATTGATATATAGCAAAAGATAGTTATATTTCAAGGAAATAATTTGCATATGAGATTTAATCTACTTCATTCTTCAAGATCATTAAGGGATACGGCAACGATTCGTACATTAATGTTGCCGTTTTGGTTCCATTGCTACACGGACGTTTTGTGCCTCGAGAAAGGAATGATTTTAATTATGAAAAAATTTATAGTTGAAGATGACTTTTATCACTGGAAAGTTTTGAAAATATTATTAAACAGAAATAAATATAATTTAATGTAGAAAACCTATCAAACACAGTAAAATCAATACTAGCAGATATAAGAAAATCCATATAAATAATGAAAAGGTCAAATACAAAACTCGGCTTATAGGTTTAGTCACACTATGGAAAACACTATGTTAACGCATGGTGTTTTTTTATTGTACAAAAATAATAACACATTGTGACAAAAAAATCTGACAAATATGAGAAATATGGTACAATGTATCGGTAAATGATTACAAACAATTTTGGAAAAATATGATTTATTAACATGAAAAATTTTCAAATAACTTGAGAGGACGTGTCTTATGGACTTATTATCAATTGTAAAAAGTATTAACGGTGTTTTGTGGGGGTATATATTAATACTTTTGTTATGTGGTACTGGAATTTATTTTACAATAAATCTTAAATTTGTCCAAGTAAGAAAATTTAAAGAAACATTTAAAAAGGCTTTTGGAGGAGTTAAAATTGGAAGTAAAGCAGGAAAAGATGGAATGTCTTCGTTCCAAGCAATGACAACTGCAATGGCTGCACAAGTAGGAACAGGGAATTTAGCTGGTGCGGCAACGGCTATAGTAGCAGGTGGACCAGGTGCTATATTTTGGATGTGGTTAAGTGCTTTCTTTGGAATGGGAACCATTTTTGCGGAAGCAGTGCTTGCTCAAAAATTTAAACAAAAGGTTGAAGGCGAGATTGTAGGGGGGCCTGCTTACTATATTAGTAAGGGTCTTGGAAGTAAAAAGCTTGCAGCATTTTTTGCTGTAATGAGTATAATTGTATTTGGATTTATAGGTAGTATGGTACAAACTAACTCAATAAGTGCAGCAATGAGCTCAAATATTGTTGTTCGTTTAATAGTTGGTGTTATAGTTGCAATATTAGCTGGAATGATTTTTATTGGGGGAGTAGGTCGTATTGCAGGTTTTACTGAAAAAGTAGTTCCAGTTATGGCTGTATTTTATATACTGGGTAGTTTAGCAATTATTATAATGAATTTTAAAAATTTAGGACAAGCATTTAATATGATATTTGTAGGTGCATTTAACCCTCAAGCTGTTGCTGGTGGGGCAGTAGGAATTACGGTGAAAGAAGTTATGAGGTATGGTATATCAAGAGGATTATTTTCTAATGAAGCAGGAATGGGTTCAACACCACATGCACATGCACTTGCAAAAGTTAAACATCCAGCTGAGCAAGGTCTGGTTGCGATAATATGTGTATTTATCGATACCTTTGTAATTTTAACATTAACTGCACTTGTTATATTAACCACAGGAGCAATGGATGGAAAAACTACTGGTATAGCTCTAACTCAAAAAGCTTTCATTAATGGTATGGGGACTGCTGGAGGACCCTTTATAGCTATAGCATTATTTTTCTTTGCTTTTTCTACCATAGTAGCTTGGTATTTCTTTGGAGAAACCAATGTTAAATATTTATTTGGTAAAAAAGCATTAAATAAATATAGGGGTTTAGTTCTTGTATTTATTGTATTAGGCGCAGCTCTAAAGGTAGAACTAGTTTGGGAACTCGCGGATACTTTTTATGGATTAATGATTATCCCCAATTTAATTGCATTAGTAGGACTTGGAGCTTTAGTTAAAAAGTCTTTGAAAAATTACGAAGATGGTAGCCAAGAGAAAAAATAAATTTAATTAAGTGATTTTAAAAAAATACAGGGTGGCATATATATGTCACTCTGTATTTTTTTTATTATATTTATACTGAAAAAGTATTAAAACAATGAATGTATGGAATTATACTAAAATAAGAAATTTAAATTTTTATTATGAAATAGGCTTTTACTTTTGTATAAAGTATACTATAATCACATTATAACGAATTATAAAATGTATTTAACGATTAACATTCGTATAAATTTTAGTTTTTGGAGGTATTAACTATGAAAAATAAAATATATAGGTTATTTGTAGAAAAAAAAGCGAACTATAATGTTGAAAACAAAAAAATGCTGAGGGATATAAAAGTGAATCTAGGGGTGATAAGCTTAGAAGGGATTCGGATAGTTAATAGATATGATATTACTGGAATATCAGATGAGCAGTACTTTGAATCCAGGAATACTATATTTTCAGAACCTACAGTAGATGTGGTTTATGATGAAGAGCTAGAGATGGAAGAGTCAGATTCAGTATTTGCTATTGAATTCTTGCCCGGGCAATATGATCAAAGGGCAGATTCAGCTGCGCAGTGTATACAAATTCTAACTCAAAAGGACAAACCTATAGTTAAAACTGCAAAAGTTATAATATTAAGGGGTAATATTACTGAAAATGAACTGAGAACAATTAAGGAATATTGTATAAATGCTGTAGACTCTAGAGAAACAGGGATGGAAAAACCAAGTGATTTACAGCAGAATTTTATTGAACCAAATAAGGTTCGTATAGTCGAATCTTTCACTGATATGAATGATGTAAATTTAAAAGAATTTTTAAAAGATAATGGTCTTGCTATGAGTTTTAATGACCTTAAGTTCTGTAGAGATTATTTTAAAGAAACTGAAAAGAGGAACCCATCTATAACTGAGATAAAAGTTATAGATACCTATTGGTCAGATCATTGTAGGCATACAACGTTTAATACTGTGATTCAGGATGTTCATATAGACGAAGGTAAATATTCTAAACCAATTATGGCAGCTTATGCAGAGTATTTAGACACTAGAGAGTTTGTTTATGACCTTAAAAACAGAGATGTTACACTTATGGATATGGCCATCATTGGTATGAAGGACTTAAGAAAAAAAGGCAAATTAAAAAACCTTGATGTTTCAGATGAAATAAATGCCTGTAGTATAGTTGTAGAAGCAGATATTGATGGAGAAATGGAAAAATGGCTGGTAATGTTTAAAAATGAAACTCATAATCATCCTACTGAAATAGAACCTTTTGGTGGTGCAGCTACTTGTCTTGGCGGAGCAATAAGAGACCCATTATCAGGTAGAAGCTATGTATATCAAGCAATGAGAGTTACCGGAAGCGGTGACCCTACAGGGAAAATTTCAGATACTTTAAAGGGTAAACTTCCTCAAAGGAGAATAACCCTTGAAGCAGCCCATGGATATAGCTCCTATGGAAATCAAATAGGAGTTGCCACAGGACTTGTTTCTGAGGTTTATGATGAGGACTTTGTGGCTAAAAGAATGGAAATAGGTGCAGTTATTGGAGCGGTGCCATATAAGAATGTGGTTCGCGAGCAGCCAATGGCTGGAGATGTAGTTATACTTCTTGGTGGTAAAACAGGCAGAGATGGATGTGGTGGCGCTACTGGATCCTCAAAGAAGCATAGCGAGAGCTCAATTCTAACTTCAGGAGCAGAAGTTCAAAAGGGAAATGCACCTACAGAGAGAAAAATCCAAAGATTGTTTAGAAATCCCGTTGCAACTACACTTATAAAAAGATGTAATGATTTTGGAGCAGGTGGAGTATCCGTAGCTATAGGGGAACTAGCAGATGCGCTTATAATTAATTTAGATGCAGTGCCTAAGAAATATGATGGACTTGATGGTACAGAGCTTGCTATATCCGAATCCCAAGAACGTATGGCTGTTGTTGTAAGGAGCGAAGATGCACAGACTTTCATAAAACTATCAGAAGAAGAGAATCTAGAGGCAACGCTTGTGGGCAGAATAACTGATGATAATAGGCTTAAAATGATATGGAAGGGAAATACTATTGTTGATGTAAGTAGAACTTTTCTAGATACTAATGGGGTTAAACAAGTTACTAATGTAAAGGTATCTGCACCAAAAGAAAGTGAATACTACTTTTCAAAAGATGAATTAGTAAACAATGGGGAATTTAAATCAATAAGAGAAACATGGAATTCCACACTATCGAATTTAAATGTTTGTAGCCAAAAGGGTTTATCCCAGTGTTTTGATAGTACTATAGGGGCAGGAACAGTACTAATGCCTTTTGGTGGAAAGTTTCAGAAAACACCAATTCAGTCTATGGTATCAAAGCTACCAGTACTTAAAGGGAATACAAATACAGGTACAATAATGTCCTATGGATATAATCCTAAATTATCTAAATGGAGTCCTTTCCATGGAGCTGCTTATGCAGTGTTAGATTCTGTAACAAAGGTAGTAGCTAGTGGTGGAGATTATGAAAACATTAAACTTACTTTCCAAGAGTATTTTGAGAAATTGTCAAACGAACCTTACAAATGGGGCAAACCATTTTCAGCACTACTTGGAGCATTTCATGTACAAAAACAATTTAGTATAGCGGCTATTGGTGGAAAAGATAGCATGTCAGGTACCTTTAATGATATTAATGTACCACCAACTTTGGTATCCTTTGCGGTTGACGTTATAAATACAGAGGTGGTAATTTCTCCTGAGTTTAAAAAGTGTGATAGTCAGGTAGTTTTAGTTTATGCAAATAGAGGTGAAGATGGATTACCTGATTTTAATAGACTTCGTGAAAACTATAAATTAGTAAAGAAGTTAATAGATAGTGGTAGTGTTTTATCTTCATATGCAGTAGGAATGGGTGGTCTTTGCGAGGCTATATCAAAAATGTGTTTTGGTAATAACATAGGATTTACATTTGCTCGTGATATAGACGCTATTAGTATATTTAAAGAGGATTATGGAAGTATAGTAATGGAGATAGATAAGAATTTGTGTTCGGAGTTAATTTTGCAGTACGCAAATGTTGTGATACTAGGAAATACCAAAGCTGAACCATTTATTAGTGTCTTAGGGGAAACTATTAGTTTAGAAGAATCTATAAGTAAATGGGAAGCACCACTAGAAAGTGTGTTTAACACAAAAGTAAATAGCAGAGTAGAAAATATTAGCACAGGCAATACCTATGGAGCCCTTGAAAACTCAAAAATAAAATCCCTGGCTAGTATTAAAATTCCAAAGCCTAGAGTTATAATCCCTGTGTTCCCAGGTACTAATTGTGAATATGATTCTATGAGAGCTTTTGAAAAGGCTGGAGCTGAAGTGGAGATTATGGTAGTAAATAATCTATCATCAAGACAGATTGAAGAATCTATAAAAATTATTGCAGAGAAAATAAAGAAAGCTCAAATTGTTATGCTACCAGGTGGATTTAGCGCAGGAGATGAACCTGATGGATCGGGTAAATTTATTGCTACATTTTTTAGAAATCCTATAATAAGAGAAAGCATAAGTGAGTTATTAGAAAATAGGGATGGACTTATTCTTGGGATATGCAATGGATTTCAAGCACTAATTAAACTTGGATTACTTCCATATGGAAAGATAACCGATATAACAGAAAAAAGCCCAACCTTAACATATAATGAAATTGGAAAACATATGTCTCGTATTGTTCAAACTAAAGTAGTTTCAAATAAGTCTCCTTGGCTTAGTAATTTGAAAGTTGGAGATGTTCATTCCATACCAATATCACATGGTGAAGGAAGGTTTGTAGCAGAGGATGCAGTAATTAAAAAATTATTTGAGAGTGGTCAAGTAGCTACACAATACGTAGATTTTAACGGAAGTCCAACTTATGATATAAACTTTAATCCTAATGGTTCTATGTATGCTATTGAAGGGATAACTAGTATGGACGGAAGAGTGTTTGGTAAAATGGGTCATTCTGAAAGAATTACTGCAAATACACTAAAGAACATTGTTGGTGAAAAGGATCAGAAAATATTTGAAGCAGGAGTAAATTATTTCAAATAATAATCAATAACACGAACATTAAATATTATAAAAGTATTAAATTGTTCGTATATATGTATAAATACGAACAATACTAATTATATTATACGTAATGCATTGACTTAGTAAATGATAGATGTTAAGATAAAAATAGTTAACAATACAAATTAATAATTAGTTCATCTATATATTTCTAAAGATATGGTTTAGAAGTTTCTACGAGAGGCCTTAAACTTCTCACTATTGGTGAATCTTGAATTGACTTTATACTAAGGACTGTTTTCTATGCCCTTTAATTCAGGATTATACCATTAGAATATTTTTTCTCATGGTATAATCCTTTTTTATTAGCAATTATAAAAGGTGAATAATTTATATTGGAGGTAGTAAAATGAAGGTAGGAATTATTTTTGGAAGTAAATCAGATAGTGACATAATGAAAAATGCAGCAGTAGCCTTAAAGGAATTTGGCGTAGATTATGAAGTACATATTTTATCAGCTCATAGAGTCCCAGAAAAATTAATGGAAGTAATATTAAATATGGAAAGTAGTGGGGTAGAATGTATTATTGCGGGGGCAGGTCTTGCTGCACATCTTCCAGGTGTAATTGCATCTCATACAGTGATGCCAGTGATTGGTGTGCCAATTAATGCAGCGCTTGCGGGTATGGACTCACTACTATCAATTGTTCAAATGCCAAAAGCCATTCCTGTTGCTACAGTGGGTATAAATAATAGCTATAATGCCGGAATGCTAGCAGTGCAAATTTTAGCTCTTAAAGATTCAGAACTTAAAAATAAACTAATGAAATATAGAAAAGACATGAAAGAAAAGTTTATAGCAGATAATGAACAAGGCGTTGAATTTTAAGCACAAAAATAAAATATTAAGGAGTGGTTATTAATGGGAGATTCAGTACTTTTATACGAGGGAAAGGCTAAAATAATGTACAGCACAGATAATAAAGATGAGGTTAGAGTATATTATAAGGATGATGCAACAGCTTTTAATGGTATTAAAAAGGCTCAAATTGAGAATAAGGGAATTTTAAATAACAGTATAACTACTAGTTTGTTTCAACTATTAGAGAAAAAAGGTATAAAAACTCACTTTATTAAAAAATTAAGTGACAGAGAACAACTTTGTAAAAAGGTTGAGATAGTGCCTCTAGAAGTAATTGTGAGAAATGTTGCAGCTGGCAGTATGGCAAAAAGATATGGAATAGCAGAAGGTACGGAACTTAAAACTACAGTGTTTGAATTAAGCTATAAGGATGATTCACTAGGTGATCCTCTTATAAATGATTCACATGCAGTAGCTATGGGACTTGCTACACCAGAAGAATTAAAAGCAATATATAATTCGGCTTCAAAAATAAATGATATTTTAAGAGAAGTTTTCCTTGAAAAAGATATTAATTTAATAGATTTCAAATTAGAATTTGGTAGATTTAATGGAGAAATTATTTTAGCAGATGAAATCTCACCAGATACATGCAGATTTTGGGATGTTAAAACAGGCGAAAAACTGGACAAAGATAGATTCAGAAGAGATTTAGGGAATGTAACAGAAGCTTATGAGGAAATATTAAGTAGAATAAATAAATAACTAAGCCCCATGCGTTAAACGAAAGAATCATATCAAGGAGGGATTTGCTTGAAAGTAAGTTTAGAATCGAAGAAAATATCCGAGAATTATGAAGAAAACTTTTATGATAGTTGTGATTATAAATACGAAGATAAATTTAAAGATGAATGTGGTGTATTTGGAATTTTTTCAACTGAAAAAGATTTAGATGTTTCAACTTTAACTTATTATGGATTATATGCATTGCAACATAGAGGAGAAGAAAGTGCGGGAATAGTATATTCTGATGGTGAAACTCTTACCTGTGAAAAGAAAATGGGCCTTGTATGTGATGTTTTTAATGAGGAGAAACTTAAATTAATGAAGGGTCATGCTGCCATTGGTCACGTTAGGTATTCTACAACAGGTGGTAGTGAAGTGAAAAATGCACAACCACTTCTGACTAAATTTAAACTAGGAGACATAGCTATAGCTCATAATGGGAATTTAGTAAATGCAGAGGTCATAAGAGAATTACTAGAAGACTGTGGACATATGTTTCAAACATCAATAGATTCAGAAGTTATATTAAACCTAATAGCTAGAGGCGCGAAAAAAGGTATTGAAAAGGCTGTAGTTGATGCTATACAGGCTGTTAAAGGGTCCTATGCAATAGTCATGCTTACAAAGGAAAAATTAATAGGGGTTAGAGATCAAAACGGAATACGACCTCTTTGTATTGGGACAATAGGAAATAGTTATGTTATTGCATCAGAAAGTTGTGCACTAGATGCAATCGGTGCAGAGTTTTTAAGGGACGTGAATCCTGGTGAGATAGTAATAATAGATGAAAGTGGACTTACATCCATTAATTTTGCAGAAAAAGCTAAAAAATCAACTTGTTCATTTGAATATATATATTTTGCAAGACCTGACAGTACCATTGATGGAATTAATGTGTATGCTTCAAGAGTTAAGGCTGGAGAACAGTTATTCGAAGAATCACCAATCGACGCCGATATGGTTATAGGGGTTCCAGATTCAGGTATGGCAGCTGCCATAGGATATTCTAAAGCTTCCGGAATACCTTTTGGAATGGGTCTTATAAAAAATAGATATGTAGGTAGAACATTTATAAGTCCAACTCAAGAAATTAGGGAAAGGGCAGTATCTGTAAAACTAAATGCTTTAAAAATAAATGTAGAAGGTAAAAGAGTTATTCTTATAGATGATTCAATAGTTCGCGGAACTACAAGTAGAAGATTAGTTGAAATATTAAAAAAAGCTGGAGCAACAGAAGTTCATTTTAGAGTTTGTTCACCAGTAGTAAAATATCCATGTTATTTTGGAATTGATACCCCTTATAGAAAAGATCTAATTGGGGCTAATATAGAAGTAGAGGAAATAAGACAACAGATAGGTGCAGATAGTTTGGGATACTTAAGTATTGATGGATTATTAAAATCCTTGGGTCATACCAACTTTTGCTTAGGTTGCTTTAAGGGTACTTATCCAGTATCGGCTCCCTTTGAAAATGATAAAGATAGATTAGAAAGGTAGGGTATATTTATGATAACTTATAAAGATGCAGGTGTTAATATTGAAGAGGGATACAAGTCAGTAAGTTTAATAAAAGAATATGCATCCAAAACATTTACCGAAGGTGTCTTAAATCATTTAGGAAGTTTTGCTGGTATGTTTGAAATAGGTGAGGGTTATAAAAATCCCGTTCTAGTTTCTGGTACTGATGGAGTCGGTACTAAACTTGACATTGCTTTTAGAATGAACAAATATGATACTGTGGGTATTGATTGTGTTGCTATGTGCGTAAATGATGTCCTTTGTAATGGTGCTAAGCCACTTTTCTTTTTAGATTATATAGCTTGTGGTAAATTACACGCTGAAACAGCAGCACAGCTAGTAAAAGGTGTATCTGATGGGTGCATTCAATCAAGTTGTGCACTTATAGGCGGTGAAACTGCAGAAATGCCAGGATTCTATAGAGATGGTGAATATGATATGGCAGGATTTACTGTTGGTATAGTGGATAAGCACAAAATTATTGACGGTTCAGGTATTAAAGATGGTTATTCACTTATAGGAATTGAGTCTTCAGGACTTCATAGTAATGGGTTTTCACTAGTTAGAAAATTAATACCTGATTTAGATATTGAGTTTAATGGACAAAAAATTGGGAATACACTTTTAGCGCCAACAAAAATTTACACTAAAACTGTACTAAATCTTTTAGATAAATTCGATATAAAAGGTATGGCACATATAACTGGCGGCGGTTTTTATGAAAATATACCAAGAATGTTCCATGAAAAATTTACAGCAGTTATAGATAAAAACAGTTTTAATACGCCAGATATTTTCAAACATCTTATGTCTCTTGGGGTAACAGAGGAACACATGTTTAACACATATAATATGGGTATAGGCTATGTATTATGTGTTGAAAACAAGGACACTATGAAAGTTATAAAGACTATTTCGGATTCGGGTGATAGAGCATATAAAATCGGTCACATTGAGGCTGGAGGTGCGGGAGTTTGTTTAAAATAGCCGTATTAGTCTCTGGAAGTGGGAGCAATCTTAAGTCTATAATGGATAATATAGATAGTGGATATCTAAATTGTTCTATTGAGGCAGTAATTAGTGATAAGAATGATGTATATGGCTTAGAAAGAGCAAAGTCCAAAAACATAAAAACGTATGTAGTAGATAAAAAAGAATATGGTGCTAAGCTTTCAGATGAAATATTAAATATTGTGCAAGGCAAAGTAGATTTAATAGTGTTGGCTGGATTTTTATCCATACTCCGTGGAAATATAATAGAAGTTTTTGAAAATAAAATAATAAATATTCATCCCGCGCTTATACCAGCCTTTTGTGGACCTGGAATGTATGGCATTAAAGTTCATGAAAGTGCAATAGAATATGGAGTTAAAGTTTCAGGGTGCACTGTACATTTTGTAGATAAATGCACAGACTCAGGTCCTATAATAATTCAAAAGGTGGTAGAGGTTTATAGCGAAGATACAGCTAAAGATCTACAGTCAAGAGTTTTAAAAGAGGAGCATATAGCACTTTCTGAAGCTATTAAATACATAAGCGAGGGGAAAATAAACATTCAGGGAAGAAAAGTAGGGAAGGTGGAATAAAAATGGTTAAGACAGCACTTATAAGTGTTTTTGATAAAACAAATATTTTAGAACTTGCAACTTCACTTCAAAATAACGGTGTAGAAATTATATCTACAGGTGGAACTTTTAAGTATTTAAGTGAAAATGGCATTAAAGTTTTGGAAATATCTGATGTTACTGGCTTTGAAGAGATTCTAGATGGAAGAGTTAAAACACTACATCCAACAATTCATAGCGGAATTTTAGCTATAAGAGATAACAAAGAGCATATGGAAACTATTAAAGCTAAAGGAATAAAACCTATCGATATGGTAGTAGTAAATCTTTATCCCTTCTTTGATAAGGTAACAGAAGATATAAGTTTTGAAGAAAAAGTTGAATTTATTGATATCGGCGGACCAACTATGCTAAGAGCCGCTGCTAAAAACTTCAAAGATGTTATTGTACTCAGTGATATAAAAGATTATAAAAACATTATAAGTGCAATGGATGATAAAGTGGAAGTTGCTTTTGAAACTAAAAAATATCTAGCAGGAAAAGTATTTAATTTAATTTCAGCTTACGATGCAGCTATAAGTAATTTCTTACTAGGAGAGGATTCATACCCTGAATATCTTTCTGTTTCCTATAAAAAGCAAATGGATTTAAGATATGGGGAAAATCCTCACCAAAGCGCAGCTTATTACGTTAGCACAGCAGAAAGTGGAGCAATGAAGGATATGGAGCAGTTACATGGCAAGGAATTATCTTATAATAACTTAAAGGACATGGATATTGCATGGAAGATGGTATGTGAATTTGATGAAACTGCTTGTTGCGCATTAAAGCATAATACACCTTGTGGTGTTGCCATAGGAGGAAGCGCGCTTGAAACTTACAAGAACGCATACGAGTGTGATCCTATGTCTATATTTGGTGGCATTGTTGCTTTTAATAAAAAAGTAGACAGTGAAACTGCAAAGGAACTTATAAAGATATTTTTAGAAGTGGTTATTGCACCAGAGTTTGACGATGATGCTCTAGAAATACTAAAAAGTAAGAAGAATTTAAGAATTATATTATGTACAAGTAAAGCAATTGATAAAACTCAGATGGTTAAAGTTGATGGAGGAATACTCGTACAAAATTCTGATGATAAATTAGTAGAAGATCTAAAAGTGGTTACTAAAAATAGTCCAACAGAGGACCAAATGAAAGATTTGATATTTGCTATGAAAGTAGTTAAATATGTTAAATCAAATGCTATTGTCGTGGTGAAAGACGGTATGACTAAAGGTATTGGAGCAGGTCAAGTAAATAGAATATGGGCAGCTGAGCAAGCCTTAGAAAGAGCAGGAGATGCTACGATACTTGCGTCAGATGCGTTCTTCCCATTTGGAGACGTGGTAGAACTTGCTGCAAAATATAGCATAAAAGCCATTATTCAACCGGGTGGTTCTATTAAAGATGGATTATCAATAGAGGCCTGCGATAAAAATGGTATCTCCATGGTATTTACGGGTACAAGGCATTTTAAACATTAAGAATGAAAGCATAAAGCTCATGATGGATAACCTAGTTATTTCATCATGAGCTTAATAAATATATAGGAGGAGGATTGTTATGAAGGTATTAATTATTGGTTCTGGGGGAAGGGAACATGCACTAGTATCGAAGGTTTCAGAGAATTCAATTGTTGACAAAATATATTGCGCTCCTGGTAACGGTGGTACAAGAAGAGAAAATAAATGTGAGAATGTCAATATT
Organism: Clostridium sp.; assembly: GCF_016650035.1. GTDB lineage: Bacteria > Bacillota > Clostridia > Clostridiales > Clostridiaceae > Clostridium_AD. The sequence continues at coordinate 22,248 of NZ_JAENWM010000031.1, forward strand.
ACAAAAATGGATGAGCTTTTAGATTTTGCCGTTAAAAATAAAATAGACATTACCATAGTTGGATCAGAAGAATGGCTTGTACAAGGTATAGCAGATAAATTTAAAGAGAATGGACTTAAGATATTGGGACCTAGTAAAAAGGCAGCCATGCTTGAAGGGAGTAAATCTTATTCTAAAGAATTCATGAAAAAATATGGTATAAAAACAGCAGCTTACGCAGTTTTTGAAAATGAAGATGAAGCTACCTCGTATTTGAAAAATTGTGAATATCCTGTAGTGATTAAAGCAGATGGTTTGGCAGCAGGCAAAGGTGTAGTTATCTGTAATGATTACGCACAGGCACAAAAAAGCATAAATGATTTTATGGTTTTAGATATATTTAAGGGTAGCGGCAAGAAAATTGTAATTGAAGAGTTTTTGGAGGGAGTAGAAGCTTCTATACTGTCTATAACTGACGGTGAAATCATAATTCCGTTTATATCTTCAAAAGATCACAAACAAATATTTGACGGTGATAAAGGACCTAATACAGGAGGAATGGGAGTTATAGCGCCAAATCCATATTGTGATAAAAGTGTATTAGACGAGTTTTCCAAAAATATATTAAGGCCTACTCTTAAGGGTATTCAAGAGGAAGAAATGGACTATACGGGTATAATATTTTTTGGCATAATGATAACAAAGAAAGGCATATATCTGCTCGAATACAATGTAAGATTTGGAGACCCTGAGACTCAAGCTGTGCTACCACTTATGAAGAGTGATTTTACTGAACTTTTAATTAGTGCTTTAGATGGAAAACTTACGGATTTTGATTTACAGTGGAAAGATGGACATTCTTGCTGTGTAATTGCTGCATCAAAAGGATATCCAGGTAATTATAGTACAGGAATTGAAATAAGTGAGCTTAATAAACTAGAGGGTAAGTTATATGTTGCAGGGGCTAGTGAGACGGATGGTATTATGAAGACTGCTGGTGGAAGAGTTCTTGGAATAACTGGATTTGGTGAAACATTAGAGAAGGCAAGGAAAATGGCTTATGCCGATATGGAGAAAATAAAGTTTGATGGAATGCAATACAGAAAAGATATAGGGAAATAGAATTTAAAGATAAATCGTGAACTCCGTAGGATGATCAGTGATGGCAGTAGGAGAATATAGTTATGAGCCGTTGATGATTCCTGTAATATGGAAATAAAAAGCTTGAATATTGTGAAAATGTCTTATATGATGTTAGTAGAATAAAAATAAGTATTAACCTAGAAATAAGTTAAATTGCAATTATTGAAATTTATACAAGGAGATGATAAATATGAAAGTTGTTAAACAAGATGGAAGACTTCAAAGTTTTGATATACAAAGAATAAAAACTAGTATATATAGTGCTTCTGATGATGCGAATGAACCATTAAATACGTCAGATATTGAGAATTTAGCTAGGAGCGTTGAAAGTGAAATAATTAATCTTCATAAGGATACTATTCAATCTTATCTTATTCAAAGTATAGTGCTCAGTGAAATAGAAAAATCAGGTTTTCACAAGGTAGGTAAATATTATAATCGTGGGAAAGTAGAATAATACTAAAAAAGTAGATGAAATAAATCATCTGCTTTTTTATATTCTAATGTAGATGGCTTTGAGGAGGTATGTTTATATGGAATTATGGGATATTTATGATGGAAATAGAGAAAAAACTGGAGGGACTCATAAAAGAGGTATGCCTATGAAGGAAGGTGACTATCATCTGGTGATTCATGTTTGGATTGTTAATGATAGTGGAGAATATCTAATTCAAAAGAGACAGCCTTGGAAAAAGGGATGGCCTAATATGTGGGATGGTTCTGCTGCTGGGTGTGCAGTACTAGGGGAGAGTAGTGTGAATGCAGTTATGCGTGAAACAAAGGAAGAGTTGGGCATTGATTTGGATATTGGTAAAGGCGAAAATTTATTTTCAGTGAAATTCTCTAGTGGCTTTGATGATATATGGCTTGTACGTCAAAATGTGGATATAAGGGATTTAAAACTTCAGTATGAGGAGGTAGCTGATGCAAAATGGGTAAGCGATAAGGAAATTAAACAAATGGTACGCCATGGAGAGTTTATAGCATACGATTATCTTGATAAACTATTTGAAATGGTAAATAATTAAATATTTACAGTATATGTATAGAAAATATAAAATTAAAAAAGTAGTTGGGGTAATAGTCAACTACTTTTTTAGTTTGAATTTGAAGTGAATTATTAAAACATGTCTATAAGCATTTTTATGGCAACAGCTAAAGACATTGTTATAAAAATAGGTTTAATAAGTCTTGAACCCTTGTTTAATGCAACGGTTGTACCCATTTTAGCCCCAATAATCATACATATTGCCACTGGGATTCCATATGTATAATCAATATTACCACTTAGAGCAAACAAAACCAGGGATGTAACATTACTAGTAAAATTTAAAACTCTGGCGTTGGCAGAAGAAACTAAAAAATTGAACCCGAAGATATTTATAAAACCAAAAACTAAAAATGAACCAGTACCGGGTCCGAAAAAACCATCATAGAAGCCGAGAAAAAGAGCGAGTATTATTCCATATATCACATTTTTTTTAGTAAGCCCTTGGAATTTATCTTCAAGCCCTAAGGATTTAGAAAAAAGAGTATAAAATCCAATAAACATAATAAGAATTAAAACTAATGGTTTTAGAAATTTTGGATCTACATATAATACTGATCTAACACCTATCATTGCACCTATGAAAGTAAAGGGAATAAGATATTTTAAAAGCTTTAAATTGGCCTTACCTGACTTTATAAATTTAAGAGAAGAGGTAAAAGAACCAGCAGTGGCACTAAATTTGTTAGTTCCAAGCACCGTGTAAATAGGTAGCCCAGTAAGCATAAAGGCTGGTACACTTATTAAGCCGCCACCTCCTGCTATGGAGTCGACAAAAGCTGCTAAAAACCCAGCTATACATAGAAGGATAGTAATCATAAAACACCTACCTAATTTTAATTAAAGCTAAAATATGTACAAGATTTCATAATCATTATAATTGATTATGAGAATAAATGTAAGGGTTATTAATGTCATATTTCTTAAAGATACACATAGACCCTTGATTTATATGGAATATATACGTATTATATATAGATGGGGTTAAAAACATTAGCTTTTTTCTCTTGGTAAAACAAATGTAAGAAAATTATGAGAATAATACAATAATATAGGAGGATTTAATATGTTAGAACAAAATGAAGATAATAGTGAAGAATTAAACCATATAGAAAATAATGAAGTTGTGGAAAGCCAAGAAGGTATCGCTGAAAATATAAAGGTGGATAAATCAATAAAACCTAGGTTTGTAGATACTTTAAAGGCTAGCATTATAGATTTAATAGTTATAGGTGGAATATCAACAGCATTAGTGTTTATAGGAGATTCTATTCTTAGATTAGCAGGTTTTTTTGTAACCCAAAAATTCCAAATGTCATTTATAATATTTATGGTTGTAATGGTATTATATACGAGTATTATGGAAAGCGGAAAAACATCAACTACACTTGGCAAAAAAATATCTGGACTAATTATTACAAAAGCATAGGAGTTGCTAAATAATATGAAAAAAAGAAAAGATTACGAATTTTATATAGAAGACATAGAGTTTCCAGCACAGGGCATAGCCTATTACGAGGGTGAGAAAGTTTCAATAAAAAGTACACTGCCAGGGCAAACAGTAATTGGTAGGGTAGCAAAAAAGAAACAAGTAGGAGTAGAGGCTAAACTTATAAAGATCCTTAAGGATGTAGACTATAAAATTGAGCCTAAGTGTAGCATTACGGATTTATGTGGTGGATGTAGCCATCAATTTCTTTCTTATGAAAAACAATTAGAATTAAAAGAGCAACAGGTATTAAGATTGTTTGCGGAAGCAGAAATAAAAGATTTTGAGTTTTTAGGAGTAGAAAAAAGTCCTGAGGTCTTCGAATACAGAAATAAAATGGAGTATACATTTGGTGATTTTCAAAAGGGTGGGGAACTCGCTCTAGGTATGCATACCAAAGGAAGAAGCTTTAGTATAGTTAATGTACCAGATTGTAAAATTGTAGATAATGATTTTAGAGAAATATTAAAACTAGTATTAAATTATTTTATAGAACTTAAATTACCACAATATAATGTAATGTCACGAGAGGGGTATTTAAGAAACTTAGTTGTACGAAAGGCTAAAAATACTGGTGAAATATTAGTTAATCTAGTAACCACAACTCAAATTGACCTTGATCTTACGCAGTTAACTAACATGCTTAAAGAATTAAAATGCGATGGAAACATTACTGGAATAATACATATGTTTAATGACTCGTTATCAGATATGGTTAAAGATGATAAAACTGAAATATTATACGGAAGAGATTATATTATTGAGGAATTATTAGATCTTAAGTTTAAAATTAATCCCTTAGCTTTTTTTCAAACTAATACAAAGGGAGCAGAAAAGCTTTACAGCATAGTTAGGGACTTTTTAGGAGATTCAGAATCAAAAACTGTGTTTGATTTATATTGTGGAACGGGAACTATTGGACAAATTGTTGCACCTAAAGCAAAAAAAGTTTTGGGAATCGAATTAATAGAAGAAGCGGTGGCTGCTGCAAATGAAAATGCAAAAATTAATAACCTTGATAATTGTGAGTTTATAGCAGGGGATATTGCTAAGGTTATTCAAGATATAAAATACAAACCGGATAGCATTATTCTAGATCCTCCAAGAGTTGGAGTTCATCCTACAGCCTTAGATTATGTTATAAAATTTGATGCACCTCATATAGTTTATGTTTCTTGCAACCCTAAAAGTTTAGTAGTTGATTTAAAGGAAATGATTAATAGAGGATATAAAGTGCAAAAGGTAGTACTTATGGACATGTTTCCACATACACCTCACATAGAAACTATTGTAGATATAGTAAAAATTTAAAATAGTTAAACATATATTTTTAGGATTAAACCGAAACTTGTACCCTTTCTTATTTGAATTGCATATAAAGTAGTATAAATTCAAATAAAGGGGGTACGTTCATGGTAGAAATAATTATTCAATATATATTAATACTTCTTTTAGTGATAGGCCTTGGCTATTTAGTTTATTTGTTAAAGGATAATGATGTAAATATTGTGGATGACTATTATGGGCTCAATTATGTAATACTTGGCTCTTTAGACCAGGGAGAAGCTACAGCTGAAAATGCAAAAAAAATCATTAGAGTAATTTCAAAAACAGTTCAATATGTAGAAACTAATTATAAAGATATGGATAATAACTTTAAAGAAGAGAAAGCTATTCAAATGGCAAAGCATGCTACTAATTTATTGTGTTTTCAAAGTAACATAGATGACGAAAGCATAAAATATCTGGTGAGATTAGCTGTGGCATTATTGCCACCAACTAACAACACAATTGATTAAGTATTTAACAAAATTAGAGCGAATTACTGTATTAACCGGTAGGAGTGTTTAATTCTGCCGGTTAATATTTTTATAAAAGATAACATTGAAAGTATAAGTTGCACTAGGAGGAAAAATTAATGTTAAAAACTATAGAATATGGAGAAATTGAAGGAAATTACATATTAGTTGATGTAAGAAGTCCAGGTGAATTCAGCGATGGAACTATAAATGGAGCAATTAATATACCCTTATTTGATGATGAAGAAAGAAAAATTATTGGTACCGCATATACAAGAGAAAGTGTTGAAAAAGCAAAAAGAATAGGTATTGAAGTAGCTTCTACAAAATTACTCCATATTTATGATGAGGTAAAAGAACTCCAGAAACAATATGATAAAATTATTTTATTCTGTGCTAGAGGAGGAATGAGAAGTGGTATACTTGGTACACTGCTAAGTTCTCTTGGAGTAAATATAGAGAGAATAAATGAGGGATATAAAGGATACAGAAGGTTTGTAGTTGAAAATTTACCAAAGGTTAACGAAAGTGTTCAATATATTGTTTTACATGGTAACACTGGTGTTGGAAAAACTGAAATACTTAAACAGTTACAGCAAGACGGATTTCATATTTTGGACTTAGAAGGATTGGCTAATCACAGAGGATCACTTCTAGGAACAGTAGGGCTTGGAAAATCTACTAGTCAAAAACAATTTGAATCCAACATATTTCATATGTTACAAAAAGGGAAGGATTCTTACGTGTTTCTTGAAGCAGAAAGCAAACGAATAGGAAACGCCACAATACCTGATTTTATATTCCAGAAAATGAAAACGGGCATACATATTTTTGTAGAAGCAGATATTGCGTTTAGAGTGGATCTTATTGTTAATGAATATACAAAATATAAAAACTGTAACGAGGAAATAATCGAATGTTTAAAAAGACTGGAAAAATATATTGGAGTAAAAAACATCGATAGATACTCTGAGTTAGTTTTAAAATCAGAATACGATGAAGTGGTAAGTGAACTTATGATAAAACATTATGACCCTATGTACACTCATGGTTCTGATAAATACGAATATGCATTAAAACTTCAGGTAGTAGACATAAAAACTGCTACTGAAGAAATTAAAGATTTTTTTGCTTTACCTTTTGCGAGTAAACATATAAAATAACAATTGTGTAATAAAATTTTACTGGAGGATTTTTATGAGTTTAGATGTTGAAGAAATGCAAACCTATGATGTAACTGACTTAACCTCTTTAGAAAAACTAGAGCCTGTAAGAATAAGACCTGGTATGTACATAGGAACTACAGGAAGCAAAGGGTTGCATCATTGTATATGGGAAATTTTAGATAATTCTATAGATGAAATAGCTAATGGCTATGGTGATAGAGCAGAGTTAATTTTAAATAAAGATAAAAGTGTTACAATTGTAGATAATGGTAGGGGAATTCCTACTGGTATGCATCCTATAAAAAATAAATCTGGTGTGGAAATGGTGTTTACTGAGCTGCACACTGGTGGAAAATTTAATAATAAAAATTACAAAACTTCTGGAGGACTTCATGGTGTTGGAGCCGCAGTTGTAAACGCATTATCAGAATGGGTAGTAGTTGAAATAAAACAAAAGGGAAAAGTTTTCACTCAAAGATTTGAATATGCTTACGATAAGGACCTAAAAAGACTTATGCCAGGTACTCCGGTAAGTAAGCTTGAGATCACAGGAGATACGAAAAAAACGGGTAGTAAGGTCAGTTTTATGCCTGATAAAGATGTATTTACTACTTTAGAGTTTAAAACAGATATCATTGATGAAAGACTACAAGAATTAGCCTTCCAAAACAAAGGAATTACCTTAGTGTTTATTGACAAGCGTATGGAAGAAAAAACAGAAAAGGAATATCATTCTGAAAGAGGTCTATTAGATTTTATTGATTATCTAAATGAAAGTAAAACGCTTCTACACAAGGAGGCTATATTCTTTCAAGGTGAAAAAGAAATAAATGGAATGCAATTATACGGAGAAATATGTATGCAATTTACTGATTCTACTACGGAATACATTGCAAGCTATGTTAACAATATACCAACTACAGAATCAGGAACTCATGAAACAGGATTTAAAACGGGGATGACAAGAGCTTTTAAAGAAGGAGCCAAAAAGCTTAACCTTTTAAAAGAAAAGGATAAGGAATTTGAAGGGGACGATTTAAGAGAAGGGATGACGGCAATTGTAAGAATTAAAATAAGTAACCCAATGTTTGAAGGTCAGACTAAAAGCAAACTTGGAAATAATGAAGCCTATAGTATGATGAATGAACTCTGTTATGTTAAAATTTCAGAATGGATAGAGGACAATAAAGAAATAGCTACAAACATAATAAATAATGCTATGTCAGCTGCAGCAAGACGCGATAAAATAAAAAAAATTAATGACGCTGAAAGAAAAAAAGTAGGTAAGGGAGCATCTCCTCTTGCAGGTAAGATTGCAGTATGTACACTAAAAGATTCAGGAGTTACAGAATTTATAGTGGTGGAAGGTGACTCAGCTGGTGGAAGTGCAAAGCAAGCTAGGGATAGAAGATTTCAAGCTATAATGCCTTCAAAGGGTAAGATTATGAATACTGAAAAACAGAAGCTAGAAAATGTACTAGCTAGTGAAGAACTCAAAATATTCAATGCCGCTATTGGAACTGGTGTTTTGGCCAATTACAATGAAAAAGACTTAAAATACGATAAGATAATTATTTTAAGTGATGCTGATGTTGATGGATATCACATTAGAACACTATGGATGACTTTTATTTATAGATATATGAGGCCTCTAATTGCAAATGGCCATCTTTATATGGGTATGCCTCCGCTATACAAAGTTTATAAAAATGGAAAAAATGGTGAAGTAGCTAAGTATGCATATAGTGATGAAGAATTAAATAGGACGAAAAAAGAAATCGGTAAGGGGTACCTTATCCAAAGATATAAAGGACTTGGGGAAATGAATCCGGATCAACTTTGGGAAACTACACTAAATCCTACTACTAGGACACTTCAACAGGTGACTATAGAAGATGCAGCTAAGGCAGAAAAAATGGTTTCACTTCTGATGGGCGATGTTGTTGCACCTAGAAAAAATTACATGTATAAATATGCTGAATTTTAGGAGGAATTTATTAAATGGCAAAAAAAATTGATATACCCAAAGATAATAATATAATAATGACTCCAATTGAAGAAGCAATGCCAGATAACTATCTTCCTTATGCCGTGGAAGTTGCTAGAGAAAGGGCCCTTCCAGATGTACGGGACGGTCTAAAACCAGTGCATAGAAGAATTCTTTATGGAGCGTATATGCTAAAGGCATTTCCAGATAAACCCTACTTTAAATCAGCAAGAATTGTTGGAGATATACTTGGTAAATACCATCCTCATGGAGACAGCTCTGTTTATGGAGCTATGGTAATCCTTGCTCAAAGTTTTTCTACAAGAAAACCGTTAATAGATGGTCATGGAAACTGGGGAAGTCAGGATGGGGATAATGCAGCTGCTATGCGTTATACAGAAGCAAGACTTTCTCCTATTGCGCTTGAAATGATAAGGGATATTGATAAAGGCGTTGTGGATATGGTAGATAATTATTCTGACACAGAGAAAGAACCAGCTGTACTGCCTGCAAGATATCCTAATTTGCTTGTAAATGGAACCTTTGGAATAGCGGTGGGAATAGCTACAAATATACCCCCTCATAATTTAGGAGAGGTTATTGATGGAGTACTAGCTTATGCTGATAATGAGGAAATTACTGTAAAAGAGTTAATGAAATATATTAAAGGACCAGATTTGCCAACAGGCGGAATATTAATAGGCAGGAATGCTATACAGTCTGCCTATGAAACTGGAGAAGGTAAGGTAACACTACGTTCAAAAGTTAAAATTGAAACTTTAGAAACTGGACGTCTTGGCATAGTTATTACAGAGTTTCCGTACAGAAAAAACAAGGCGAAATTACTAGGATTTATTTCTGAGATGACAGCGGATAAAAAACACTCAAAAGCGTTAGAATCCATTATAGATATTAGAGATGAATCCGATAGAAGTGGACTTAGATCAGTAATTGAATTTAAAAAGTCTACAAGTAAGGACACTGCAGCTATGGTACTTAGATACTTATTAAAGAAAACAGAACTTCAATGTACGGTACCTTTTAATATGGTAGCCCTGGCCAATGGAAAACCTGAAACTATGGGACTTAAAACTATATTAATGCATTATTTAAATCATCAAAAGGATGTTGTGACTAGAAGAACTCTAAGTCAATTAGAAGTTGCAGAAAAGAGATTTCATATCGTAGAAGGATTTATTAAGGCTATAGATGTAATGGATGAGATTATTGCTACCATTAGAAGTTCAAAATCTAAAAAGGATGCTGGTGCAAACATTGAAGTTAAATTTGGTTTTACAGCTACTCAAACGGAAGCCATACTTGAACTTATGCTATATAAGCTTACGGGCCTTGAAATAAAAATATTTCTAAAAGAGTATAAAAAATTAGAAATACTAATTAAGGGATATAAGAAAATTCTTGAAAATAAAAATGAACTTTTGAAAGTTATAAAAATGGAGATTACAGAAATTAAAGAAAAATATAACGATCCAAGGCGTTCTGAAATCATTGAAGATGACAACGAAGCTAAGATAGATTTAGATGAATTAATCGTGGTAGAGGATATTATGATAACCTTATCTAATGACGGATATATAAAGAGAGTACCTATGAAATCTTATAATAGGTCTAACACTAATATAGAAGATATAGAGTATAGAGAGGGAGATTTTAATACATGTCTACTTCAAACAAATACTAAGGATGCCTTAATGATATTTACTGATGCTGGAAATATGTATCAACTAAAGGGAGACATAGTTCCAGAATATAAGTGGAAAGAAAAAGGCGAAAGACTTGATACGCTTATTCGAGGGATAGACCTTACAAAAGAAAAAATTGTTGATTGTTTCTCAGCAGAAAATCTATCTTGTCATAATGAATTTATGTTTTTTACTAGCAAAGGTAATATAAAGAAAACTGATCTGGATAAATTTGTTACTAGTTATACTAAACTAGCAGCTTTAAAATTAAGAGAAAATGAAACACTTCTGAAAGTGTGGTTAATAGGCAAGAAAAAACAAGAAAAATTTATAAAGGTATCCACTGTGGAAGGTTTGGAATTTTCAGTAGAAAGGCCATCACTAGAATCCATTGATAGAAATACACTGGGCACTCAGTTATTCCACCTTACAGCACAGGATCAAGTGGGTGCAATAGAATTTACGCAGGATTCTGACTATAAAGAATTTAATATTAGTATAAATGTAAAAGGTGTAATAAAAATATCTAGTAGAAGGAGCAATACTCCCTTAAGTACCTATACTAAATCATCTTCTACATTGCTTATATTTACGGAAAAAGGCATAGTTCATAAGCTGCCTAGCTATATGATCCAGAATACTCCAAAGAAGGGCATAATTATTAATACTCTATTAGATAATTTTAATCTTTATGATAAAATAGTAGATATTGTTTCAGTTGATGATTTTAACGAGGATTCTAGTATATATTTCTTTACAAAAAAAGGATTTACAAAAAGAACTAAACTTAGTGAACTTCAGGGAGACTTTTTCTCTACACTTGTTTATAAACTTAAAACAGAGGAAGATAAAATAACCTCTGTAAAAATCAACCTTGATAATGTCGAGAAAGACGTATTGCTTATAACAAAAAAGGCAATGTGCATAAGATTTAATGTGAATAATATTAACTTTATGGGGAAGGTTGCCTCCGGGGTAACAGGAATAAGTCTAAAGGATGATGATGAAGTTATATTTGTAGATTTGGTAGTTGCAGTAACGAAAAACACAGAATCAAGTAGTGAAGTAGTTGCCACACTAGATCAGGGTTTATCACTAACAGTTAGTTCATTTAAAGGTGAAAAAAAGGTTATAAGACTTGATGATATAAACGTTCAAAATAGAGCAGGTAGAGGTAAAAACTTAACCAATGCACTAGTGGATGATTACGTAGAGGTTGTTATTTTAGAATAGAAATATAAAAAAGGCATGCAATGTGAGTTTAAATAAACTAATCTTAGCATGTCTTTTTTGTATTTTAAATCAAATAAAAAAATGAAGGTGCTTATATGGAAAAAATAATACTTAAGAGCGGAATAAAATTATTATATAAGAGTGCAGAAAATAATTTGACTTCTTTTACAATAGGATTTAATGCAGGTGCAAACAGTGAAAAAAAAGAACAACTAGGAATTGCTCATGTGGTAGAGCACATGCTTTTTAAGGGTACATCTTCGCTGACAGAATACCAAATAAATATATTATGCGATGAAACTTTTGGGTTTTGTAATGCAATGACTAATTATCCTTATGCAGTATATTATGGAACCACCCTAGATGAGGATTTTGAAAAAGGTTTTAAAATTTACTCTGATATTCTTTTAAACCCAACTTTCCCGCTAAATGGATTCAAAGAGGAAATAGGTGTGATTATTGAAGAACTAAAAGAATGGAAGGATGACACAAATCAGTTTTGCGAAGATACCATGTTTAATAGTTGTTTTAAAGAGCGAAGATTAAAGGATTTAATTATTGGCACGGAGGAAAGCATTAAATCCATTACGATAAAGCAAATTATAGATTTTTACCACAAACATTATACTGCGGATAATTGTGTAGTGTCAGTTGTATCCTCGATGAGCATTGAAAGTGTTTCGAAAATAGTAGAGATGTATTTATGCAATTCTGATTCTAAGTTAACTAATGAAAAACAGACAGTAAAAAAGGATGAGGAGTACGTATACGAAAATAATAATCCCGGCACCTACTTTCAATATAAAAATGATATACAAGGAGCAAAAATTCAATATTGTTTTTCAGTACATGATTTAAATCCAAGAGAAATTAGCGCATTAAAGTTATTTAATTTAGTGTTCGGAGAAGGTACAAGTAGTATATTGTACCATGAAATTAGAACTAAGAGAGGGCTTGTATATGATATAGGCAGCAAAATTAAAAATGAAACAGGAATAAAACTTTTTACAATTTATCTTGGAACTTCATATGAAAATGTCCAAAACACTATAAAAATTATTAATGATGAAATAGAAAAAGTTAAAAAACCTAGGAATTATTTTGATGAGAAGTGTATTTTAAAGCTATGCAAAAGTTACAAATTAAGAAGAATGCTAGCACTAGAGAAATCTATTCAAACTAGCATGAATTTATGTGTACATGAAATCATGTACGGAAGTGGACTAGAAATTTTTTCCGAATTTGAAGGTATGCAAAGTATAAGTGAAAGTGAAATAATGGCAGTAGTAAACAAAGTATTAGTGAATCCTACTATACAAGTACTAATGCCGAATTCAAATAATAATAAATAGGAGATAATTATGGAGAAAAAGTGGTTACTAAGAAATACCTCTAAGGATATTAGTTTACTAGCAAAAAACTCTGGGGTAAGTGAAGTTATTGCTAAGATATTAATTAATAGGGGATTAAATAATGAAGTAGATATAAAAAAATTTATGAGAGCTAGTTTGGATGATTTATATGATCCATTTTTAATGAAAGATATGGAAAAGGCCATAGGTATAATAGTATTATCTATAGGAAATAGTGAAAAAATAGTTGTATATGGGGATTATGATGCTGATGGAGTTACTAGTACTGTTATACTGTATAAGGCACTAAAACACTGCGGTGCACTAGTGGATTACTATGTGCCAGATAGAGAAAATGAAGGATATGGGATCAATAGTGATAGAATAAGAAAACTAAAGCAACAAGGAGTTTCAGTAATTTTAACTTGTGACAATGGAATAGCTGCTATTGAACAAGTTAAACTAGCAAAAGAACTAGGAATGACTGTTATAGTGACTGATCACCATGAGTTAGCATTTGACGAAGAAGATAGTGGAGTAAGAACTTTTAAAATTCCACTAGCGGATGCGGTTATAAATCCAAAACAAGTGGAATGTAATTATCCCTTTAAAAATTTATCTGGGGCAGGTATAGCTTTTAAATTTGTACAAGCACTATATATAAAACTTGGGATTGATTGTGAAAAGGCACAAGAACTTATGGAGATAGCAGGGATAGGAACTATATGTGATGTGGTAGATTTGGTTTCAGAGAATAGAACAATTGCTAAGAACGCTTTAAAAGCGTTAACAAATACAAAAAATCTTGGGCTTAAATGTCTAAAGGAAATTTTGGGCATTGAAGGCAAGGAGATGAAATCTTACAATGTTGGGTTTCAAATAGGACCATGCATAAATGCTACAGGAAGATTAGATACAGCAGCACTTTCCGTGGAGTTACTCCTATGCGAAGAGGAAACTAGAGCAAAGGACCTAGCTAAGGTATTATTTGATCTTAATAAAACAAGACAAGAGATGACAACAGTTAATGTAGAAGAGGTAATAAAGCTCATAGAAAATTCCACTTATAAAAATGATAAAGTACTAGTAATTTATAAAGATACTATTCATGAGAGCATAGCAGGAATTGTAGCAGGGCGTGTTAGGGAAGCTTTTCATGTTCCAACTATAATACTTACTAAGGGAAAAGATAATCCAAAAGGCTCTGCAAGGTCTATTGAAGAATACAATTTATTTGAGGAACTAATAAAATGTGAAGAACTTATGGAGAAATTTGGAGGTCATCCCATGGCTGCAGGGCTATCTATAAAAGAAGAAAATATAGATAGGTTAAGGGAAAAGTTAAACCGCATTTGCACTTTAACAGATGAGGACATAGTTCCAAAGGTAAGAATAGACCAGAGGATGCCATTAAATAAAATAAATTATGAAATAATTGAAGAATTAGAAATGCTCGAGCCTTTTGGCAAAGGAAATCCAGCACCTCTTCTTGCTGAAAAGAATATTTCTGTTCTAAAGATAGACATACTAGGTAAAAATGCTAATACATTAAAAATAAAATGTCGAGTGTCAGGGGAAGATAAAATAATAGATGGAATATGTTTTAATAAAGTCGAAGAGTTTATAGAAATGCTAAAAGATAACTATGGACAAGATCATATGAACTATCTTAAAAGCCCTAGAGGTATGAAACTAGATCTGATTTATTCGCCTCAAATTAATGAATATAATGGGCGTACATCTATTCAATTAAAGATTCTAGAATTTAAGATACATTAAAGCATTAAAGACACATAGACATTAAGCCTATGTGTCTCTGTTATATTTTTTTAAAATTATAAATTACTTTCGTATTGTTGTACCATTTTCTTAACCATTTCTCCGCCAACAGAACCACATTCCCTTGAAGTTAAATCACCATTATAATCTGTAAAATTAACACCTAGTTCTTTTGCAGTTTCCATTTTAAATGAATTTAATCCAGCTTTAGCTTGAGGTACTAATTTTCTGTTTGACATTTGTTAATCACTCCTTTTAAATTATATTTTGTTTTGTTATGATAGTATCTTGTGCAGAAATTCAAAATATATAACAGATTATTTAAGGAAAATAAGGCAAGTACAATATTTTGAATTAATGATAACCAAATTAGGAAATACTTAATATATTTAAAAATAATTACATGATTTAAATAGGCGAAAACAACAAAAGTTAAGAGGTATATGACTAGCATATACCTCTTAACTTTTTAAATTTCAACTTATGGTTTTTAAATTATAAATTTTTTTCGTACTGTTCTACCATTTTTTTTACCATTTGTCCGCCTACGGAACCATTTTGTCTTGAAGTAAGATCTCCATTGTATCCATTCTTCAAACTAACTCCAACTTCCTGAGCAGCTTCCATTTTAAATTTGTTAAGTCCCTCTCTTGCTTGTGGTACTAATGTTTTGTTAGCCATTATTAATTCCTCCTTTTATTTTTGTGATTATTTTATAATAGTAGTTTATCCGTATATTTAATTTTTATTTTAGTGAGTTGAAGGAGAGTTTTGAAAATTATATACAGTTTAGCAAATTATGGACAACTATAATTATAATAAACAATAAATTTATTTAGTGAACAATAAATTTATTTAGTGAACAGTAGAACTTTTCATCCAACTTGGTATATAATAATGTAGAATATACTGATTAAAACATGTTTTTTAGAAGGAGTGTTAAAGTGGTAAAACATAAAATAATAATGACTGGTGGCGGATCTGCTGGACACGTAACACCAAATCTTGCACTTATACCAAAACTTAAAACCTTAGATTATGAAATTGAATATATAGGTACAAAGGATGGTATTGAAAGAAAAATAATAGAGGGCGAAAATATAAAATATTACCCTATATCTAGTGGGAAACTTCGAAGATATTTTGATTTTAAAAATTTTTCTGACCCTTTTAAAGTAATCAAGGGTATTTTTGAGGCGAAAAAAATTATAAAAATGCAAAAGCCAGACATAGTTTTTTCTAAAGGCGGTTTTGTTTCGGTACCTGTAGTGCTTGCAGCATACTTAAATAAAGTGCCAGTAATTGCACATGAATGTGATATTACACCAGGACTTGCTAATAGGCTGGCGGCTCCTTATTGTACTAAACTATGTGTAACTTTTCCGGAGTCGTTAAAGGAAATAAAAAATGATAAAGGGGTATTAACTGGAAATCCTATACGAGCCGAATTATTTCAGGGAAGCAAAATAAAAGGTAAGGAAATATGTGGTTTTAAAAATGATAGACCAATACTAATGGTTATCGGTGGTAGTTTGGGATCTAAAATTATAAATGAAGCAATACGTAAAAAACTTGAAAAATTGTTATTACTCTTTAATGTTATTCATATTTGTGGCAATGGTAATATTGATAGAACACTTGAAAACAAAAAGGGGTATGTGCAATATGAGTATGTAAAAGAAGAATTACCTCATTTACTTACTAGTTCAGATCTTGTTGTGTCAAGGGCGGGAGCCAATGCTATTTTTGAACTTTTGGCAATGAGGAAGCCTAATTTATTAATTCCTCTATCCGGTAAATCTAGCAGAGGAGATCAAATACTTAATGCAGAGTCTTTTCAAAAAAGCGGTTATAGTATGGTTATCCAAGAGGATGAGCTCACCCCTGAAAATTTAGAAACAAAAATTAATGAACTCTATAATGATAGACACGAATATATTAAAAGCATGAATTCTAGCAATACTGAAAAAAGTATTGATTTAATAGTAGATTTAATAGAAAAATATAGAAAAAGATGATGAATGTGAAAATTCTTCATCTTTTTATTAGGTTCTAATTAGCTAATAAATATTAAAATAATATTTTGCATATAAAAAAAACGAAAGTGGTGAAGACTGTAATTATGAGGATAAATAATTGTTTTAAAATTTAAATTAAAGGAGAAGAAAATGGAACTTCAATTTTCAGGTGCAACGCAGTGTGTTACAGGTTCATGCCATATACTAAGGTTACGAGGCAAAACTATCTTATTGGATTGTGGGTTATATCAAGGAAAAGATGGAGACAAAGGTAAAAATCGAAATTTCGGGTTTAATCCAGAAGATATAGATTTAGTGATATTGTCCCATGCTCACATGGATCATAGTGGTAGAATCCCATTATTATATAAGCGAGGATTCAAAGGTGAAATAATTTGTAGTAAAGCTACAATGGAATTGTGTCAGGTTATGCTACCGGATAGTGGGCATATTCAAGAGATGGAGGTACACTGGAAAAATAAGAAAATTGAAAAGAAAGGCCTACTACCGGAAGAGGCATTATATACTTCGAAAATAGCAGAAGAATGTATAAAACTTTTTAAAGGTTATGATTATAATGAGGAAATAAAGCCTTTTGAAGGACTAACACTTATTTTAAAGGATGCAGGCCATTTACTTGGGTCGGCTATTATCGAACTGGAAATGGAAGAAGAAGATGAAAAATCAGTAAAGCTTGTTTATAGTGGAGATTTAGGTAATTTCAATATCCCACTAATAAATGATCCTATACCTATAGAGAGTGCAGACTATGTGATTATGGAGACTACTTATGGAGATAAGGTACATAGTAAATTAGAAGATGTATTAAAAGAATTAGCTAATATAATAAAAGAAACTTTCGATAGAGGTGGAAATGTTATAATCCCATCCTTTGCAGTGGGAAGAACACAAGAAGTACTATATGCACTTAATATGTACATCGAAGAAGATACTATTAAAAACTGTGGTGTTTATGTGGATAGCCCTCTTGCAGAAAAAGCAACAAGAATTTTTGAAAGTAATACAGAATATTTCGATGCTGACGCAAAAGAATACCAAAAACATGATAGTAATGTACTGGAGTTTAAAGGACTTACTTTTACTCACTGCGCTGAGGATTCTATGAAGCTTAATGATATAGAAAAGGGAATCATTATAATATCAAGTAGTGGAATGTGTGATGCAGGTAGAATAAAACATCATTTAAAGCATAATTTGTGGAGAAGTGAAAATTCAGTGGTATTTGTAGGATATCAAGCTGAGGGCACCCTAGGTAGAAGGATTTTAGATGGGAATAAGATGGTTAGAATTTTTGGAGAAGATATTTCAGTGGAAGCAAAAATATATAATTTACAAGGGCTTTCCGGTCATGCAGATAGAAATGGCTTAATTAATTTTCTGGAAAATATAAAGATAAAACCTAAAAAGGTTTTTCTGGTACATGGGGACGCAGATTCTCAAAAGTGTTTTAAGGAAATATTGGATTCAAAAGAATATGATTCTGTAATAGTTAAAAGTTTAGAAAAATATAATTTGAATAAATAAATACAATTCAAAGAAAATTTTGGGAAAATTTAGTTGATTTATATTTTATGAAGAAAATCTTAGTCCATATTGTAATATTTACAACAAAAAAACTGTCAAGCATTTTTGAAAATGTCCCAAATCATGTGAAACATTAGCACCAACTAATTGTTGGTGCTTTGCTTTTGTAAAAGTATGAT
>NZ_JAENWM010000112.1 GCF_016650035.1 Clostridium sp.
CACCTACCTGTCCAATATTATCATAACATGTGATCTGTGGTGTTGTCCAGAGGCATTTAAGAAAAAGTTTTTCGAAAAAAACTTATAGCCCTTGATATACAAGGGCTATATTTTTATGCTTCAGGTCTGATTTTCATTGCTATTGTTGATATTTTTTATATTTATATGTTTTTTTGTGGATAACTTCTTGAACACCTTGCTTTTTTTTGATATTATATAAGAATAGGCTGTGAATAACCTATATAAAAATAAAGTTATTCACAAGTTGTGGACAAAATTGTGAATAACTACTACAATGTTGTATAAAACTTATAACTTTTATCTGTTTTTAGCTATATAAGTAGATTTATTCGTTATTTAATATGTTGATATATTTTTTTTTTGATTGTTAGTAATTTAAGTTATATTAGAAGTATAAACAAAGTTATTAACATGTGCATATTTTTAATGCTACTTATTAACAATTTATAAGTTGTAAATTTAATGTTTATAACTCTGTTTATACATTGTTTACTTTTATATAAAAATTTTTTTAATTGACTGGAGGATAGAACATGAGCACCCAAATTAAAGATATCTGGGAAAAAACCTTAAACATAATAAAAGGCGAACTTACAGAAGTTAGTTTTAATACTTGGATTAAAAGTATAGAACCTATGGCCTTAGACAATAATACTTTTAAATTAGGTGTTCCTAATAATTTTACCAAAGACATTCTAGAAAATAGATATAAAGATTTAATAATGAATGCTGTAAAATTACTTACATCTAAAACATATAAGATAGATTTCTTTATATTATCTGAAGAAGTAGCGGAAATAGAGTCACCTAAATCAAAACGAGAAGCCGAAAGGAATAGCTCAATAGTTAATGACGAAATGTCTGCAACGTTAAACCCAAAGTATACCTTCGACTCTTTCGTCATTGGAAACAGTAATAGATTTGCTCATGCAGCATCTCTTGCCGTAGCTGAATCTCCCGCAAAGGCATATAACCCACTGTTTATTTATGGGGGGGTTGGTCTTGGAAAAACACATTTAATGCATGCTATTGGCCATTATATATTGGCTAATAACCCTAAATCTAAGGTTGTATACGTATCCTCTGAGAAATTTACAAATGAACTTATAAATTCTATTAAAGATGACAAAAACGTAGAATTTAGAAATAAGTATAGAAATGTAGATGTACTTTTAATTGATGATATTCAATTTATTGCAGGTAAAGAACGTACTCAAGAAGAGTTCTTTCATACATTTAATGATCTTCATGAAGCAAATAAACAAATTATCTTATCTAGTGATAGACCACCTAAAGAAATACCTACTCTAGAAGACAGGCTTCGGTCTAGATTTGAATGGGGACTTATAGCCGATACACAAGCCCCTGATTTTGAAACTAGAATTGCTATTCTAAAAAAGAAAGCAGATGTAGATAATTTAGTTATACCTAATGAAGTCTTGGTGTATATTGCCACAAAGATAAAATCTAATATACGAGAACTAGAAGGAGCTCTTATTAGAATAGTAGCTTTCTCTTCACTAACTAATAAAGAAATCGGTATAGATTTAGCTTCTGAAGCACTTAAAGATATTATTTCTAATCGGAATTCAAAACAAGTAACTATTGAACTGATACAAGATATAGTTTCTAGCTATTTTAATTTAAAAGTAGAGGATTTTAAATCTTCAAGAAGAACTAGAAACATAACCTTTCCAAGACAAATTGCAATGTATTTGTGCAGAAAACTTACAGATATGTCACTACCTAAAATAGGAGAAGAATTTGGAGGCAGAGATCATACAACCGTAATACACGCCTGTGAGAAAATATCTAAAGGTCTTAAAGAAGATGAAAATTTACAAGATAACATAGCAGAACTTACTAAAAAGATAAATCAAAAGTAGTATAATGCCTATACTAACTGATGTTACTAACAATTGTTGATACTAGTTATATATAACCCTGTGTATAAAATAATACATAACTCTCAGCTGTTGATACTGTGGATAACTGTAGTTTTTTTTTGCATACATATCCACATTTAGTTATCATGATTATTGTTCGGGCTTAAAGCCTAGCATAGGTTACTAACATATCAACAGCCCCTACTACTATTACTACTATTTTTGATTAGTATCTTACCTATCTTTAATTAATTTCCCATGTGGATAAGGAGGCCTTTTTTTAATGAAATTTATATGCGAAAAAAATGTATTACAAGAAGCCATTTCAAATGTACAAAAAGCTATTACTGGAAAATCTACTATGCCTATATTACAAGGAATATTAATAATTGCAAAA
The DNA here is from genome assembly GCF_016650035.1 of Clostridium sp. Classification (GTDB taxonomy): domain Bacteria; phylum Bacillota; class Clostridia; order Clostridiales; family Clostridiaceae; genus Clostridium_AD. The sequence continues at coordinate 2,305 of NZ_JAENWM010000112.1, forward strand.
AATAAAGAAATAACGCTTATAGGATCTGATGTTGATTTAAGCATTGAAGCTAAAATTACTGCAGACGTTATTGAAGATGGAAGTGTAGTATTAGATTCTAAGCTTTTTGGTGAAATTATAAGAAAATTACCTAATAGTACAGTAGATATCTCTTCTGATGAGAATAATTCTATTAAAATAGTTTGCCAAAAATCATATGCAACTATAATACATATGAATGGTGATGATTATCCGAGTTTACCTAATATAATAGAAAATATGATTTTTTCTATTTCTCAAAAGGTATTAAAAAATATGATGAAAGGTACTATATTTGCAGTTGCTCAAGATGAGACTAGGCCAATTCTTACAGGAGTATTATTAGAAATAAAAGATAAAAAGCTTAATCTTATAGCACTAGACGGATATAGAGTAGCCTTTAGAAGTGAACATGTGGATAACGATTATAGTATAAATGCTGTAATACCAGGTAAAACATTAAGCGAAGTAGCAAAAATACTAGAGGAAACCGATGAAAATGTTAATATAACATTCACTCCAAACCATATTCTATTTAACATTGGTAGAACAAAAGTTATATCAAGACTTCTCGAAGGTGAGTTCATAAAATATAATTCAATAATACCTGAAGAATATAAACTAAAAATAACAGCTAAAAGAGCTGAATTACTAAACTGTATAGAAAGAGCATCTCTTATGGCAAAGGAGGGAAATACAAATTTAGTTAAATTTAATATAGAAGAAGATATCATGATAATTACATCCAATTCTCAATTGGGAAAGGCTAGAGAGGAAATAAATATAATTTTGCAAGGAGAGCCTCTGCAAATTGCATTTAACTCTAAATACCTAATAGAGTTACTTAAAATCATGGAAGAGGAAGAAATCATTATGGAGTTTTCTAGCGGTGTTAATCCTTGTGTAGTGAAAAACAAGGAAATAAATAATTGTACTTATATGGTATTACCAGTAAGGATAAGAGCTACAAATAATTAATAATAAAATATATTTATAAAAATATTTGTGGGAAGAAGGTTTTTAAATGAATGAAATAAAGATAGAAACGGATATAATAAAATTAGATTCTTTTCTAAAATGGGCTGGAATAGCTTGTTTAGGTACAGAAGCAAAATACTATATCAAAAATGAGGATATTAAAGTTAATGGTGAGATAGAAACTCAAAGAGGCAAAAAATTAAAAAAAGGTGATATAATTGAGTTTAATAATGAGTCTTATAAAATAGTTTAAAATAAATGAATGCACCGTAGAAATATTAAACTTTCTACGGTGCACAATTTATGTTTATTGTAAAATGATTTTAAGAATATAATTATACATATTAACTAATATAATTATATATATATATGTTATAATCATAATAGGTGATTATATGCATGTAAAATATTTACAACTTTTAAATTTTAGAAATTTTAACAAACTATTTATAGAATTAAATAAAGGTGCTAATGTATTTGTAGGAGATAACGCACAAGGGAAAACAAATATTTTAGAAGCGATTTATTATTGTAGTTTGGCTAAGTCTCATAGAACCAATAGAGATAAGGAATTAATAAACTGGAATGGCACAGAAGCATATATAAAACTTTATGTGTGTAAAACTAGACTAGATAAAAAGATAGAAATAAAGATTTTTAAAGAAGGTAAAAAAGGAGTAAATATTAATTCTATAAAGGTTCTAAAACTGTCAGAGCTTGTAGGAAGTTTCAATGTAATCATGTTTTCTCCTGAGGATTTAAATATTGTTAAAGATTCTCCGTCACATAGACGGAAATTTCTAGATATAGAACTGTGTAAGTTAAGTAGCCGTTATTACTATAGCTTAACTCAATATAAAAAAATTCTAAATGAAAGAAATGTGGCTATAAAGAAATGGAATACAAATAGTGACATTATTGAGGTATATGATAAACAGCTTAGTGAATTTGGTGCAATTATAATAAAAGATAGAATTACATATGTAGAAAAATTAAATTTAAAAGGAAAAAAAATACATAGTGATATAACGTCCAATAGTGAATTAATAGAGATTAAATATCTAACACCCATAAAAGGATCCGATAACATAGAGGAAAAATTGTATTCTCTCCTGTGTAAAAATAGAAAAAGAGATATTGAAACTAGAACCACATCAATAGGTCCACATAGAGATGACTTTTCCATAGATATTAACGGCAACGATGCTAGAATTTTTGGATCGCAAGGACAACAAAGAACATCGGTTTTAACCATTAAATTTTCAGCACTAGCAATAATAAAAGAACTAACTGGAGAATACCCAGTATTATTACTTGATGATGTACTGTCTGAATTAGATACAAAAAGGCAAGAATATATATTAAATTCTATAAAAGAAGTTCAAACATTAATTACTTGCACTGGGATCAATGATATTAGGAAACATTTAAATTCTGAAAGTAAGATATTTGAGGTTATGTCAGGTGAATTAAGAGAAATTACATAGATTAAAATAAGATAGTATGAATTATTAAGGAGGATATTATATGTTTTTACATTTGGGAGAAAATGTTGTAGTGCCTATAAAAGACATTATAGGTATATTTGACATGGAAACTACTATGTACAGTTCGGATACTAATCAATTTTTAAGAATGGCCGAAGAAGATGGTTTTGTAGAGAGAATAACAAAGAATATGTCTAAATCATTTGTTATAGCTGAGGTCGATAAAAAAAGTAAAATATATTTTTCACCAATATCATCTCAAACACTATCTAAGAGAACAGAAACCGTATATTATGAGCTTTAGAGTAAATTAGGAGGAACATTCATGGAATTAAATAATATTTACGACGAAAGTCAAATACAAGTACTTGAAGGATTAGAAGCAGTAAGAAAAAGACCTGGTATGTATATAGGAAGCACTAGTATTCGCGGGCTTCATCATTTAGTTTATGAAATTGTAGATAACAGTATAGATGAGGCAATGGCAGGTTTTTGTAAGAATATTAATGTGTTTATACACGCAGATAATTCTGTAACTGTTATAGATGACGGTAGAGGTATGCCTGTAGGAATACATCATAAAATGAAAATACCTACTGTAGAAGTTATAATGACAGTACTACATGCTGGTGGAAAATTTGGTGGTGGAGCATACAAAGTATCAGGTGGTCTTCATGGTGTTGGAGCATCCGTAGTTAATGCACTGTCTGAGGTTTGTGAAGTAGAAGTTAAAGTGGATGGTGAAATATGGAAACAAACATTTTCAAAAGGAAAAACTACTAGTACACTTGAGAAAATAGGAACAACAGAGGAACATGGAACAAAAATATTTTTTGCTCCTGATGCAGAAATTTTTGAGGAAGTTGATTTTGATTATGAAACAGTTTCTCAAAGACTAAGAGAATTAGCTTTTTTAAATAAGGGTATAAGAATAACTCTAGAAGATGAAAGAGAAGATAAAAAGCAAGAATTTTTGTACGAGGGAGGAATAAAATCCTTTGTAGAATATTTAAATAGAAATAAGGGTAAAGTTCATCCGGATCCTATATATATACAAGGAAGTAAGGATGATTATATTGTTGAAATAGCATTACAATACAATGATACATACACAGAAAATATATTTTCTTTTGCGAATAATATAGATACTGTAGAAGGTGGAACACATCTAGTTGGTTTTAAAAATGCACTAACTAGAATAGTAAATGATTATGCTAAAAAATTTGGTTATTTAAAAGATAATGATAAAAACTTATCTGGTGAGGATGTACGAGAAGGGCTTACAGCTGTAATATCTATAAAGCTTACGGATCCTCAATTTGAAGGTCAAACAAAAACTAAACTTGGGAATAGTGAAGTAAGAGGCATAGTTGATAGCATAGTTGGTGAGGCTATCAGTAATGTTCTAGAGGAAAATCCTGAGTTAGGTAAAAATATAATAGACAAGTCATTAAATGCAGCTAGAGCAAGAGATGCAGCAAAAAAAGCAAGAGAACTTACAAGAAGAAAATCTATACTTGAAAGTACAACTCTTCCTGGAAAATTATCAGATTGTGCTTCAAAAGACCCTTTGGAATGTGAAATATATCTAGTCGAGGGTGATTCAGCTGGTGGTTCAGCGAAACAGGGTAGAAATAGAAAATTTCAAGCTATACTTCCTCTTAAAGGAAAAATAATGAATGTTGAAAAGCAAAGAATTGACAAAATGCTAGCATCTAATGAAATTAGAGCTATGATAACTGCATTTGGTGCTGGTATAGGTAAGGACTTTGATGTAAAAAAAATAAGATATGATCGTATTATTATTATGACAGATGCAGACGTAGATGGAGCACATATTAGAACTCTACTTCTAACGTTCTTTTATAGATACATGAAAGAATTAGTTGAGGAGGGACATGTATATGTAGCTCAACCTCCATTATTTAAGGTTTCTAAGGGTAAAAAAGAGCAGTATATATATAGTGAAAAAGAGCTTGAAAAGACGCTTTTAGAATTTGGTGGAAAAGACACTAACACTGATATACAAAGATACAAAGGTCTTGGGGAAATGAACCCAGAACAGCTTTGGGATACAACAATGAATCCCGAAGAGCGAACTCTCCTTCAGGTCTGTGTAGAGGATGCAATGGCAGCAGATGAAATATTTACTATTCTTATGGGTGATAAAGTAGAACCACGTAGAGAATTTATCCAAGAAAATGCTAAGAAAGTACTTAACTTAGACGTATAGATTATTTAAATTGATTTGGTCAATTTAATAAAGCAATTGTATTAAGTCATAGGTAATAGTTAAATTATATTCAGAAATGTCGTTAAAATATTTTTTTTAAAGAGGTGTAACATATGAACAATCAGGGGAAAATTTTACCTGTAGATATAAGAAAAGAAATGAAGAAATCCTATATAGATTATGCTATGAGCGTTATAGTAAGTCGTGCACTTCCAGATGTTCGTGATGGTCTTAAGCCTGTTCATAGAAGGATATTATATTCTATGCATGAACTAGGATTAACACCAGAAAAGGGATATAGGAAGTGTGCTAGAATTGTTGGAGACGTTTTAGGTAAATATCACCCACATGGTGATACTGCAGTTTATGGAGCACTCGTTAGAATGGCTCAAGATTTTTCACAAAGATGTATTTTGGTTGATGGTCATGGTAACTTTGGTTCTGTAGATGGTGATTCAGCGGCAGCGATGAGATATACAGAAGCTAAAATGAGCAAAATTACAATACAGATGCTTCGCGATATTAATAAAGAGACAGTGGATTATGTTCCTAACTTTGATGGGGAAGAAAAAGAACCATCAGTTTTGCCTTCAAGATTTCCTAATCTTTTAGTTAACGGATCAACAGGTATTGCAGTAGGTATGGCAACCAATATACCTCCACATAACTTAATAGAGATTATAGATGGAGTGTTAATGCTTATTGAAGACCCAGAAGTAGAAATAAGTGATTTAATGACAAAAATAAAAGGTCCAGATTTTCCTACAGCAGGAATCATTTTAGGAAGAGCAGGAATAAAAAGTGCTTATGAAACGGGAAGAGGAAGAATACTTGTAAGGGCCAAAACGGACATTGAAGAGAATAAAGGCAGAAATTCAATAATAGTAACAGAATTACCTTACCAAGTTAATAAAGCAAGACTTATTGAAGGTATTGCAGATTTAGTAAAAGATAAGAAAATTGATGGAATATCAGACCTCAGAGATGAATCAGATAGAGAAGGTATGAGAATTGTTATAGAACTAAAAAGAGATGCAAACCCTAACATAGTATTAAATAGGCTATTTAAACATACAAGAATGCAAGACACTTTTGGAGTTATAATGATAGCACTTGTTAATGGAGAACCTCAGACTTTAAATTTAAAACAGTGCTTGGTTTATTATTTAGATCATCAAAAAGAGGTAATAAGAAGAAGAACTCAATTTGATCTTGATAAAGCATTAGCTAGAGCTCATATTCTAGAAGGTTTAAAGATTGCATTAGATCACATTGATGAAGTAATTCGTTTAATAAGAGCAGCAAAAATTATCAGTGAAGCTAAAGAAAGTTTAATGAATGCTTTTGATTTATCAGAAAAACAGGCTACTGCTATTGTTGATATGAGACTTGGAAGACTTACGGGTCTTGAAAGAGATAAAATTGAAGATGAGTATAATGAATTAATGAAAACAGTTAATTATTTACAAGAAATATTAGCAGATGAAACAGTATTGCTTAAAATAATAAATGATGAGCTTTTGGAGATTAGAAATAAATATGGTGATACAAGAAGAACTGCAATAGAGAAAAATCCATATAGCTTGGACGAGGAAGATTTAATTCAAGAGGAAGATGTTGTAATAACATTGACCCATGCGGGTTATATAAAGAGGCTTCCAGCTGATACCTATAGTGCTCAAAAAAGAGGGGGTAGAGGTATACAAGGTGTTACTACAAAGGAGGATGATTTTGTAGAACATATTTTTATAACCTCAACTCATAATAATATTCTTTTGTTCACAAATACTGGTAAAGCATTTAGATTAAAAGCATTTGAGATTCCTGAAGGTGGTAGAACAGCTAAGGGAACCAATTTAGTTAATATTATACCTATAGCTAACGATGAAAAAATTCAAGCTGTTATATCTCTTAAAGAATTTACTGAAGATAATTATCTTATAATGGGAACAAAACATGGATTAGTCAAGAAAACATCACTTGATAAATATGCTGCTATAAGAAAGAATGGGTTAAAGGCAATAAATTTAAGAGAAGATGATGAATTAATTGGAGTTGCAATAGTAAATGGACATAGTGAAATGTTATTTGCTACTAAAAATGGTTATTCTATAAGATTTAGCGAAAAAGATGTAAGAGGCATGGGAAGAACTGCAACGGGAGTTAAGGCGTTAACACTAAGACAAGACGATATCGTAGTGGCTATGAATATTGTTACACCTGAAGAGGAACTTTTAGTTATAAGTGAAAATGGTTTCGGAAAAAGAACCTTAGTTTCAGAATACTCACTTCAACATAGAGGTGGTAAAGGGGTAATAACTTACAAGGTATCAGAGAAAACAGGAAAACTTGTAGGTGCTAAAATAGTAAAAGACGGCGATGAAATGATACTTATAAATAGCAATGGTATTGTTATAAGGTTAAATGTTGCTGGAATATCAACTACAAGTAGGAATACTATGGGAGTTACTTTAATGAGGAGCGGAGAAGGAGATAATATAGTTGCTATAGCTAAAATCAATTGTAGCGATGAAATTAATACGGATGAGAGCTTAGAGCAAGAAGACATCATAGAGACTCCATTCATTGAAGAAAATGACTTAGACATAGAGGATAAAGCAGAAGATGAAACAAATAATGAAACAGAAGATTAAAATAGTAAAAAGCTTATTCGAAATAATTTCGAATAAGCTTTTTTTATAGTGTTTATATTTCTTTTATTAAGTACAATCAAATAAAAATATGGGATAGTTATAAACTTATTATAAAAACTAGAGGTATATTTTGTGAAGGATCATTTAAATTATATACAACTAACCTAGTGTATCACTATGAGCAAATTGGAGAAAAACAAAGATATATTTAGAAAAACAACAATAATCTATGAGAATATAATGATAATGTAATTACAGTATCTAATAGATTTGATATAATAATTTTTGTCGCTGAGTGAGCAACTATAGCAGTTTATTTTTTAAAAGTTAAATAATTTTCTAAGTTAGAAATAATGTTTAAAAAAATAGAAAAATATGTTGACAATTTAAAAATTAAATAGTAAGATTATAGAGGTCGTCACATGATGACAAATGAAATTGGTCTTTGAAAATTAAACAGAGAAATAGGTAAAGAATAGCAAAATAATATTTTGCTAAACCAGTTAATTACTTTAGTAAAAAGAAGTAAATTTTAGTCGTAAGACTAAATAGTATGTAATGAGCTTGAGTAACAAC